>JASHNV010000087.1 GCA_030041455.1 Spirochaetia bacterium
CACGGTCATGCGCTCCGAGAAATCCAAGGGCAAGTACTACATCGGCATCAGCTTCAGTTTCTTTTCCGACGACGACGCCAAGGCGCTTGCCGAGTTTATCGACGCGGAGGCGGCTTCGAACAAGCCGCTTGAGGAAGAGCCGGAGTCCTGACCGGCCGGCCTCGGGACTTCACGACGAGAACCAGGGCGATCGAGCAGGGAGCGAAGAGCCGCCGGGAGGCGTCGTGTCGGCTCGCACGGGCGCAGCCTTTCGAGCAAGCGCCCTTCTCCTGGCGGCGTCCCGAATCGGCGTGGGAGCCGAACGATCGGCACCTTTTCGAGCGGCTGCCGCCCGGCCGATGGGAAGCTCGGAGCCCTTCACGCGTCATGCCGGCCGGCCCGAGGGGATCCGCGAAGCATTTCCGCTTTCGCATCCCGGTTGTGGCCAGGCAGCGTCGGGGGTTACGGACACGGAGCGGCTTTCCGCATCCGATCGGCTCCGAAGCGAAGGCGAACGAGCGCCCGGGCGCCGGCGCGCGGAGGACGACGAAGACGCCGGAGCATCGGTCTCTCCGGGCGGCCGACACGTGAAGGGAGCGGAGAACGGTTCCCTGTGGTCGCGTCCGCCGCTGGGTCGGGCCCTTCCGTGCGGCTGTCACCCGAAGTCGCCACGTCGTGCGGCTCCGGCGCCAGAGCGGGAAGAGCCCCCTTCTCGCGCGGGGCGACGGTACGTCGCAGCCTCGCGGGTCGGTTGAAAATCCCGCCGCGCGAGTCCCGCCTCTTCTTGATCTCGCGAAATCTCCGCGCGCGTCACGGCGGCGGAGCGCGGGTCCAATCGGGCGAATCGCCGACTCCAAGAAGGACTCTTCACGCGAGACCGACGTCGGAGGCGCTCCCCGATGCCTCTGCGGAGGAGGGGCCGCGAGGTCGGGCGATCGAGGACAGAGAGAGCACAAGCCGACCGGTACGACCCTGCGTGCTCGCCATCCACGAGAGGGCGGCGTTACCGTGCGGGGCTTCTCATCCTTCATTGCGAGTTCGAGTGTCTTCGAGAGTTCCTTATGCCGGCTGAGCGGGCGCCCGGAGATGGCTTGAGAGAACAGCTGAAGAAGGGGCTCGATCGCGGTACACCCATGAGCGGAAGGAGAAAACCATGAATAATTCTGTCGCAATCGTGACCGGAGCTAGCCAGGGCATCGGACGCGCCACCGCCATTCGCCTAGCACGCGATTTCCGGTTTGTCGTGCTCGCTGCGCGAAACGAGGCGGAGCTTCAAGAAACCGCCAAGGCGGTACGATCGGCGGGAGCCGAGCCGCTCGTCGTGGCGCGTGATTTGAGGGAACCGGAGGCGGCGAAGGTGTTGGTCTCGAAAACGCTGGAACGGTTCGGCCGGATCGACGCGCTCTTGAACATTGCGGGCGCGGTGCCGCAGATTGATATTCTTGAGATGACGGATGCTCAGTGGGACGATGGAATAGCTCTCAAGCTCCATGGCGCGCGGCGCGCCACGATACATGCCTGGGAAGCTCTCAAGAAATCGACGGGGTCCGTCGTCTTCATGTCCGGCAACTCGGCCTTCGCGCCAAAGTCCGCATTTGCGGCCGTAGCCACGGTCAATGCCGCTATCGTTGCCATGGCAAAAGCTTTTGCCGAACGAGGCATCAAAGACGGCGTTCAGGTCAACAGCGTCCTCCCCGGGCCCGTTTTCACCAACCGACGAATGACGTACATGGAAAAATATGCTCCGGCGCACAATATGACGGTGGACGAGGCAATAGAAAAATTCCCGTCCGAAGCCGGCATCACGCGCTACGGCCAACCGGAAGACATTGCCAACCTCATGGCCTTTCTTGTTTCGCCGGCCGGGAAATGGATGACGGGCTCCGCAGTTCGGATGGACGGCGGAGAGATCAAGGGTATCTAAGGAAAGAAAATCAGGCATTTGTCATTCCTGTTGTCTCGGTTCGCTACAATCTGCTACACTGCTCTCATGAGCAGAATCATAACTCAGCGCGAGCTTCGAAATGAGTCTGCCGCGGTGCTTCGGGAGGTGCAGGCGGGGCAGACTGTCATCGTGACACGCAACGGGACGCCGATTGCCGAGCTGCGGCCGATTCAACCGCGGCGCTTCGTACCTCGCGCCGCGATCGTCCAAGCCGCCGCGCAGGCTCCCCACATCGACGCCGGCCGATTCCGTACGGATCTCGATGCCGTGATCGATCAATCCGTCGATGGCTGAGCCGACGCGCGGGCTGTTGGATACGTCGGTCGTGATCGACCACGGCATCCTCGATCCCGCCTCGCTTCCCGACGAGTCCGCCATCTCGGCCGTGACTCTGGCGGAGCTCGCTGCCGGTACCCACGCCGCTACGGACGAACAGGAACGCGCACGCCGCCAGGATCGCCTGCAATGGGCGGCGGCGACCTGGGATCCGCTTCCTTTCGATACGGAATGTGCCCGCAAGTACGGCCTGATCTTCGCCGCCATCCGAGCCTCCGGTCGGTCCTCCCGTCCCCGATTTGCGGACCTCCTTATCGCCTCCATGGCCGCCGCCAACGGCCTCCCGTTGTATACACGAAGCCTCTCGGATTTTGTGGCTATGGAGAAGCTCGTGAAGATTGTTGAGATTTGAGGGAGGGGGCGTACGATTATCACCTCTCCACGGGCACAAATAGTCCTAATCCGAAGTGGCTGGAATGCCCACGTGCGATTGGACCTGTCATTGGCTCCGGAAACTCGATCCTGAATGCCCCGGATAGCCGGCGTCCGCCATCGTCGCTTTTTTTTGCCTGAACCGTTTGAACTCGATTGGACGCCAGCGACCCGCGATGCGGAACACCTCGTTTTCGTTGATCAGTAGGCTGATTTTGATGGATTCCATATCCAGTTTGACAAGGTCCTGCTGTCGACTGATCCAACGGCGCAATTCTTCACGCAGGATCCAGGCCAGCCAGCCCGCAGGATCAAAAAGGATGTCCGATCGTGCATCAACATGCAATGGCGGCGTTCTATCCTGCATGGCTATTCAACAATTTCGCCATGCCCCACACCCTCGTAGCCCTTGGCTCCAAGCGAGCCGGGAACGGAGTGAGACGAGCGGCCTGTCGGACTTTTCCCCGGCGGGGCATTTCTCTTCGACCCTCGACGTCGAAGGCATGAGCGCACGGGCAGCGGATACCGGCCGGGAAACGCCCATGCCGCCCCGGACCTTCGAGATAGGCTGCCGGAAGACGGCGCGGCGCGCTTCATCATCGAAGCGGCGGAGGGATTGAACATTCCGCGTTGCTTCGGAGGCGAGGACGCATTCGCGAATCCGTGCGATCCGCATCCACCGTGAAGCCGAGCGATTCCGCTCCGCCATCGGGCTCCCGACGAGCGCCCCCTACGGTCACGATCGAAGGGCGCGTTACCCGTCCGGTCGGTCGCCGTCCGGCAGGGCCTTTTCTCCGACCGTCCGGGACGGCGAGCTGCAGGTCTTAAGAAAGGGAAGAGCTTTCCGAGGCGGACGAGGCCTTCCTGGCGTGGACGTGGCGAGAACCGGGCGGCGCTGACGAGGGATTGGACATGGACATCGAGGATCCCGGGGACTATGATTTGAGGAGACCGCATCGCTGCCGGGGACGCCGCGGGAGGTTATCCGCACGCGGCATCCCCCGGAACGGCGTTCACAGCTTCCGGTTCGATCCGCAGGGGCGCGTCCGAGCTCGAGGCAATCGGCGAGGTTTCCGGAGGAGTGACAGGTCTCGCGGTCCGTCGACGGATCGATTCGAGGTAGGCGAAGGGGAGGGCGGGTGACCATCTACCTGATATGCATCATTGCTCTCCAATGCGTTTGGGTTGCGTTCGAAATCTGGCTCATCCTGCGGGATCGCATTCAAGGCAAAGGGAAGACGACCCATGACCGCGGCACCATCTACCTCAACATTGTCGCTCTCGCCGTGGGGAACACCGCCGCCGGAATCGTAAGCGGAGTTCCGCTCTTCATCTTTCCCGGCGGCAAGACAAGCGCGGTGTTCTGGATCGGCTTCGCCGTCATGCTTCTTGGGCTAATCCTTCGTGTAAGGGCCGTGACGTGGTTAGGATCTTCCTTTCGCACCACCGTCGAAATCCATGCCGGTCAGCGAGTCGTAACGGACGGCCCCTACAGGTTGGTGAGACATCCGTCGTATGCCGGATTATTGATGATTCCCTTGGGCCTTGGACTGGCGGAGCAAAGCTGGCTTTCGTTGGTTGTCGCGATCGCAATTCCGCTTGCCGCCTTTCTCTACCGGATTCGGGTCGAGGAGGCGGCCATGGTCGCCGCGCTCGGAGCCGAGTATCAAGAGTATCAACGCCGAACCAAGAAGCTCATTCCGTGGATTTGGTGAGATGAGGTTTCATGACGTGAATGCACCGAGGATAGCGTGGAGCCGGGTGCCTCCTGCGGCTTCGAGGGAGCACGGTAAATCGGCGCTCGACGACACGGCGCCGTCCATCTTCGCCGCGGCATAGCACCGACGCAGGCTCGCCTGAACGGGCCCGAAACTTGGGCGCTTTTCGATCGACAATCAGTCGAGGGCGGTTGCGTGGGCTCTCCGCTATCCCCATCGACTCCGGACTTCCGAGCCCGGGAAGGCGACGAGAGAGCTCCTCACGGCGCCGGTTCGACCGGCCGAAGGGGCGGGGGCGACCGGGCCCCGCGCGAGTCGCGGCCGCGGACTTCTCCTCGAGGAGAAGCTTACCTTCCGAGCGCTTCACCCACGGCGACGACCGCCATGACGACTGCGATGCCGAGGTTCGAGACGAGCGTTATGTTCTCGGTCCGATTTCGCTTGTTCGCGATGTGGCGAATCCCCGCCATGCCGAAAAACAGGAAGCCCACGATCGCCGCAGGCAGAATCCATGATTCCGAGACGATGCTGATGATTCCGAGAACCCCTATCGCGATGTTCGCGAAGCCGAGCTCCTGCACGAACACGAGCGACTTCGAGTCCTTGATCTCGAAGATCGTTTCCGCCGTAAATCGGGGCTGAAACACTTGACGCAGTCCGGCGACGAACAAGCGCACGCCGACGGCCCAAAAGACAAACCACCTGCCGACGAGCGTCACGAGGTCCGCATGGCTTGCGAACGCGAAGGCATCCACGAGGATGCATACGACGGGGAAAACGAGCATAAGGAACAGAATCACGAGAAGGTACATGGTGGCCTCCGGTATGAGTTCGAGCGCCCTTTTCTTCTCCGCGGAGGAAGAAGGCGCAGGTTCTTTCTCGCGCGGTCCTGAAACGTTTCGATCTTTTCGCGGGGAGGCTTTCTCGGCACGGAAGGGGCTTGCCTCCCGCCCCACTACCCCGGCAAGCCCGCTCCGAGCGCCGCGGGGCCGCTTTCCTTGGATCGCACCGACCCGCAGCGCCAGGCTCGAGAGCTTGGCTCCGCCGACTCGCCTTTTACGGCGGCGAATCCTCCGTTACGCGGCGATCCAGGTACGCCTCTATCGCGGCGTAGATCTCCCATATCGCGGAGCGCTCGTCTCGGCTCAGCGCGCCGATTCTCCGTGCGGCGGCCGCCAACAGGTCGCGGTGGAGCTCCGCGTGCGCTCGAAAGGCGGTCCAGCCCTTCTTGGTGAGGTCCAGCTTCACCTCGTTCGCGATGCCCGTGAGGGCGGTCTTCGTGACGAATCCCCGCAGCAGGAGCTTGTCGACCATTTGCGAAACGGCCCCTTTCGTCACGCCCATGATTTCCGCGAGCGCCGTCACGCTCGACCCTTCGTGGCTGCCGATCGCGTCGATCGCGTGGATCTCCGCCCGGAACAGCTTTTCCTTCGTTCCGAAGCTTCTCGGCCTGCGCTCAAGCGCGTTGAACTTCGCCATCACCCGCAGGAATTGGTCGCTGAAGTCACGGGCCGTCAGCCCATGCGGCTCGATCATGTTTAGCTCCTAAACATAGTACCCATGCGGGCCCATTTGTCAAGCATTTTTCGAGTCGCCGTCCGCTTCCGCCCGTAGCCGAGATGGTCACGCCGTCGGTTTCGAGCCTCGCGTAGGCGACGCGGTCCTCGGGTCTCGCGGGGGTTGGAGGCTCACGTGCTGCTTGCTCACTGCGGTCTCCTCGTCTCTTCGGTCGGATTTCGCTCGTTTTCCCCTGTCATGACGGACGATACTGCGCGAATGCGACCGACGGACGAGCATAATCGGTTCCGTTCGAGGAGCCGAGGAGCTGCCGACCCGGATGAAGCCTTTGGGGAGCCAAGGTGTCTCCCCGGCCGCCCTCGCGCAACCGGGCCCGAGCGTATCGAAAGGCGAGATACGAGATGAGATTCGGTTGGATCCTGGCGCGCGGCGCCCGGGATCCCGCGAAACGCCGGGTCGCGGGTCGCTCGACTCGTGTTGTGCTCCGATGTCGAGGCGCTCCTTCCGGTCGTCGAGGCACGTACGCGCTCCCGGGAGTCGCGGTCGACCTCGACCGCGAAGGAGAGCTCTCCGAAGAGGGCCCGAGCTCCCGGACCGGGGACTTGAGGCAGGACGCCGCAGTCGGCTCGCCGGAGACGAGTATTCCCGGTCGGACGGCACAGGATCTGCCCGATCCCGATCGTCGAAGCGCGCGATGGCTCTGGCGCTCAGGAAGGACAATCTTCATCGAGGATACGCTCGGCTTCTTCGATGGAGCCGGCCTTGTCGATCCTTACCCCCGGTCCATAGGCTGCCATGTCGGTCGTGTACTGAAACTGGATCCTCCCACGGAGATCGGCGTCGGAGACGACCCTGATAATGCGGCGCACTCCGTGCTTCTTCACGAACGACTGGACGCGAATGATCTCCTGTGCGCCTTCAAGCGACGCAGGCTCGAAGCTGGAGATGTCGGTAACCGCCTCGAATCCCGGTTTTAGCCTGCAAACGCCGGCGTAGATGAGCTGCGCTCTCTCCGTCACCTCGCTGTCGGAGTATCGTCCCTGCAGGCAGATGACAATCCTGTTCTTCGCCTCATCGACGCGCAGCCACCCTTCGCCCATGCCTTCCCTCCCCTCGCGTGTCGCCGCCCGAGCGACGCCCAAGCGGTCGAGCTTCCGCCGGAGCCGCGTCGTGGGCGGCGGCTCCGGCGGGAATCATACGATGGAAGTCCGCATTTCCATCAAGTAGCGGACCGGAAGGTCCGCCGCGCAAGCGGACACAGAGGGGCGCCGATCGCGCCTTGATCGCCGTCGGATTGCGCGGCGAGTCTTTCCGTGGTATCCTTTTTTGATCCCAACATGAGGCAGCCACGGGTCGCGCGGAGGGCGGGGTATGGCGTTTGACCTTTCTAATCCGGATCACGCGGCGGCGGTCGAGTCCTTCCTCGACGGCAGATGGCACGAGGCCTGCGTCATCCTCCAGAAGCTCAGAGACGACCATCCCGACGACCATGTCATTCTTCTTCTCCTCGGCAAGACGAAGTACTCCCTCGGCCTGCTCGAGGAGGCGATCGCCCTCTTCAACGAGGCGGTCGGGCTGAAGCCCGATTTCGGCAACGCGTACTACGAGCTCGGCGTCTGCTACTACCGCTGCGGGAGGCTTCAGAAGAGCCTCGACGCGTTCAACAAAGTCCTTTCGCAAGGCGGGCAGGGTCACGCGATGGCGAGCTATTTCGTCGGCTTGATCAACCATCTTCTCGGCAACGACGAAGCGGCGTTGCAAGGTTTCGCGGGGCTGCGGAGAGTCTCGCGGGAGTCGCTCATCGCGAACTTCTACCTCGCCCAGATCAAGATGAAGGAACGCAAGTACGACGAGGCGCTCGGGCTCCTCCGGGAGCTCGTGGCCGAGACGCCGACTCTCGCCGAGGTTCACTACCTGATCGGCACCGCGCAGTTTCACCTCCACAACAACAGCGAGGCGATCAAGAGTTACCGCACGACGCTCGAGCTGAACCCGGACGACACGCGGGCGCGCGCCGTGCTCGAGATGCTGATCGACGTCTGACCCCGGGCCCCCGCGCGAACGCCGCCTGAAGCCCCTCTTTTTCTCGCCACGTCCTTGCCAATGTTTTCTTCCATTGGTATTATTAGCAGAAGCAACAAGGTGCAGACCGGAAGTGAGGCACACCATGCCGGGTGTTAGCATAGTCGGCAGCGGCAACGTCGGCGCGAACATCGCTTTTTTTATCGCTGAGAAAGGGACCGAGCACGTGACTCTCTACGACATCAAGGAGGGTCTTTCCACCGGGAAGGCGCTCGACATGATGGAGGGCGCCCCCGTCCGCCGGTATCGGTCGAAGCTGGCCGGCTCGGACTCTCTCGAGTCCATCGGAAATTCGGATGTAATCGTTCTCGCGGCCGGAGCCGTGCGCAAGCCGGGCATGAAGCGCGAAGATCTTCTCGCCGAGAATCTGCCCCTCGTTCGGGAGTTGGCGCCGAGGATCGCGCGCCTCGCGCCCACAAGCGTCGTGATCTTGGCGAGCGAGCCGGTCGACCCGTTGACCACGGAGTTCGCGCGCCTTTCGAAGCTGCCCCGCGAGCAGGTGCTCGGCCTCGGCGGCGTCATCGATTCCACCCGTCTTCGCTACCTGATCGCCCGAGAGCTCGACGTCGCCGCCGACAACGTCCAGGCGCTCGTCGTCGGGCGCCATTCCGACCGCATGATTCCCCTTCCCGGTTACTCGAGCGTCGGCGGCGTTCCGCTGCGCCACCTGCTTTCGAGCGCGAAGATCGCGTCGCTCCTCGAGGAGACGCGCGAGGCCGGAAGCGAGATCGTGCGGCTCGCGCAGCGGTCGAGCGCGTACTACGCGCCGGCCGCCGCGGCGAGGGACGTGATCGAGGCGGTCACCCTCGATCTCAGGCGGATCTTCTCGATTTCGATCGTGCTTGACGGCGAGTACGGAATCCACGGCGCGGCGCTGAGCCTCCCCGCGGTGATCGGCAGGCAGGGGGCGGTCAAGGTGATGACGCCTTCCCTCGGCGCCGAGGAGGAGCGCCTTCTCAAGGCCTCCGCGGAGGACGTGAAGAGGCTCCTCGCAGGGAGCCTCGCATGAGCAAGGTCTCGGTCATCGGAGCCGGCAACGTCGGCGCCACCGCCGTCTACTTCATCGCCGAGAAGAGCTTCGCCGACGTCGTCATGGTGGACGTCGTCGAAGGCCTCCCGCAGAGCAAGGCCGTCGACTTCCGCCACGCCTCGCCCGTGCTCGGCTATCGCGGAGGTATTACCGGCACGAACGACTACGCCGAGATAGCGGGCTCGGACGTCGTCGTGCTCACCGCCGGCATCGCCCGCAAACCGGGCATGGATCGCATGGACCTCCTGAAGACGAACGTGAACGTCGCGAAGAGCGCGGCCCAGGCGATCAAGCGCTACGCGCCCGACGCCGTCGTCGTCGTCGTCACGAATCCCCTCGACGTCATCGCGATGGTCGTGCTCCGCGAGACCGGCTTCGCCCCCGAGAAGGTCGTCGGGATGGCCGGGGTGCTCGACGCGACGCGCTTTCGCGCCTTCATCGCCGAGGAGCTCGGCTGCTGGCCCGGAGACGTCGAGGCGATGGTGCTCGGAGGGCACGGCGATACGATGGTGCCCCTGACGCGCTACACGTCGGTGGGCGGCTTTCCCATCGGCGAGCTCCTCGACGCCGGGACCATCGAGCGCCTCGTGAGCCGCACCCGGACCGGCGGGGCGGAGATCGTCAATTATCTCAAGGCGGGCAGCGCCTACTACGCGCCCGGCGCCTCGGCGGCCGAGATGGTCGAGGCGATCGTCAAGGGCGAGCGGCGGCTCATCGCGGCGTCGGTCTACCTGCGGGGCCAGTACGGCCACCGCGACCTCTTCCTCGGCGTGCCGGTGGTGCTCGGCCGGGGAGGGGTGGAGAAGGTTCTCGAGATCGAGCTCACCGACGTCGAGCGGAAGGCGCTCGACGCTTCCGCGAAGGCGGTGCGGGAGGGCATCGAGCAGCTCGATACCTTCTACAAGCCCGGCTGAGGGAGCCCGGCACTTCCCGAGGGCGGCGCGCATCTATCCAGCACGAGAAGGAGCAGCAACGTTGACACATGAATATGACGCGGTAATCGTGGGCGGAGGAGGAGCGGGGCTCTACGCCGCGCTCGAGGCCAGCAAGACCGCGAAGACCGCCGTGCTCTCGAAGCTCTACCCGATGCGAAGCCATACCGGGGCGGCGCAGGGGGGCATCGGAGCGGCGCTCGGAAACGTGGAGGAGGACAATCCCGAGTGGCACGCCTTCGACACGATCAAGGGCGGCGACTACCTGAGCGATCAGGACGCGGCGCTCATCCTCGCCGAGGAGGCGGTCCACGCCGTCTACGATCTCGAGAACCGCGGCCTGCCCTTCAACCGGACCCCGGAGGGCAAGATCGACCAGCGGCGCTTCGGAGGGCATACCCGAAACTTCGGAGAGGCGCCGGTGCGGCGGTCGTGCTTCGCGGCGGATCGGACCGGCCACATGATACTTCAGACGCTCTACCAGCAGTGCATCAAGAACGAGGTGGCGTTCTTCGACGAGTTCCACCTCCTCGACGTGCTCTTCGAAGGCAAGAAGTGCACGGGCGTCATCGCGGTCGAGCTCCGCTCCGGAGAGCTCCACACGTTCCGCTCGAAGGCGGTGCTCTTCGCGACCGGCGGCTTCGGCCGAATGTTCAAGATCACGTCGAACGCCTTCGCGAACACCGGAGACGGGCCGGCGGTCGTCGCCCGGCGCGGGGTGCCGCTTGAGGACATGGAGTTCTATCAGATCCATCCGACGGGGATCAAGGGGCTCGGTATCTTGATCAGCGAGGCGGTGCGGGGGGAGGGCGGCTATTTCCGAAACCGCGACAACGAGCGCTTCATGGAGCGCTACGCCCCCACGCTCCTCGACCTCGCGCCGCGCGACATCGTCTCGCGCGCCATCATGACGGAGATCAAGAACGGCCGCGGAATGCGCGGGGACCGGAAGAACGACGATTGGGTGCTCCTCGACGCGACGCACCTCGGCAAGGAGGTCATCCAGGCGAAGCTCCCCGACATCACCTCGTTCTGCCGGACCTACCTCGGGATCGACCCGATCGAGAAGCCGATTCCGGTTCAGCCGACCGCACACTACGCCATGGGCGGGATTCCCACCGATCTGCACGGCCGCGTCCGCTCAGACGGCGAAGGGGGAATC
Organism: Spirochaetia bacterium; assembly: GCA_030041455.1. Classification (GTDB taxonomy): domain Bacteria; phylum Spirochaetota; class Spirochaetia; order DAHUYW01; family DAHUYW01; genus DAHUYW01. Next base: position 11,075 of record JASHNV010000087.1, read on the forward strand.
TACGAGGGGCTCTACGCCGCCGGAGAGTGCGCCTGCGTCTCGGTGCACGGCGCGAACCGCCTCGGGACGAACAGCCTCGTCGACCTCGTGGTCTTCGGGCGGAGGGCGGGGGCGCACATCGCCGAGTTCGTCAAGGGCGCTTCCCTCGGCGCCTTGCGCAAGGACGCCGACGGGCCGGCGCGCGAGGAGATCGCGCGCCTCACCGACGGAAAAAAGGGAACCCATGCCGGAAGGCTTCGCGACCGGATGGAGGACATCATGATGAACAAGGTCGGCGTCTACCGCACCGGGAAGGAGCTGACCGAGGCGATCGCGGAGCTGAAATCGCTTCGCGACGAGTATCGCGAGGTCCGGGTTCAGGATCGAAGCCGCGCGTTCAACACCGACCTCCTCGAGACGCTCGAGATCAAGAATCTCCTCGACCTTTCCTACGTGACCGCGACGGCGGCGGGCAACCGAAAGGAGAGTCGAGGCGCCCACGCGCGCGACGACTATCCTGAGCGCGACGACGCGAATTGGCTCAAGCACAGCCTCTCGTGGCTCGACGGCGACAAGGTGAAGATCGGCTACAAGCCGGTCGACCTTTCCCGCTGGCAGCCCAAGCCGCGGACCTATTGAAACACGCTTTCCCATGAGGAGTCAGAGCGCATGAAAGTAACGATGAAGATACGACGGTTCAACCCCGAGACGGAGACGGAAAGCCGCTACCAGGAATACTCGATCGAGGCGGAGCCGACCGACCGGGTGCTCGACGGCCTCATGCACATCAAAAGCTACGTCGACGGGAGCCTCGCCTTCCGCCGCAGCTGCGGCCACGGCGTCTGCGGGTCGGACGCGATGATCATCAACGGGAAGGAGTGTCTCGCCTGCAAGACCCTCTTCAGGGACGTCGCGCCCGGCGACGAGGCGGTCGTGACGATCGAGCCGCTCCGCCACCAGCCCGTGCAGCGCGACCTCATGGTCGACCAGAGCCGCTTCTTCCAGAGCTACCGCTCCGTCATGCCCTTCCTGTTCAACGACCGGCCCGCCGAAGGCGGGAAGGAGAGGATCCAAAGCCAGGCCGAGCGCGAGGTTTTCGACGACGAGACCAACTGCATCCTGTGCACCGCCTGCTTCTCCGCCTGCCCGGTGCTCGATGTCAATCCGAACTACGTCGGGCCCGCCGCGCTCGTGCAGGCGTCGCGCTTCGTGAACGACAGCCGCGACGCGGGTCTCGATCCGCGCCTCTCGGTGCTCAACGATCCGAACGGGGTGTGGTCGTGCGACAACCACTTCGACTGCACGCGGGTCTGCCCCCGCGAGATCAAGGTGACCAAGGCCATCAACTTCCTGAAGCGCAAGATCTCCAAGCAGCTGGAGACCAAGGCATGAAGATCCACGAATACCAGGCGCGGGCCCTCCTCGCCGAGTACGGAATCCCGGTCCCACCCGGAAAGGTCGCGAGAACTCCCGAGGAGGCGCGCTCGATCGCCTCGGAGATCGGCTCCCAGGTCGTCGTGAAGGCGCAGGTCCTCGTCGGCGGACGCGGAAAGGCGGGCGGCGTGAAGCTCGCGAACAGCCCCGCGGAGGCGGAAAGCCGCGCGAGGGAGATCCTCGCCCTGACGATCAAGGAGCTCCCGGTCGAGAAGGTCCTCGTCGCCAAGTCGGTCGAGATCAAGAAGGAGTACTACCTCTCGGTCACCCTCGATCGAGCCCGAAAGCGCGTCGTCCTCATCGGAAGCGCCTCGGGAGGCGTCGATATCGAGGAGCTCGCGGTCGTCGACCCCGGGAAGATCGTCATCGCGGAGGTCGATCCCCTGAAGGGGCTCACCCCGGGCCCGGCAGCCGAGTTCAGCGACCGGGTCTTCCCGACGAAAAGGGCCTCCGAGCAGGGGGCCGACGCCTTGGTCAAGATGTACCGGCTCTTCGTCGAGAAGGACTGCTCGCTCGTCGAAATCAACCCCTATGCGGAGCTCCCCGACGGCTCCCTCGTCGCCGCCGACGCGAAGATAAACTTCGACGACAACGGGGTACCGATGCACCCGGAGATCGAGCGGCTGCGGAACGACGAGGAGTACAGCAGGGACGAGATCGAGGCGCGGACCGCCGGGTTGAGCTTCGTGAGCCTCGACGGCGACGTCGGCTGCATCGTGAACGGAGCCGGCCTCGCGATGGCGACGATGGACCTCATCAAGCTCTTCGGGGGAAGCCCCGCTAACTTTCTCGATGTCGGCGGAAGCTCGAATCCCGAGAAAGTGCTGAACGCGCTCCGCATCATAACGGGAAACCGCAAGATCAAGGCGATCCTCATCAACATCTTCGGCGGCATCACCCGCTGCGACGACATCGCGAACGGCATCGTCATGGCGAGGAAAAAGCTCGACATGCGCCTGCCGCTCGTGATCCGCCTCGTCGGGACGAACGAGAAGGAGGGAAGGGCGATCCTCGAGCGCGAGGGCCTCGGCGCCGCGGAGCGGCTCTCCGACGCGGTGAAAATGGTCGTCGCGCGATCGAAGGAAGGTCGGTAGCACATGAGCATCCTCATCGACGAGACAACGGGCGTGATCGTCCAGGGAATCACGGGGCGGGACGGCTCCTTTCACACCGCCGCCATGATCGAGTACGGGACGCGCATTCTCGGCGGGGTCACCCCCGGGAAGGGCGGGCAGCAGGTCTCCGGGGTGCCCGTGTTCGACAGCGTGAAGGAGGCCGTCGCGAAGACCGGCGCGACCGCCTCGGTGGTCTTCGTGCCGCCGAAGTTCGCCACCTCCGCGATACGAGAGGCGGCCGAGGGCGGAATCCGGTTCGTCATCTGCATCACCGAGGGCATCCCGGTGCTCCAGATGGTGGCGACGACGGCGGAGCTCGCGGAGCGGGGAGTCAGGCTCCTCGGGCCGAATTGCCCGGGCCTCATCTCCCCGGGCAAGAGCAAGATCGGGATCATGCCCGGACGGATCCACAAACCCGGACGCATCGGGCTCATCTCCCGAAGCGGCACCCTCACGTACGAAGTCGTCTACAACCTGACCGAGGCGGGCCTCGGCCAGTCGACCTGCGTCGGCATCGGCGGAGATCCGATCGTCGGCACGGGCTACATCGACCTCCTCGATCTGTTCGAGAAGGACCACGGCACGGACGCCGTCGTCCTGATCGGCGAGATCGGCGGCGACGACGAGGAGAAGGCCGCCGAATACATTCGGACGAAGATGTCGAAGCCGGTCGTCTCCTTCATCTCCGGGCGAACCGCGCCGCCCGGAAAGCGAATGGGCCACGCCGGCGCGATCATCGCCGGCGGCAGGGGAACCGCCGAGGCAAAGGTCGGCGCGTTCAGGGAAGCCGGCGTGCCGGTCGCCGACAAGCCCGACGAGATACCGGCGCTCTTGCGCGACAAGCTAGCCGCGAAGCGGTAAGGAGAATGGCATGCGATCCGAGATCAGCCTGAATAGCGCTCCGTTCATCGAGGAGCTCTACGATCAGTGGGTACGGGACAAGGCGAGCGTCGAGCCTGAGTGGCAGGAGTTCTTCTCCTACTACCAAAAGAGCGCCCCGGGAAGCGAAGCGTCGGCTCCGGCGCTCGGGAGCGACGCCGAGGCGATCTACAAGCAGGCGCGCGTCGACAGCCTCATCTGGGCGTACCGGGACGTCGGGTACATCTACGCCAACACCAATCCGCTCGGGAACTATCTCATGCCCGACCTCAAGTACCTCATCAAGACGATCGAGGGGCCCTACGGCAGCATCTCGCTGAAGGATTTCGACCTCGGCGAGTCCGACCTCGACAAGGTCTTCAACGCGGGCCGGTGGCTCTCCCCGTCGCGCGGGACGCTTCGCGAGATCTTGACCGCGCTCAAGGAGACCTACTGCTCGACGATGGGCATCGAGATCCTCCACATCCAGAACAAGTCGATGCGAAGCTGGCTCATCCAGAAGATCGAGGAGAACAACAACCGGCCGATCTGGAGCAAGGAGCGCAAGCAAATCATCGCGAAGGACCTCATCCGCGCCGAGGAGTTCGAGCATTTCCTCCATTCACACTACGTCGGCCAGAAGCGCTTCTCCTTGGAGGGCGCCGAGGTGCTCATCCCGGCGCTCCACTACCTGTTCGACCGGGGCGCGTCGCAGGCGGGAATCCAGGAGATCGTTCTCGGCATGGCGCATCGCGGACGCCTCACCGTCATGACGAACGTGCTCGGGAAGCCGGTCACCGACATCTTTTCGGCGTTCGAGGAGAACTACACCGCGCACAAATTCGGCGGCAGCGGCGACGTCAAGTATCACATCGGGTTCAGCACCGACCACGTGAACGAGGACGGCGGCACCATCCACGTGAGCCTCGTCGCGAACCCGAGCCACCTCGAGGCGGTCGACGCCGTCGTCGAGGGAAAGGCGCGCGGCGTGCAGCGCCGGCGCAACGACGTCCACCGGAAGAAGGTCATTCCGGTGCTCGTTCACGGCGACGCGTCCTTCACCGGACAGGGGGTCGTCGCCGAGGTCTTCAACATGTCGCAGCTTCGCGGCTACAAGACCGGCGGCACCATCCATGTCATCGTGAACAACCAGATCGGCTTCACGACCGCCTCCCGCGACGCGCGCTCGACCTACTTTCCCACCGACGTCGCGAAGTCGATGCCCGTGCCGATCTTCCACGTGAACGGCAACGATCCCGAGCAGGTGGTGAGGGCGATGGACCTCGCCATGCGCTTCCGGCACAAGTTCGGCTACGACGTGGTGGTCGACATCGTCTGCTACCGCAAGTACGGCCACAACGAGGCCGACGAGCCCTCCTACACCCATCCGATCATGTACAACCGGATCAAGAATTCCCCGAGCGTCGCGACCATCTACGGCGAGAAGCTCGCCCGCGAGGGAACGTTCAGCAAGGAGGAGCAGAGCGCCTTCCTCGCCGAGTACCACCGCAGCCTCGAGGCCGCCCTCGATCAATCCCGCAAGCACCCCGGCGAGTTCCGCACCGACGCCTTTCAATCCGGCGAGTGGTCCGGATTCAGCCGCGACTACGACCACGATCCGGTCGACACCTCCATCTCGGAGGAGACCTTCAAGCTGATCGGCGAGAAGATCTGCACCGTGCCCGATTTCATGCACATCAACCCGAAGCTCGCGAAGATCGTCGAGCAGCGCCTCGCGGTCTACCGCGAGGGCAAGGCGATCGACTGGGCCGCCGCGGAAGCGCAGAGCTTCGGCTCCCTCCTCCTCGACGGCAACCCGGTCCGCCTGAGCGGAGAGGACTCGGCGCGGGGCACGTTCTCCCAGCGCCACTCGGTGTGGTGGAACGCGGCGTCCGCCGAGCCGATGCCCTACGTTCCGCTCAACAACATCGCGGCGAAGCAGGCGCGCTTCTCGGTCTACGACAGCCCGCTCTCCGAGTTCTCGGTCCTCGGCTTCGAGTACGGCAACGCCTCCGCGCAGCCCAACATGCTCACGATCTGGGAGGCGCAGTACGGCGACTTCGTGAACGGCGCCCAGGTCGTGATCGACAACTTCATCGTCTGCGGCGAGTCGAAGTGGGGGCGCGCGAACGGGCTCGTCATGCTCCTTCCCCACGGCTTCGAGGGACAGTCGGCCGAGCACTCGAGCGGCCACTTCGAGCGCTTCCTGCAGCTGTGCGCCGAGGACAACATCCAAGTCTGCAACCTCACGACGCCGGCGCAGTACTTCCACGTGCTCAGGCGGCAGATGAAGCGCGGCTTCCGGAAGCCGCTCATCATCATGACGCCGAAGGGGCTCCTCCGCTACAAGCAGTGCGTGTCGGCCCTCGGCGACTTCACGGGCGGGCGCTTCGAGGAGGTGCTCGACGACCCCTTGAAGGCCTACGACGCCGACACGGTGATCTTCTGCACGGGTCGGGTGTATTATGACGTCATCGAGCGGCGCGAAGCGTCCGCGTTCAAGCCGGCGGTCGTGAGAATCGAGCAGCTGTACCCCTTCCCCGTCGAGCGGATCAAGGAGGTCCTCGGCCGCTACAAGAAGGCGAAGCACTTCGTCTGGCTGCAGGAAGAGCCGCGCAACCGCGGCGCCTGGACGTTCATGCGGGACCGCGTCGAGAGCGTCATCGGGAAGGCGGAGATCAAGTACGTGGGGCGGCCCGCCTCGGCGAGCCCCGCGACGGGCTCGCACAAGCAGCACGTCGCGGAGATCGAGGCCTTCCTGACGGAGGTCCTCACGCCGATCGGCGTGTCAGGCAAGCGGTAGCAGGACGACGGGCCCGGCGGGGCGTCAACCCCGCGGACCCGTTTTTTGTTCCGCCCGCCGAAAGGGCGCCGAGGAGCGCGGAAAGGAAAGAGCGAATGAGCATCGAGATAAAAGTTCCCTCCGCCGGCGAGTCGGTCACGAGCGGGCTCCTCGCGAGCTGGCTCAAGGACGACGGCGCGGCGGTGGCCGAGGGCGAGGAGCTCTTCGAGCTCGAGACCGACAAGGCGACCCTCGCGGTCCCCTCTCCGGCGGCGGGGACGCTGAAGCGGCACGTGACCGCCGGGACCGAGGTCGCCGTCGGAAGCATCGTCGGCGAGATCATGGAAACGGGAGCCGCGGCGAAGCCGGCCGAAAAGCCCGCGCCCGTCGCGGCGAGCCAGGCAAGAGCGGCGGAGGCCCCCCTCTCGCCCGCCGTGCGGCGGATCGTCGAGGAGGGGCGGCTCGACGCAACGGCGATTTCGGGGTCGGGAAAGGACGGGAGGATTACCAAGGAGGACGCGCTCCGCGCGGCCGACACCGCCTCCGCGCCGAAACCGCCGCCCGCCGCGAGCGGCGTTCCGCCTGCGAGCCCGCTCACGCCGACCGCGACCTACGGCGCCTCGTCGTCCGGCAAGCCGGGTCCCGGCGGGCTCGTCGGGGATCGGCAAACTAGGGTCCCCATGACGACGATCAGACGGCGGATCGCCGAGCGCCTCGTCGCGGCGAAGCAGGCCTCCGCGCACCTCACCACCTTCAACGAGGTCGACATGAGCCGAGTCGCGGGCCTGCGAAGCCAGTACCGGGAGTCCTTCGAGGCGAAGCACGGGGTCAAGCTCGGCTTCATGTCCTTTTTCGTGGCGGCGGCCGTCGAGGCGTTGAAGGAGTTCCCGCTCGTCAACGCGACGGTCGACGGCGAGGACATCGTCTACAACAACTTCTACGACGTCGGCGTGGCGGTCGCCTCCGAGCGCGGGTTGGTGGTGCCGGTCATCCGGGACGCCGACCGGCTCACCCTCGCGCAGATCGAAGGCAGGATCCTCGACCTCGCGAAGAGGGCGAGAGACAAAAAGCTCACGGTCGACGAGATCTCAGGCGGCACCTTCACCATCACGAACGGCGGGGTGTTCGGCTCGCTCCTGTCCACTCCGATACCGAACTATCCGCAGTCGGCGATCCTCGGCATGCACACGATCCAGAAGCGGCCCGTGGCGGTCGACGACCAGGTCGTCGTGCGTCCGATGATGTACGTCGCGCTCACCTACGACCACCGGATCATCGACGGCCAGGGAGCGGTGAGCTTCCTCGTGCGGATCAAGCAGCTCGTGGAGAGCCCCGAGCGATTGCTGCTCCAGGTGTAGCGGGCGGATCGGCGACAGATGGCGGACACGAGTTTTGACGTGGCGGTGATCGGCGCGGGGCCCGGCGGATACGTCGCGGCGATCCGCGCCGCGCAGCTCGGGCTGAAGACGGCGGTGGTTGAGAAAGAGGCCACGTTCGGGGGAACCTGCCTGAACATCGGCTGCATCCCTTCCAAGGCGCTCCTCGACTCGAGCGAGCTCTTCGAGAAGATCGGACACGGAGCGGGGGAGCACGGCATCGTGGTCGGCGACGTCAAGCTCGACCTCGCCGCCATGATGGCGAGGAAGCGGAAAGTCGTCGACCAGATGGTGAGCGGCGTGGCGGGCCTCTTCGCCGCCTACCGCATCGCGACGTTCCGGGGCGCGGGGCGGGTGGCCTCGGCCGGCACGGTCGAGGTCGGAGGCGTCAGCCTCGCCGCCCGGTCCATCGTCATCGCGACCGGGAGCGTTCCGATCGAGCTCCCGTCCATCCCCTTCGACGGCGAGCGCGTCGTGAGCTCCACCGAGGCGCTTTCCCTCGACCGCGTCCCCGAGCGGCTCCTCGTGATCGGCGCGGGCGCGATCGGCCTCGAGCTCGGAAGCGTGTGGGCGCGGCTCGGCTCGCGCGTTCAGGTCGTCGAGCTCATGCCGCAGATCCTCCCGGGTTTCGACTCCCGCCTCGCGCGAAACCTCCAGCGCTCTCTCGAGAAGCAGGGATTGAGCGTGGCGCTCGGGACCAAGGTCTCCGGGGTCAAAAAGACGAAGAAGGGGATCGCCCTGTCGGCGGTCGACCCCGCGGGCAAGGAGCTCGAGCTCGAAGGCTCGCTGCTCCTCGCCGCGGTGGGCAGGAAGCCCTACCTCGAAGGGCTCGGGCTCGCGGAGGCGGGCGTTCGTCTCGACGAGCGGGGACGAGTCCTCGTGAGCGAGCGCTTCGAGACGAGCGTCCCGGGAATCTACGCGATCGGGGACGTCATCCGAGGCCCGATGCTCGCGCACAAGGCGGAGGACGAGGGCGTCGCGCTCGCCGAAATCCTCGCCGGAAAGCCGGGTCACGTGAACTATTCGACGATCCCGGGCGTCGTATACACGTGGCCGGAGGCGGCGTCGGTCGGCAAGAGCGAAGAGCAGCTGAAGGCGGAGGGGACCGCCTTCAACGCGGGGGAGTTCTACTTCCGCGCGAACGGGCGGGCGGTCGCGGCCGACGCGACGGACGGCTTCGTGCGCGTCCTCGCGGAGGCGAAGAGCGACCGGGTGCTCGGCGTGCACATCCTCGGGCCCTGGGCCTCCGACCTGATCGCCGAGGCGGTCTCGGTCATGGAGTTCGGCGGGAGCGCCGAGGACATCGCCCGAACGGTCCACGCCCACCCCACGCTCTCCGAGGTGGTGAAGGAGGCGGCGCTCGCCGTCGACCGAAGGGCGATTCACGCCCCTCCGCCCTTGAAGTGACGAGAAATCGACTGGAGGATAGGATGGCTGAGACAGCGTATGCGAAGGGTCTCGAGGGAGTCGTGGCGGCCGAAAGCGCGATCTCCCTCATCGACGGCAAGGCGGGCAAGCTCTCGTATCGCGGCTACGCGATCGAGGATCTCGCGCGGCATTCCGACTTCGAGGAGGTGACCTACCTCCTGCTCTACGAGCGTCTGCCCGCGCGCGGCCAGCTCGAGGCGTTTCGACGCTCCATGAGGCAGGGCCGAGACTTGAGCGCTCCGGTCCTCGACATGGTCCGCAGCTTTCCGCCGGGCGCCCACCCCATGGAGCTCCTCCAGTCGGTGATGGCCTACCTCAGCGGCTACGTCGAGCACCGGATTCAGCACTCGGCGCTCTGCAACTGCCGCCAGACGCTCCATCAGGTCGCGCAGATCGCGACCACCGTGGCCGCCTTCAAGCGCCTGCGCGCGGGCGAGTCGTACGTGCCTCCGCGCCCCGACCTCTCCCACGGCGCGAACTTCCTCTACATGCTGCGCGGCGCCGAGCCCGAGGCGTACGAGGGCGAGATCATGGACAAGTGCCTCGTCATCCACGCCGAGCACGGCTTCAACGCCTCGACCTTCACGGCGAGGGTCGTCGCCTCGACGCTCTCGACCTGCTACTCGAGCATCTCGGCGGCGATGGGCGCGCTCTACGGATCGCTCCACGGAGGGGCGAACGAGCAGGTCATGACGATGGTCGACGAAATCGGGCGCAAGGAGAACGCGGCAGCGTGGGTCAACCGCGCGCTCGACGATAAGAAGAAGGTCATCGGCATGGGACATCGCGAGTACAAGGTCAAGGATCCGCGGGCCAACATCCTCGAGCGCTACCTCGTCGAGATCTCCGAAAAGAAGGGCGATTCCCGCTATTACGAAATCTTGAAGGAAGTGGAGCGGGCTTTCCGCGCGCGCATGGAGACCGCGGGGAAGCCGATCTACCCGAATGTTGACTTCTTCTCAGGGGCGGTCTACAGTCTGCTCGGCATCCCGAAGCAGCTGTTCACGCCGGTTTTCGCGATGGCGCGGGTCTCAGGCTGGCTCGCCCACGTGCTCGAGCAGCGCGTCGACAACCGGATTTACCGGCCCGAAAGCCTCTACACGGGCCCCGAGCCCTTGACCTACATTCCGGTCGAGGAGCGCGTCTAGCACCTGCCCCGGTCGTGTTCGCGCGGGGGCCGTTGCCCTGGGATAGCACGACGCGAAGGAAGGCGCAATGGTCATCGAACCGAAGTTCCGCAACAACATCTTCATCAACTCGCACCCGACCGGCTGCGCCGCGGAGGTGCGCCGCCAGATCGAGTACGTCCGCTCCAAGGGCCGGATCCAGGGACCCCGGAAGGCTCTCGTCGTGGGCTCCTCGACCGGCTACGGCCTCGCCTCGCGCATCGTCGCCGCCTTCGGCTGCGGCGCCGAGACGATCGGGATCGCCTTCGAGAAGGAGGGGAGCGACAAGCGGCCGGGAACCGCCGGCTGGTACAACACGCTCGCCTTTCAGAAGGAGGCGGTCGCCGCGGGGCTTCAAGCCTTCGACATCAACGCCGACGCCTACGCGACCGAGGTCAAGGAGCGGGCGGTCGAAACGCTCAAGCGCACCCCGGCGAAGGTGGACCTCCTCGTCTACAGCCTCGCCTCGCCGGTCCGCACCGACCCCGCGACGGGAATCCTGCACAAATCGGTCCTGAAGCCGATCGGCGGCGCCTACAGCGCCCGATCGGTCGACGTGATGTCCGGCGAGGTCAAAGACTTCTCGGTCGAGCCCGCGACCGCGCAGGAGATCGCCGACACCGTCAAGGTCATGGGAGCCGAGGACTGGAAGCTCTGGATCGCCGCGCTCCTCGGCGCCGGGCTCCTCGCCGAGGGCGCCGTCGCGATCGCCTACTCCTACATCGGACCGGCGATGACCCACGCCATCTACCGCGAAGGGACGATCGGGAGGGCGAAGGAGGACCTCGAGCGAGGCGCCCGCGAGATCGGCGGGCTCCTCTCCTCCGTAGGCGGACGCGCCTACGTCTCCGTGAACAAGGCGGTGGTGACCCGCTCAAGCGCGGTCATTCCGGTCGTGCCCCTCTACATTTCGCTCCTCTTCAAGGTCATGAAAGCGAAGGGCGTCCACGAGGATTGCATCGCGCAGATCGAGCGGCTCTTCGCCGACCGGCTCTACACGGGCGACGTGCCGACCGACGCCGAGGGGCGCATCCGCATCGACGACCTCGAGCTCAGGCCCGACGTACAGAACGACGTGGCGGAGCTCTGGACCCGCGTCGACACCGCGAACTTCGAGCGGCTCGCCGACGCCGAGGGCTACCGGCGGGACTTCCTCGCAGTCCACGGCTTCGGGATACCCGGCGTCGACTACGCTGCCGATGTCGACCCCTGACATCGCCTGGGGCGCGGGCCGTCTCCTCTCCTTCGCCCGCGCGCCCCTCGTCATGGGGGTCATCAACGCGACCGGCGACTCCTTCTTCGCGGGAAGCCGCGCGGGCGACCTCGACTCGGGGCTCGCCCTCGCGCGGAGGATGATCCTCGAAGGCGCGGACATCCTCGACATCGGCGGCGAGTCCACCCGTCCGGGGGCCGACTACGTCGAGGCGCGCGAGGAGCGCCTGCGCGTCGCGCCCCTCGTCGCCGCGATCCGCCGGGAGTCCGGGATCGTCATTTCAGTCGATACGCGGAAGGCCGACGTGGCGGAGGCCGGGCTCGACGCCGGAGCGGACATCGTAAACGACGTCTCGGCGCTCGCCGACGACGGGAGGATGCGGGACCTCGTGGCTGCGCGAAGAGTTCCGGTCGTGCTCATGCACCGTCGGGGCGATCCGAAGACCATGCAGCGCGCGCCCTATTACGCCGAACCGGTCCTCGAGATCTCCGCCGAGCTTCAAGCCTCGGTCGCCTCCGCGCTTGAGGGCGGCATCGAGCGCGGCATGATCATCGTGGACCCGGGTATTGGATTCGGAAAGCGACCATGCGATAATCTCGCGATCCTCCGGGGGATTCCGCGCCTGAAGGAGCTCGGCTTCCCGCTCCTCATCGGGCTTTCCCGCAAGAGCTTCCTCGGGAAGCTCCTCGGGGACATACCGCCCGAGGAGCGCCTGGCCGCGACGGTGGTCGCGGACACCTACGCGGCGATCGCCGGGGCGGATATCCTTCGGGTTCACGACGTGAAGGAAGCGGCGCAGACGCGCGTCATTCTCTCCGCGATCGAGGGCGGGTAAACGCGGTGGACTGGTTCGTAAATCTCTGGCTCTTGAAGACGGTCATCCTGCCGCTCCTCGACATCGGCATCCTCTCCTACCTCATCTACAATGTGTACCTGCTGCTCGTTCAAACCCGCGCGATTCAGCTCGTGAAGGGCACCTTCCTCGTCGTCCTCATCTACGCGCTCGCCTTCTTCCTCCAGCTTCACACCCTCCTCTGGATCATGAACTCGCTCGCGACCGTGCTCGTCATCATCGTGGCGATCGTCTTTCAGCCCGAGCTTCGAAGCATCTTCACGAGGATCGGCCAAGGAGAGTGGTTTCGGTTCAACTCGACGGGCAAGCCCTATCAGCTCGACACCATCCTGAACGCGGTCGAGGTGCTCGCCGAACAGCGGCGCGGCATTCTCATCGTCTTCGCGCGGAACGTCGGGCTGAAGAACATCATCGACAGCGGCACCCGCCTGAACGCCGAGCTCTCGTCGAGCCTCATCCTCACGATTTTCGGTCACGACACGCCCCTCCACGACGGCGCGGCGGTGATCCAGGCCGGCAAGGTGCTCGCCGCCGGGTGCTTCCTCCCGCTTTCCGAGCAGGCGGACATCCGCAGGAGCTTCGGCACGAGGCACCGCGCCGCCCTCGGCCTCGCGGAGGAAACCGACGCGATCGTGCTCATCGTCTCCGAGGAGACCGGCGCGGTATCCCTCGCCTACGACGCGAACCTTTTCTACGACCTTTCGATCGACGAGGCGCGCAAGGCGCTGAAAGCCCTTCTCGACTTCAGGGAGGACGGCGAGAAGGAGCGGGAGGAGGCGCCGATTGAAGAATAGCACGCTGTTCGACCGGGTGACGAACAACTGGCCGGCCAAGATCCTGTCGGTCGTCGCCGCGATCCTGCTCTTCCTCTTCTACCGGATAAGCGCGCTCGAGCAGCGCTACGTAAGCGTGCCCCTGAAGGAGGTCACCAACGGCCTGTTCGTGCCGTCGAACGACCTCCCGCGCGAGGTGAGCGTGAGCCTGCGCGGCAAGGCGGACACCGTTTTTCTCGTCCGCGACGAGGACATCGAGGCCTACGTCGACCTGTCGGGCTTCCGGAGCGAGGGGATTTACCGGGTGCCGGTGAAGATTCGAAAAAGGGGAACCTCCGCCGACGCCGATGTCGAGGTGCGCGTGAACCCGATCGACCTCACCGTCAGCATGGAGCGCCTCGTGACCAAGCAGGTCGAGGTGACGCCGAGCGTCAAGGGCTTCGCCGCCAAGGGCTACGAGCTCGGGCAGTACTTCGTGACGCCCGAGGAGGTCGAGATCGAGGGGCCGCGGAGCAAGGTCGAGGCGATCGGGACCGTCACGACCGCCGACGTCAGCATCGAGGGAAGGGACTCGGACTTCACGACGCCCGTCGACGTCGCGCTCGGGGACTCAAACGTGTCGGTGGTGGGAAACCAGATGGTCGACTTCCATGGCGTCATTCAGGAGATCACGATGATCAAGACGTTGGACCCGGTCGACGTGGTCGCCCTCGATCTCGCGCCCGATCTCCGGCTGAACAGCAGCATGACCTCGGGCTCCGTCAACCTGCAAGGCACGGAGCTCGCCGTCGAGCAGGTCAAGCCGGGCGACGTGACGCTCGACGTGGACTGCTCGAAGATCAAAGCGCCCGGCGTGTATTCGCTCCCCACGAAGGCGTCGGTGCCCAAGGGGATGGTGGCGCTCAGCTATTCTCCGGAGACCGTCACCCTCACGATATCGGCCGGTGACCAGGAGCCCGTGCAATGATCCTCGGAATCGGGATCGACGTGGTGCACGTGAGCCGCATGAGGCATTGGCAGGAGGTCGAGGGGCTGTTCGACCGATTCTTCCATCCGAGCGAGCTCGCGGAATCGCTTGAGCGCGGCGCCTCCGCGGTGCTGTCGCTTGCGGCCCGATTCGCCGCGAAGGAGGCCTTCGGCAAGGCGCTCGGGACCGGGCTTCGCGGACTGTCCTTGAAGGAGATTCTCGTCGAGAGCGCGCGCAGCGGAAAGCCCGAGATCAAGCTCTTCGGCCGCGCGCGTTCGGCCATGGAGGCGATGGGCGGTCGAAAGGCGTTCATATCGCTCACGCACGAGACCGACAGCGCGATCGCGGTCGTGGTCATCGAGGGGGAAGATGGCAAAAGAAGCTGACGCGCACCTGACGTTCTTCTCCAAGAGCAAAATCGCCTGCCCGGTCTGCAAGACCGCCTTTTATAAGGAGGAGCTCCTCACGGGGAGGGGGAGGCTCATCGCCGGCGGGCTCACGAAAGACCTCAGGCGGCTCTACGATCCTTCGGAAAAGTTCGGCAAGGTCTTTCCCCTCATCTACCCGATGGTGGTCTGCCCGACCTGCTACTACGCGGCCTTTCCGAACGACTTCCTCGGCGTCAAGGAAAAGGTCAAAAACGAGCTCGATCTCGACGCCGACCGGCGGCTATCGACGGTCAAGCTGCTGTTCGACGAGCTCGACTTTCGCGAGCCGCGGACCCTGAAGGAGGGGCTCGCAAGCTACTACTTCGCGATCATGTCCTACGAGCACTTCCCCGACGATCTGTGCCCGACCATCAAGCAGGGACTCGCGTCGCTTCGCGCGGCGTGGATCGCCACCGACTTGAACGTCGAGTTTCCCGGGGAGCACTACGACTACCTCGCGCAGATGTTCTACCGCAAGGCGCGCTTCTTCTACGGGACCGCGATCGAGTACGAGCAGAAGGGAAAGCAGTCCATCGGGACGGTGACCCACCTCGGGCCGGATCTCGACAAGAACTACGGCTACGACGGCGTGCTCTACCTCTCCGCCTCGCTCGAGTACAACTACGGTCCGCGGGAGGACGAGGAGAAGCGCATCCAAGCGCTCAAGTACGCGCGGCGGACCGTCGCGCGCATCTTCGGCATGGGGAAGGCCTCCAAGGACAAGCCGACCGCGCTCCTCGATCTGTCGCGGGAAATCTACGACGAGGTCGGGAAGGTGCTCACCGAAATGGGCGTCCATGGAGAGACGTAACGTTCGGCTCGTCCTCGCCTATGACGGGACGGAGTTCCTCGGCTGGGAGCGCCAGGCCGAGGGACGCACGGTGCAGGCCGTCGTCGAGGCGGCGCTCGGCGAGCTTCACGGCCATCCGGTGGGGGTCGTCGCGGCCGGCCGGACCGACTCGGGCGTTCACGCCGCCGGACAGGTGATAAGCTTCTCCTCCGACAGCCCCGTCCCCGACGACCGCTTTCACCACGCGCTCAACGGGCTCCTCCCGCACGACGTGCGGGCTCTGCGCGGAGGGCGGGTCGGCGACGAATTCAACGCGCGCTACAGCGCGAGGGCGCGGGTGTACAAGTACTACCTCCGCGCCGAGGAGGTCGAGTGTCCGACGACGCGGCGCTATTGCTGGAGCCTCAGGAAGCCTCCCGATCTCCGGAGGCTCATCTCCCTTTCGGCCGCGGTCGTCGGAACCCACGATTTTACCACGTTCGCCGCTTCGGGCGACTCGAGCGCCTCCAAGGTCCGCGACGTCTACTCGTCGGTCTTCTATCGCGAGGGCGACGCGCTCGTCTTCAAGATCGCGGGCAATGCCTTCCTCTATCGGATGGTGCGCTCCCTCGTCGGCACCTTCGTCGAGCTGGAGACGCGCGGGGAGGGCCCGGAGAAGCTGAAGGAGCTCCTCGCCCGCCGCGATCGCGACGCCGCGGGCCCGACCGCTCCGGCGCGCGGCCTTTTTCTCGAGAAGGTGCTCTATGACGATGAAACGCCTGCCTGAATACTGGCGGCTCCTCGGCGATCTCGAGGACTACCTAACGGACGGCTACCGGAAGCCCCACGGGCCGCCGCCTGAGAGCGCGCCGGACGATTTTCCCGACCGCGCTACCGAGCCGACCGAGGCCGGGAGCTCGGTCGAGCGACGGCGCAGGCTCGCCGAGCTCGACGCGGAGATCGGAGCCTGCAGGAAATGCGCGCTGTGCAAAGGCAGGACGTCGGCGGTTCCCGGCGAGGGAGCCCTCGATCCGCTCGTCATGGTCGTCGGGGAGGGACCCGGCGCCGACGAGGACGCGAGCGGAAGGCCCTTCGTCGGCAAGGCCGGCCAGTACCTCGACAAGTGGCTCGAGGCGATCGGCCTGTCGCGGAAGACGAACGCCTTCATCGCGAACGTGGTCAAATGCCGGCCGCCGAACAACCGGGACCCGCAACCCGAGGAGTCGGCGGCGTGCCTGCCCTACCTCGGCCGCCAGATCGAGATCGTGCGCCCGCGCTTTATCCTCACCGTCGGGCGGATCTCCTCCGCCCTCCTTTCGGGCGTCGACGTGGGGATAGGGCGGCTGCGCGGCGCGACGTACGAGTACCGGGGAACGCGTCTCGTCCCGACCTATCACCCGAGCGGCGTCCTCCGGAGCCCGGAGCTCCGGGCCCCGGTCTGGGAGGACCTTCGCAGGCTGAGGAAGCTCCTCGATGGGTAGCCCGACCGCGCTCGCTCCGTACCTCGACGTCGTCTTCAACGTTCCGACCGAGGGCCCCTTCACCTACCTTCGGGCGGGAGGGAAGGACGGCACGGAGGATCTTTTCGGCCGCCGGGTGACCGCCTCCTTCGGCCGCCGCACGCTCACCGGCTTTGTCGTGGGGGCGAGGGCCGAGCGCGCCGGGGCCTACGAGATCAAGGCGATCGACCGCGTGATCGACGCCGAGCCGCTGTTCGACGAGGAGTACCTGGAGCTCGCGCGGTGGATCGCAGGAATGTACTTCTGCTCCCTCGGGGAGGCGCTCTCGACGATGCTTCCCGGCGGGAGGCGCGAGAGCCGCCTTCCGGTGCTCTCAGGCGAGGAGGACCTTCCCTCGGGCAGGCACGCTCTGTCGGCCGGACAGCAGGCGGCGGTCGCGGGCATCCTCTCGGAAGCCGCCGAGCGGAGCTCCTACCTCTTCGGCGTCACCGGCTCCGGGAAGACCGAGGTGTACCTCGTCGCCGCCGAGCGGACGATCGAGCGGGGGAGGGGGGTCATCTATCTCGTACCCGAGATTTCGCTCACCCATCAGCTCGTCGAGGTCGTGCGCGCCCGGTTCCGCGACCGCGTCGCCGTCCTCCATTCGGGCCTCACCCCCTCGCAGAAGTTCGTCGAGTGGATGCGGATTCGAAGGGGCGAGGCCTCGCTCGTGATCGGAGCGCGAAGCGCGGTCTTCGCCCCGGTTCCGAGCCTCGGCCTCATCGTCATCGACGAGGAGCACGAGAGTACGTACAAATCGTCGAACGCCCCACGCTATCACGCGCGTCAGGTCGCGATGCGGCGTTGCGCGGTCTCGGGCGCCCGACTCGTGCTCGGAAGCGCGACGCCGTCGGTCGAGGCGTACCACCTCGCGAGGGAAGGCCGCATGAGGCGCTACGTGCTCACCGAGCGCCTGTCGGGCGGGAGGATGCCCGAGGTCCAGGTAGTCGACATGAAGGACGAGGAGGGCAGCTTATCGAGGCCGCTCTGCGAGGAGATCAGGAGAACGCGCGACGAGGGCCGCCAGACGATCCTCTTCCTCAACCGGCGGGGTTTCTCGTACTTCTTTCACTGCCGAAGCTGCGGCTTCGAGATGACCTGTTCGCGCTGCTCGGTGTCCCTGACCTACCATAAAGAGCTCAACCGCATGGTCTGCCACTACTGCGGCTACTCCCGGAAGCCGATCGACGTCTGCCCGGAGTGCGGCTCCCTCGACGTCGGCTATTCCGGTTTCGGCACCGAGCTCATCGAGGAAGAGGTCGCGAGGCGCTTCCCGGACCTCAGAACCGCGCGGGTCGACACCGACTCGATCCGAACGAAGGGGTCCCTCCAGCGCACCCTCCGGGATTTCCGCGACGCGAAGATCGACCTCCTCCTCGGAACCCAGATGGTCGCGAAGGGATTGAACTTCCCGGGCGTCAGGCTCGTGGGTATCGTTCTCGCCGACACCGGCCTCCATCTCCCCGATTTTCGCGCCCAGGAGCGGACCTTCTCGCTCATCCTCCAGGTCTCCGGGCGGGCCGGCCGCTACGTTCCCGACGGAAAGGTGGTCATCCAGACCTACCGGCCGCAGAACGAAGCCGTCATGTTCGCCGCGGCAAATCAAATCGACAGCTTCTACTCCCGGGAGCTCCAGGCGCGAGAGGCCCTCCGCTTTCCGCCCTACGTGCGCCTGTTCCGTCTCGTCTTTCGCGGCAGGGACAGGGAGAAGGTGAAAGCGTGCGCCCTGGACGTCGCCTCGCGCCTTGCCTCCCGCATCGAGACGGGACGCGAGGCGAGGACCCCGGACGAGGAGGCCTCCGAGGCGCGGCGGGGGACCGAGCTCCTCGGCCCGGCCGAGTGTCCGATCGCGATGATCTCGTCGAATTACCGCTGCCAGCTCCTCGTCCGAACGGAGCGGTTCGCGAGCCTCCACGCGGCGGTCGGTCAGGTCCTTTCGGGCTTCAAGCCGCCGCGCAACGTGTACGTCGAGGTCGACGTGGATCCGGTGAGCCTGCTGTAGCGCCTCGGAGCTTCCGACCGGTTGCCCGCGCCGATCGGCACGTTCATGCTGTGACGAGAGCCTGTGCTCCTTCCCACAGACGAGGCGTCCGGCCTTCGGTCCGCTCGTCTTCCACGCCTCCTTGAGCCCCTTGCCGCTGCTCCCGCCTCGAAAGCGGTTCGATCGTACCTCGGTTCATCTCATTGCGTCCTCTCCGGAGACAACGAGGGTCGCCGTACAACCGCCGTCCCGCATTTGACGCGGGCCTCCATTTTCGCTATTATTTTGGGCATGCTTCGGATCATCACCTACGGGGACGAGCGCCTGACGAAGAGGGCCTCCGTCGTCGCCGACATCGACCGCATCATCGTCGAGTTCGCCGAAGCGTTGACCGAGGCGATGCACCAGGGCAACGGCATCGGGCTCGCCGGACCGCAGGTGGGCGAGCTCAAGCGACTTTTCGTCTGCCACGTGACCGGCGACGTGCCCCGCGTCTTCATCAACCCGGAGATCATTCAGACTTCTCCGACGCAGGTTACCTACGAAGAGGGTTGCTTGAGCATCCCCGGCATCTACGCCGACGTCGTGAGGCCGGAGGCCGTCACGGTGCAAGCCTGGAACGAGAAGGGACGTCCCTTCAAGCTCGACGCCGAGGGCGTTCTCGCCCGGGTCGTCCAGCATGAGATCGACCACCTGAACGGCGTTCTCTTTCTCGACCACCTGAGCGAGAAGAAGAGGGAACGGCTCGTCAAGCTCTACACGAAGAGAGCGGAATCGGAATGCGCATCCTCTTCGCAGCCTCTCCGAAGATAGCGCTTCCGTCGCTCATCGCGCTCTTCGCCGAGCACACGATCTGCGCGGTCCTCACCAACCCCGACCGCGAGGAGGGCCGAGGGAGGCGCCTCGCGCCGTCGCCGGTCAAGGAGAAGGCGATCGAGCTTGGGCTCAGGGTCCTTCAGCCGGAGCGTCTCGACGGCGAGGCGCGCTCGCGGGTCGCCGCCCTCGAGCCCGAGCTCCTCGTCGTGGTCGCCTTCGGGCGCATCTTCGGCCCCAAGTTCCTCGCTCTCTTTCCGAGCGGCGGGATCAATCTCCACCCGTCGCTCCTCCCGAAGTATCGAGGACCGGCGCCGATCCCCGCGGCGATTCTCGCGGGCGAGCGCGAGACCGGGATCACCGTCCAGCGTCTCGCGCCGGAGATGGACTCGGGGGACATCCTCGCCCAGATCGTCATTCCCCTGTCGGGCCGCGAGACGACCGAAAGCCTCACGGAGATCGCCGGTCGCGAGGGCGCCGCGCTCCTCGCGGCGGTCTGCCGCGACCTCACCGGAATCAAGGCCGTCCGGCAGAATCACGCCCTTGCGACCTACTGCACGCTACTCCGCAAAGAGGCCGGGCTCGTCGACTGGACGCAAGGCGCCGCGCAGATCGACCGGATGATTCGGGCCTACCTCCCGTGGCCGCGCGCGCGAACGACGTGGAAGGGTGCCGAGCTCCACCTTCTCAAAGCCGAGCCCGCGCCCCCGGACGCCGCGCTCTCGCGGGACCAGGCGCCCGGACGGGTGCTCGCTATAGACAAGAGCCGGGGAATTCTGGTACAAACGGGAGACGGAGTACTCACGGTCCAGATGCTTCAGTTACGGTCGAAAAGCCCCCTGCACTGGAAGGACTTCCTCAACGGAGTACACGATTTTATCGGCTCGACCCTTGGAGGCTGATCGTGGGCCCCATGGACCCCATACTCGATAAGCTTCGGGACCTCGTCCCGAACTCGCGCGACGACGCGGAGACGCGCCACTTCAAGATTCTCGTCTACCTTTCCGTCGGCATCATCGCGCTCATGATCATCGCGGCGGTCGCGACCTTCCTCCTCACCATCGACGGAGCGGAGCAGACCATGGTGCCCGACCTGCGGGGGATGGACCTTGCGAGCGCGGCGGTCTCCCTCCAGGACCGCGGATTGTATCCGAGAGTCCAGCTCCGCTATTCGGCGAATCCGACCGACAAGGGCAACGTCCTTGCGCAAGAGCCCCCGGCCGGCACCGTCGTGAAGTCGGGCCGCCAGGTGACGCTCCAGGTGAGCAAGGGCGCGATCATCGATAAGGTCGAGAACTACGTGGGATGGAAGCTCACCGACTTGGAGCTTCACCTCCAGACGCTCTCGACGACCTATGGCCCGCTCCTCCAGCTCGAGAAGCCCGTCACGAGCGTCTTCGCGAGCGCGCCCGCCGGGACCATCATCCAGCAGAAGCCCGCTCCCGACACGCCGCTCACCGGCCTCACCACCCTTCAAGTCGTGGTGAGTCTCGGGACTCAGAGCGAGAACATCAAGATCGCCGATTTCAAGGGCGTCGACTTCAAGAGCGCGATGAACCTGCTCGCTCAGCTCAACGTTCCCTTCGTCTTCACCGATCGTCCGGCGAGCGGCTCCGAGCCGCCCGGCGAGGTCGTCTCCCAGTCGCCCGACCCGGGATCCGACGTTCCGAAGGGGACCGTCGTCAATCTCGTGATGACCGACCCGCAGGACGTCCCCGACGGTTATCTGTTCGGCATGCTGCAGAAGACGCTGCCGGACTACCCCGTCCCGGTCGATCTCACCGTGCAGGCGATCTCCCCCGACGCGGAGAAGACGACGCTCCTGTCGACCCAGTCTTCCGGGGGCCTCCTGACCGTGCCGTACGTCGTCAAGGAGAGCTCGGTCATCGTCGTGTCGATCTTCAGCAAGGAGCTCTTCCGGCTCACCGTCGGCGCCCCGGGCGGGGACGCGGACTCCACCGACTGACCTTCGGGCGTGAGAGGTCCGGTCGAAGGGAACCCTGTGCCGGTCGGGCGACTTTACAAGCGCGGGGAGCTTTGATATATTTCCTCCGACGAAGGCGAGAGCGGCGCTTCGTCCGACGCGACCGTCGTATAATGGTAATACCCGAGCTTCCCAAGCTCGTGCCGAGGGTTCGATTCCCTTCGGTCGCTCTTACCCAGTCCGTGAGACGCAAGGTAGTGTGATTCCACGCGTGGCCGAGCGTTCGCGGCCGCCGATTAGCCCGCCGTCCGGGCTCCCAGCTCGCCGGTGAACCGCTTCGTACTCGCCACACCCACCCGGTTGCCGACCTCCCTCCGGGTCAACACCTGCTCGAGGATCGTCTTTACCGCTTCGGCCTGCACCTCAACTCCCTCATACTCTATGCCCCGCCTCATGGTATCGTGGCCACCGAAGTCGGTATAACCCAGCTTACGAAGCTCGATCTCGCAAGCCTCTGATCGTGTCGGCACCTTTTCTCACGTAACAACGCGTGGGTATTCCTTTTACCCAGGGTCACGTTCGAAGCTATCGACTGTCGGAAGTCCTCCGCGCGTGCACGTGCTCCTGCCCACCGTCTCCCGCCCCTGCGTCCGTCGCTCCCGTGATCGTGAACGAAACCTTCGAGTATCTCGGGAAAAATCTTGCCGACACTCTTGACGGCGACGCAGTCCGCTGAGTATGCTTGTTGGCGTGGGGTTCGGCGATGGAGTTCGCCGAACCTGCGCTCTACGGCGCTTCAGCGCCGGCCTCTCCGCCCGCCGGACTCCCGAATCGGCTGATAACTCCTACCTGTTGGCTTCCGCTCGCGTTTTCGCGCGACGGGACAACGGGGGGAGCGCGTTCATGAAGCTTCCGGAGGCAGTTCGTTTCGCAGGCGCGCGATCCGACGGTCGCTCACCCGCGAGCTTCCCTGCCAATGCCTCGCGCGGTCGCGCAGCTCGCGCGACTCAAGGCGGTTGGCCATGATTCCCTACATCGTATTCAACCTCATGCAGGTCGTGGTGGTGCTGCTTTGTGCGCCTCTTGCCTCCGGCGTGCTCTCGCGGATGAAGGAGATCGTCCAGTCCAAACAGGGCCCGAGCATTTTCCAGCCCTACCGCGATTTGTGGAAGCTGTTTC
>JASHNV010000088.1 GCA_030041455.1 Spirochaetia bacterium
CGCAGCGATTCCTCCGCCGCCTTCCGCTCGGTGATGTCGCAGCCGACCCCCACCAGGCCGACGACGCGCCCCTCGGCGTCGCGCAGCGGAACCTTCGACGTGAGAATCCAGCGCTGCTCGCCGTCGGGGCCGCGAAAGGATTCCTCGCAATCGATGACCGGCGTACCGGTCTCGAGCACCGCCCGATCGGCGACGGCGAACCGTTCGGCGACCTCGGGGGGAAACAGCTGGAAGTCGGTCTTGCCGAGGGATTCCGCCTCCGATCGACAGCCCATCGTTTGGACGTCGACCGGGTTGGCCATGGTCTTTCTTCCCGCTCTGTCTTTGGTATACATGGAGACCGGCAGGATATCGATCAACGAGCGGAACACCGTCCGCTCATGGCGCAGCGCCTCTTCGGTCCGTTTGAACGCCGTGATGTCTCGGCAAATGCCGACGAGACCCACCACGGCTCCGCCCGCGCCGAAGACAGGACAGTTGGTCACGAGCAGCGACTGAGGCCCGCGGGCGACCGACGGCCGCTCGACGTTGTCGATGAACGTCTTGCCGGAGGAAAGTGCCGAGCGCTCGTCGGCCCGAAGCTCGTCGGCGATTTCCTGCGGATAGAAGTCGTAGTCGGTCTTGCCGATCAGCGCTTCCGGGCTCGCCGCGCCGGCCCGCTCCGCGACCGCCCGGTTCGCCAGGATGAAACGGCCGTCGCCGTCTTTGAAGTAGACGCCCTCCGGGAGTTCGTCGAGGAGCGCAGCGAGAAATGCCGCCAGTCGCTTCTCACCGGCGGGCGTTCCGTTCACGGTCCGTGCTCGTGCCATAGTCGTCAGCCTCCGATCGAGGAATGCCGTGGAGCGGCGGTGTACCCGGGCAGGATCGACGGAGCGCGCTAGGAATTGTCATCGAGGGCCCTCCTCCCTCGGTTTCCCGCGCGGCGCGAACGCCGAGGCTCCGCCGCCGCCTGGCCCCGCGGAGCGCATGCCCCGCCGATCCACGGCGCGACGCGCCCCGATCGCGGGAGCTCCCTCCGGCGCCCTCACGCCTGCTGCGCCGACCCCGAACGCGACAGCCGTCAAGGCACCCGGTCCGCGGCTAGCAGGCATTGAGCGCCGCAGAGGCGAGGTGCTCGAGCGGCACGACCCGGTCGATCGCCCCGAGGTTGATCGCCTCCTTCGGCATGCCGAACACCACGCAGGTTCGCTCGTCCTGGGCAATCGTCGCCGCACCCTGCTCCTTCATCTCCCGGATCCCCCTTGCGCCGTCGTCGCCCATACCGGTCATGATGACGCCCACCGCGTTCCTTCCCGCGTACCGCGCCGTGGAGCGGAACAGCACGTCGACCGAGGGCCGGTGTCGGCTCACGAGCGGTCCGTCCCGTATCTCGACGTAGTAGCGAGCCCCGCTCCGCTTCACAAGGGTGTGCCGGTTGCCGGGCGCTATGAGGGCGCGGCCGCGGATGACGGCGTCGTTGTCGGCGGCCTCCTTGACCGAGATCCGGCACAGCTCGTTCAGACGTTGGGCGAAGGCGCGCGTGAAGTGTTCCGGCATGTGCTGGACGATGACGATGCCCGGGCAGTCTAGGGGCATGTCGCCGAGGAGCTCGCGGAGCGCTTCGGTCCCTCCGGTCGAGGCGCCTACCACGATGACCTTCTCGGTCGTTTCGTACATCGATCGGGCGGAAGCCTTGGCGAGGATAACGTCCGCGTCGAGCTTCGGCGCGACGGCGAGAGCGCCGGACCTTGCGCCGCGCGCGGCGTGGGCCGCCTTCACGGCGTCGCAGACCTGTACGCGCGATTCCTCGAGAAATCGCCTAGCTCCGAACTTCGGCTTGGTGATGATCTCCCGCGCTCCCGACTCGAGGGCGCCGATCGCGGTCTCCGAGTTGTCGCCGGTAAGGCTCGAGCACACGACGACCGGGATGGGGTCGTTCGCCATGATCTCCTGCAGAAAGGACAGGCCGTCCATGCGCGGCATCTCGATGTCGAGGGTGATGACGTCCGGCCGGTTCGCCCGGATCTTGGACTTCGCGATGATCGGATCGTTGGCGGTGCCGACCACCTCGAACGCGGGGTCGCTGCCGAGGATCTCCGACAGCGTTTGGCGCACCAGGGCCGAATCGTCGACGACGAGGACCTTGATCTTCCGGGGAGCGGTCACCTGCCGTTCCTCCGGTAGACCGTGGGGGCCACCTGCGTGACCGGCAGCTCCATCCCAAAGAGGGTTTCGGCATGGCCCATGAAGAGGTACCCGCCCGGCGACAGGTGGCGGCAGACGCGCTCCACGATCTCGTGCTGCGTTTCCCGCGAAAAGTAGATGATGACGTTACGAAAGAAGACGACGTCGAAACCGCGCGGCAGGTCGTAGGACCGCGCCTTGAGGTTCAGGCGTCGAAACTCGACCAGCTGCCTCAGCGCGGGCTTGGCCCTCACTTCGCGCCGCGCGTGGTTCTTGCTTTGGAGGAAATAGCGCTTGCGAAGCTCCGGGCGAATCGCCTCGATCCGCGGGCGCTCGTAGACGGCGTTCCTCGCGATCCGCAGCGCCCCTTCGGACAGGTCGGTAGCAATGATGGAGAAGGAGAACCCGGGGCGCGCGGCGCGGCACTCCGAGAGGACGATCGCGAGCGAGTACGGCTCCTCGCCGGTCGAGCAGCCGGCGCTCCAGAACCGGATCGGCGAGCGGGACCCGGCGCCGCGCGCGAGAAGCTCCGGTATGACCTCCTCGACGAGGTGGTCGAAGTGCGAGGCTTCCCGGAAGAAATCGGTCTTGTTCGTCGTCACCACGCTCGCTAGCTCGGACAGCTCCGCCGCTCGATCCGTCCCGCTGAAGAAGTAGTCGACGTAGCTCTTGAGATTCGGCAGCGCAAGCGGGCGCAGCCGCTTGCGAAGCCTCGCCTCCAGCATGGTCTTCTTCGCCGGGGGCAGCCGGATCCCGAACTCCCGTTCGATGAACTGGCTCAGCCGGAGGAAGTCCCTCGCATCGAGGAGGTCGCCGGAGGCGGCGCCGGCCGGAAGCCGCTCCGGGCCCCGGGCCGCCTCACGCGAGGGGCTCGCCCTGCCGTTCACGAGTCCACCCGGCCCGCGGTCTTCCGCCTCGCCGCCGTCCCCTCGGCCGGCCCC
>JASHNV010000089.1 GCA_030041455.1 Spirochaetia bacterium
CTTTCGGTCGGCCGAGATCGAGGAGGTGCGCGAAGTATATCGTGTTGAACGCCTTGATGACCGGCCAGCCGATCTGCCGCTCGACCCAGCGGCATTCGATCATCCCGCCCTCGATGGCTTCGATCCTGCCGTCCCGGTCGGGGTAGTAGTTGCCGGTGTCGACGATCGGGGCGCCGGGAGCGCGGCTTGCGAAGAGGTCATGGGGGAGCAGCGGGACGCTCTTCTGCGGGACGGATACGATGACGAGCTCGGCGCCTTCGGCGACGTTCTCGACCGTCCTGGCAACGGCGCCGGTCTCCTCGGCGAGCTCGGCAAGCGACCGGCCCCCGCGCGAGTTCGCGACCGACACGGCGTGCCCGAGCGCGGACAGGCGCCGCGTCAGCGTTCCTCCGATCATTCCCGCACCGATAATTCCGACCTTCATACGAATTCCTCCCAAAGGAAAGAGCCCTGCGGCGCGGAGCGCTTTCGCCTCGAGCCCGACTGCCCGTGGCGATCTCCCGAAGGCGAGAGGGAAGAGCGCAAGCGGTCTCCTCGAGCGGCAGCGCCACGGTACCGTTGTCTGAAGGAGTGGTCAAGCGCACCCCTCCTCACGAGAGGAGGTCTTCCCATCCGACCGGGCAGGGGAGGAGCTGGACGCCATCCCGGCGCTTCCGCCCCGGACGGAAGGGAATGCTCGCAGCCCTTTTCGGCGCGGATCATCCCCGGTCGTCTCGACCGGCGCGTGGCCACGCGAAGGGCTCGGCGCGTTACTTTACGAACGAGCCGCCGCGGGTCTGCAGACCCGCGAGCACGAGGATGACCGCGACGAAGATGTATTCGTAGAGGGCGGGCAGTCCCACGAGCACGATGACGTCGTTGATAACTCCGATGACGAGCGCTCCGATCGCCGCGCCGACGATGCTGCCCCGTCCTCCGCTGAAGGGGATCCCCCCGAGGATGACCCCGGCGATCGCCTCGAGGGAGTAGCCCTGGCCCGTGAGCGGATAGATGGAGTCCTGCCACGCGGTGATCATGAGGCCGCCGAGCGCCGCGGCGACCCCGGAGCACGAGAACACCGCCATCTTGATCACGAACGTGCGGATGCCGACGGCCCGGGCGGCCTCTTCGCTCGATCCGGTCGCTTTTACCCAGGTTCCGAAGGGCGTGAAGGTCATCACGACCTGTCCGACGGCCACCACCCCGACCATGACGACGATGAGAATCGGTATCGCGCCGAGATTGCCCGCGATGCCGGAAAAGCCGAAGGGGCGGATCGGGCTCACCGCGTTCGGACTGATGTAGTTGCCCCCGTTGAACAGAAGCGCGAGGCCCCTGAATCCCCAGTAGGTTCCGAGCGTGACGATGAAAGAAGGAATGCGGGCGCGCGTCACGAGGAGGCCCGCGACCAATCCGATCGCGATTCCGAGGAGCAGGGTCAGCAACACCGTCACGCCGGTCGACTGGCGCTGGATGACGTAGAGCCAAGCCGCGAACATCCCGCACGCCGCGAAGACGCTCTCGACGCCGAGATCGATCATGCCGACGAGCACGACGAACGCCTCGCCCGCCGCCACGACGATAAGGAAGCTCGAGCTCGTCAGCACCGCGACGGCGTTCCTCACGGTAAAGAACGACGGCGAGACGATCGAGGCGACGATGATCGCGAGCGCGAGGAAGAGGAGGGGACGGCGGACCGCCCCCGGGTTGCCGAGAAGCAGGCGGCGGTACGCCCGCCGCCGCTCCGCATCCGGCGTCCGAGGGCCCTTTGCGCTTTTGCCGCTCATCTAGAACATCTCGTGCACGAGGTCGCTCACGCCAAGCCCCTCGTTCCGGAGGGTTTTTCGGATCGTGCCGTGGTAGAAGACCACGATTCGGTCCGCGACCGAGAGCACGTCCTCGAGGCGATGGCTCACGAGGAGCACGGTCTTGCCGTGCGCCTTGAGCCTCCGTACGAGGCCGAGCACGTCCTCGACCTTTTGAACCGAGACGGCCGCCGTGGGCTCGTCCATGATCACGACGTCCCGCTCGAAGAGAATCGCCCGGCCGATCGCGACGGCCTGCTTCTCTCCGCCCGACAGGGTGCTCACGATGTCGAGAGGCCCGATTTTGAGGTTGAGCTCGCGGAGAATCTCCGCGGCGCGGTTCCGCATTCTCCGGCGGTCCGAGAAGATTCCGATTCGCTTGATCTCCTCGCCGAGGAAGAGGTTCTCCCAGACCGTGAGATCGGGCGAGAGCTCGAGGTTCTGGTAGATCATCTCCACGCCGAGCTCGTTCCGCGCGATTCGCGGCGAGGTAATGGCCACCGGCCTGCCGCGAAAGACCATGCTCCCGGAGTCGGGCCGATGAAAGCCGACGAGTAGCGAGAGAAAGGTGGACTTTCCGGCGCCGTTGTCGCCGATGATCCCGACGACTTCCCGCGGGAACAGGTCGAGACTCACGCCGTCGACCGCCCGCACCGGGCCGAAGGCCTTCACCACGTCGCGGACCGACAGCAAGGGCTGCCGGTCCGCGCTCGGGGTTTGTTGCGTTTCCAATCGGCGCGAGCCCGTCTACGATCCGGACGACGCGGAGACGGTGATCGGCTGGGCGGTCCCGTAGGGAAGCGGCGGGATGGTCGTGGGCGTTCCCCACGCCGAGATGCCCGCCACGTTGGACGAGTTGACGACGGTCATCGGAACGATGACGTTACCGTTCGGGTAAGTGTCCGCCGCCGGCTTGGTTCCGCCGACGAGCTCGTTGTCCATCGCCTCGACCGCCCAGACCGCCTCGAGGAAGGGAGAGTGGGTGACGGTATCGAGCTGGGTTCCGGCCTTGACCGCGTCGAGGCTCTCAGGCTGCGCGTCGGCGCCCACGACGAAGGTCTGCTTGCCCGGCGTGATGCCGGCGTTCTGGAGCGCCGTAATGGCGCCGAGCGCCATCGCGTCGTTGCCGCACACGATGAGCTGGATGTTCGTCGTTTTCGCGAGGAGCGTGGAGATCATCGTCTGCGCCGCGTCCGTCGCGAAATTGGCGGACTGGTTGAGGACGATGTCGACCTTCCCGGAATCGACGAGCGGCTGAAGCACTTCCATCGTTCCCTTGACCCGGTCGACGGCGGTGCTTGCGCCGAGCGTTCCCTCGAGAACGACGACGTTCCAGGGAGTCGCGACGTTGTTCTGCGACAGATAGTCCACCGCGTACTGCGCTTCCTCCTTCCCGAGCGTCTCGTCGTTGTCTCCGATGAACGCGAAGCGCGCCGACGGGTCGCTCACGTCGCGGTCAAGGGTGTCCACCGCGACGCCCGCCTGGACCGCCTTCTGCGTCGCGCTCGTGACCGACTCCTGCACCGGGTTGAGGATGATGCCCTTCGCGCCCGCGGCGAGCGCCTCGTTGATGTCGGTGATCTCGTCGGACGCCGAGTTGTTCGCGTTGACGATCTTGATGTTGAGATCGGGGTAGTGAGTCGCCGCCTGCTTGATTCCATCGGCCATGGGCGCGAAGTAGGGATAGGCATAGCCCGTGAAGATGAAATAGACCAGCTTCGCGCCGGTGCTCGCCTCCTTTTGGCCGGTCGCGAAGGCGACTGCGGTCGGAAGAAGGAGAACGCCGAGGCCGAAGACAAGGACCTTGGTGATCTTGATCATTCGAATCCTCCTCATGATAACGATATCATGGCTCAAAACAGCTGTCAAGATAGACAATTCACGCGATTGACAGGGGTTCTTTCCGCATGATATCGTTGTCACATAAAAAGTCGCGCAGGTGCGGACTGAAGCCTACCGGAAGGGGGTCGTACCCCTTCGCGTCGGCCCGGCGCGCAGCGAGCAGGGCGCCCCGAGCGCCGCCCGGAACGGCAACGGGGCTGTCGCCTCGCCTGGAAGGGGCTTTCCGGAAAGAGAGAGCTCGGGGTCCGGCCGAGAGGCGCGGCGCCTCCTTGAGGTAGAAGAGCGTGGCATCGATGAAAGATGTTGCCGAGATCGCGGGCGTTTCCGTTTCAACGGTGTCGCGGGTCATCAGCGGAAAGTTTGCCGTCGAGGAGGGCACCGCCTCGCGGGTGAGGAGCGCGATCCTCCAGCTCGACTATCGCCCGAACCTCCTCGCGTGGGGCTTGCGGAGCCGGAGCGGCAAGTTCATCGGCCTCGTCATTCCCGGCATTCACGAGCCGTTCGCGACGATGATCGGCCTGCTTGAGGAGTACGTCACCCGCGGCGGCTACAGCCTTCTGTTCGGGAACACCGAGTCGGGACCCGAGAAAGAGAACATCTTCATCGACGATCTGATCAGCCGCCACGTCGACGGCATCGTGTTCTCCGGCGTCTCGGAGAAGAGCCTCGCGCTGCCCAAGCTCGCCGGAACGGATATCCCCATCGTCTTGTTCGATCGAGTCTTCAACGCCCGCGAAAACGTCGTGACGGTTGCGCTGAACAACGAAGCGGCGGGGCGCCTTGCGGCGCGCTATCTCGTGGGACTCGGGCACCGGCGCGTTGCGACCATCACGGGACCGCCCGACTTGAATTTGTGCAAGGATCGTCTCCACGGCTTCAAGGACGAGGTCTCGAGGCTCGGCGCCGCTCTCGACGAGCGCGACATCGAAGTGGGTGACTTCTCCTTCGACGCCGGACTGAAGGCGTCGCAGGCGCTCTTCGCGCGGAAGAGCGCCGTCACCGCCGTGTGGGCGCAGAACGACCTCATGGCGATCGGCCTGATGCGCGGGCTCGCGAGCCTCGGCAAGCGGGTGCCTCGCGACGTTTCAATCGTCGGCGCCGACGATATCCCCTTCGCCCGCATGACGGTTCCGTCGCTGAGCACCGTTCGCCAGCCGTTCGAGGCGATGTGTCGCCAGGCGGTGAGCTCGCTTCTCGGCTACGACGACCTTTCGCGGAGCGCGAACCGCCACTTCGCCTTCGATCCGGAGCTGGTCCGCAGGGAGAGCGCCCAGAGTCCCTAACGCGGGCTTCAAGCCTCTCCCCGGCGAGGCCGAACGCGCCCCGAGCATGCCGAAGCCCGAGGTTGTCGGGTTTTCGACGTAAATCGTTTCGCCGGAGAAGGGAGGGCTGGAGGCGTGGTCCCTCCTTCTTCCGAGGCGTTTCCCGCCGCCTCCGCGGCAGCGGATTGAGCCTGAGGCCGAGCGCCCGATAGATGTCGCGGTGCTCGACCTCGGAAGCGCTCGGGGGCCGGATGCTGATGGAGCCGCCCGCCTGGTCATCGGCGACAAGGCGCTCACAACACGGGTGGAAAGCTTCGAGCGAACCGTGGTCCAGCTCGCGTGATAGCCATGCTCGCGCAGCCGATAGCGAATG
Organism: Spirochaetia bacterium; assembly: GCA_030041455.1. Lineage (GTDB taxonomy): Bacteria > Spirochaetota > Spirochaetia > DAHUYW01 > DAHUYW01 > DAHUYW01. The sequence goes on from JASHNV010000089.1 coordinate 5,262, forward strand.
GCGGCGAGCACGGCAATGAACAGGTACGCCATGATGCGCCCGATCCGGGTATGGAACACGTGCCGGAGCCCCAGCTCGCCGTTCATCGGCCGAAGGACCGCTTCACTCAGTTGCAACGCCGACCACCGAGTGGTCGATCCAACGACTACTTCAACGCGATTGGTAGAACGCTCATCATAGTTCGTCGTGAGGCTCGGCCTTTTTATCTGGGACTTTTCGTAGGGCTTTTTCGAACTTTATCCTCCTTCCGCGTCGTGCCCTCTTCCCAAGATAGTCTTCCGTCTCGAGTGCCGAAAGCTTTTCTGCCACCGCAAGCGTGATGATGTGATTGATCGAGACTTTGTCTCGTTTTGCTATTTCTCGTATCGTGCGATGCAGTGACTCTAGAAGCCGTATACGTATAGCACTCATTTATTCCCCTACATACTGAAGAACGACGGAGCCGAGCCGTCTTTGACGCAAGCAAGGGCTACGATCCGTCGCGCGTCTTCGCGTGTTCGTCGACAGTCCCTTGGCGCGGTTTTTTTTGGGAGGGGGATGTCCGCCGCAGGCCCGGGCAGAACGAGGGAAACGCCGCGAGCCCGGCATGGGACATCGACCTCCTCGACGCCGGCCTCCCCGAAGGCGGGCCGCTCGTCGATCGGATCTCGGCGTCCCGCGCAGAGGCGCCGCGCGCTCCTCGACGGGTCGGGCGCGGCGGCGCCGTTTCGCCCGCTATTCCGCCTTGAGAAGGATCCTCCCGCGCCCGTGGCCGGTCTCCGAGAGGTCCTGAGCCGCCCTCGCCTCGGCGAGCGGGAAGATCCTGCCGACTTCCGCGCGGATCTCCTTGTCGGCGAGGAGCTTCGCGATCTTCACGAGGAGCTCGGCGGGTCCCCTGTGGGAACCCGAGGCGGTTATCCCGTGGCGTTCCGCCAACTCCGCGGAGACCTGCCCCGCCACGGTGACGAGCCGGCCTCCCTTCTTCGCAAGCGCATAGGCCTGCGCGAGGACGGCGCCGCCGACCGTGTCGATGACGACGTCGGCGTCCTTGATGCGCGCGTCGAGCGGGCCCTTGCCGTAATCGACCGTCCGCTCGGCTCCGAGCGACTCGACGAAAGCGAGGTTGGCGGCCGAGGCGACGCCGATCACCTCCGCGCCCTTCAACCGCGCGAGCTGAACCGCGAAAAGTCCTACGCCGCCCGCCGCGCCGAGGACGACGACGGTTTGCCCCGCGGCGACGCGGGCATCCTCGACCGCCTGCCACGCGGTCAGGGCGCCCACGGGAACCGCCGCCGCGAGCTCGAAGCTCACGGTGTCGGGTTTCGGCGCGATCTCCCCCGGCGCCGTCAAGGCGAGCTCGGCATACGTGCCGTTCGCGATGCCGAAGACGGCTTGGCCTTTCTTCAGCGTCTTCACCTCGGAGCCGACCTCCTCGACGACCCCCGAAAAATCCATGCCCGGGGTAAAGGGAAGGGGAACCGGCATGCGCTCCTTGAACATCCCGGAGCGAATCTTCCAGTCCGCGGGATTGACCCCCGCGAACCTCACCTTGACGAGAACTTCGTTGGCCTTCGGTGCCGGCCGCGGGACCGTTTCGACGACGAGCGCATTCGAGCGGCCGTACTCGTGGAAGCGGACCGCTCGCATCTGGTCGGACATTGCGTGCTCCTTCGTGTTTTCGTACGCTGCGCCCCCTGCGGAGCGAGCGATCGTTTCTTCCTGGGCTCTTCCAGGGCTCTCCCGTGCGCGCGGCGAGTCCTCTCGCTCGCGCCGGATAGAGTGTAATCAATGTGGATGCCCGTCGTCTCGCTTTTTTCCGGCGGACGGCTCGGTTTCGAGCGAACGGGGGAGGGACGTTCGACCGTCAACGCGTCGCGGCGGGCCGGTCTCGAATGCCTGCGAGCTCGCCGAGCTTGAGGAGCGCCTCGTAGGACTTCTTCGGCTTGAGGTCCCTGTCGACGAGGCCGCAGTGAGTGAAGAAGTGGGGAAAGGCATCGCAGAAGTCCCAGTAGGTTATCGCCTTGATGAACGGCTTTCCCATGAGGACGCGGTAGCACCCATCGATGAACTCGGCCTGAAGCTCCTCGGTCCAGGGGCCGTGCCAGAACCCCGAATCGGAGGCGCGCCAGGGGGTGTCCCCGCAGTAGTTGTGCACGTGGGACGAATCGAGCGGATCCGGTCCCTCCGCCGACGGCACGCCCATCTCGGTCAGGTGCACCTCCTTGCCGAAGCGCTCGTACTTGTCGAAATAGCGCGAGATCTCAAAGAGGTCCCGACAGAATACGGCGCCGGCTCCGTAGTACATCTGGACGCCGATCGCGTCGAAGTCGACCTCCTCCCGGAGGAGCTCCTCGACGTAGTCCTCGGGGGTCGCGAGCTGACGCTTGACGTCGATCGGCACCATCGTACGGTCCAGATGGAGGACGTCCCTCGCCATGTACTCTCCGAAGGGCTCGTTGACGTTCACGACGAGCCGAGCGAGGGGATCGGCCGCCCTCGCGCAGGAGCAGGCGAGCCGGGTGAGCTCGTACATCCGCTCCTTGGACAGGACGTTCCAGTTGTGCATCTCGTTCACGACGTCGTAGTACTCCACCCGCCCGCGGTAGCGACCGCACAGGCTCTGGATCCTCTCGCGAACGTGCGCTTGGAGGAGCGAATAGTCCGAAAAGAGATCCACCCACGCGGGCAGGCTCAGGTACCAGAAGAGCGGGTGGCCCTTCTTTTTCAGCCCGTTCCGGCCGAGCCACGCGACCTGGGCGTCGAGGTTCTCCAGCCGGAGCTCGCCCTTCACCGGCTCCACGCGACTCCAGTAGAAAGGGAGCGTCGCGTAATTGAACGACTCCGTGAAGAGCGCGCCGCACTCGTTCGCCCGTTCGGGATACCAGAAGCAGTTCGCGCCGAGCAGGAAGCCCGCGAAGCCGCCCGAGCTCCGCCTGCGCCGGATGCCCCAGTCGGCGAAGTCGAGCGCGAGACGCTCGCCCGCGGGAAGCGAGTGGCTCAAGGAGAGATCCGCCCAGCGCGATTTTCGCTCCTCCGACTCATCCGAATCGACGAAGCGGTACACGCGCTTTGCCGCGTCGAGGAGCTCGCCGAAGGCGCGGCTCGGGACGAAGCCTCCGCGGCTCCACTCCTCGGCCTTCGCCTCGACGCGCGCGATCCTCTCTCGAGCGATCTCGACGTTGAGGTTGTACGGCTCGCTTCGCGCCGGGAGGAGCCCGGTCGGCAGCGTGACCTCGCCGAAGGACGCGACCGGGAAGCGCGCGTGGAGAGCCGCCCTCGGCCGCTCGCCGCCGTCCGCGACGACGAGGCCGCCGTCGACCCTCGGCACGGCGAACGGCCGCTCGCGCTCGTCGGCGAGGAAAATCTCAGGCTGCCATCGCTTGAGGTCCCACCGTTTCGGCGTGAAGACATGAAATACCAGCGTCATGGCGCGCGCTCCTCCCGTCGCCTCGCGCGGGAATCCGACGGCGAGACTCTCCCCGATCCCGCCGAAAAGCTCAAGAGGGGCCGGGGCCCGAGGCGAGCTTTCCGCTTCCCTGGCCCGCCGCGCGCCTGAGCGAAGGATTAGACGGTCTCGGCGTAGATTCGCTTGAAAGCGTCCCTGCAGGTCCGAAACGCCTCGAGAACGTCCGGGCTGTGCTCGTCGGGCCGCGTACGGCCGTCGCCCTTGAACAGCACCTCGACGGTGGTCTCGTGATCTCGCGCCTTCTTGTAGGGACGCTCGCTTCGAAGCGCGTCGTACTGGTCGCAGAGCTTCACGATGCGGCCCGCGATCGGAATCTGCTCGCCCTTCAGCCCCGACGGGTAGCCGCTTCCGTCCCACGACTCGTGGTGGGTCAGCGCGATCTCGGCTCCCATCTTGATGTAGGGGGTCGAGCCGCTTTCGAGCATCCTCGCCCCGATTCGCGTGTGCTGCTTCATGATCTCCCATTCCTCGCCGGAGAGAGGCTCGGGCTTTCTCAGGATCGTATCGGGAATGCCGATCTTCCCGATATCGTGCATGGGGCTTGCGAAGTAGATGGCGTTCGCGAACAGCGAGTCGAAGCCCATGGCTCCGGCGAGCTCGCGCGCGAACGTCGCGATCCGCTTCACGTGGGAGCCCGTCACGCGATCGCGGTACTCCGCGGCGTTCGTGAGGAGGTAGATGGTCTCGCGGTAGCTCTCCTCGAGCTGGAAGCTCCGCTCCTGGACCTTGTCCTTGAGGAAGCTGTTGAGCGAGGAGAGCAGGTCGCTGTATTCCTTGAGGCGAAGGTGGTTTCTCACTCTCACCCAGAGCTCTGCGGGATCCACCGGCTTCGCGAGGTAATCCTCGGCTCCGCTCTCGAGCGCGTTCAGCCGCGTCTCGCGGTCGTCGAATCCGGTCACCATGATGACGGGAATGGTCTGCGTGCGGGCGTCGGCCTTCAGCCGCGCCACGAACTCCACGCCGGACATGCCCGGCATCTCGACGTCGAGCAGGATGAGATCGGGCGGATCGGTCTGGACGATCGAAAGCGCCGCTTCCGCGCTCCTCGCGCTGAGCGAGCGGTAGCCGCGGCTCTCCACGAGCGAGCGGAGAACGGAGAGGACGCTCTCCTCGTCGTCGACAATCAGGATCTGGGCACTGCGCTCCGCCATGGTCTAGTCTCCTCAAAGGATGGGCGCTCACTCGCGCGCGTTCTCTCGCGAGCGCGCCACGCGGGGCGGGAAAGCATCCCGCCCCGCATCCGGGACAATTGTAGGTGCTTTCGGCCGCGAGCGCAAACGGCCCGAGGGGCCGCCCTTTGCTCCCCGCTTGACGGTCGACCCTGCAGGCGGCGGAAGCGCCGGGAGGCGCGCGAGCGATTCCCGGCCCGCTTCGGAACTAATCATCCCCACGGCTCGTCAAAATGCCATCCAATTTCGAAGGAGGGAAGTAGTGAAACGCCTTGCGTTAGGTATCGTCGCTCTCGTGTTGCCCGTCGCGCTCTTCGCGCAGACCATGCATGATCATCGAGATCGGTTCCTCAAATCGCTGAATCTTTCCGACTCCCAGATCTCGCAGGTGCAGAGCGTCGAGAAGAGCACGCGCACGAAGAACCGGCAGGCTTTCGCCCACGTCCGCGTGCTGAAGGCCGAGATCGCCGAGGCGCTCCTCGCCGATACGATCGACACCGACAAGGTGGACGGGCTCATCGATCAGGCGGCGCAGACCGTCGCCGGGATTCAGAAGAATCGCATCGCGACGCTGGTTCAGCTGAAGCAGATCATGGGGGACGACGCGTTCCAGCGGTTTCTCGCGGTGATCCATCATCGCCGCCACCACGGCTTTCGGATGATGCGCTGGCAGCGCCCGCCGCGACCGGTGCCGATGAAGGGTTGGCAGGGGGGCGATCAGGGCCGACCCGGTCCCGCTCCCATGGACTGACCGAGTCTCGTACGAGGCGGGCCTGGGCCCGCGTGAAACGCGAACGTACCGCCTCCCGCGGCCTCCCGTTCTCCGACGGGTCCGTCGCGGGAGGCTTTCTCATGCCGTGAGCCGCGCGAGACCGGAACTTTCAGGATTCTCGGGCGTCAAAACCACGTGAACCGGGTGAAGGCTTTTCTCCTGCTCGTTTCGGGCGGTTTCGCGGTTTTCGGGCTGCCGCTCCCGGCGCAATCGCTCCTCAGCCTCGCGAAGGTCGGAAGCGCGGCCGAGGTCGCGGCTTTCCTCGCCGTGAATACCAGCGCGCAGAGCCAAGCGGACGACCCCGTCACGGGCCTGAGCCCGCTCATGGTCGCCGCGCAGTCCAACGGGGATCCCGCGGTCATCCGCGTGCTCGTCGCGGCGGGGGCCAAGGTCGAGGAGCGAGACGCTCTCGGGACCGGACTCACCGCTCTCATGGTCGCCGCGCGCTACAATACGAATATTGGGATCATCGCCGCGCTCCTCGCCGCGGGGGCCAAGGTCGAGGACACCGACGAGACCGGGCGGGGCTTTACGCCGCTCATGGACGCCGCCCGCTACAATCCGAGCGCCGCGGTCGTCCGGGCGCTCCTCCGCGCGGGGGCGGGGGTCGAAGACCGGGACGCCTCGACGAGCGGCCTCACGCCCCTCATGCTCGCGGCGCGCTACAATCCGAGCCCGGACGTGGTCTCGGCGCTCCTCGCGGGCGGCGCCCGCGTCCGGGACGTGGACAACGACGAGATGACCGCGCTCCTGTACGCCGCCCAATACAACCCGAATCCCGGCGTCGTCGCCGCGCTCGTCTCCGCGGGCGGCGCGCTGAACGCGCATGAGATGAACGGCGCGACGCCCCTCATGGTGGCCGCCGCGGACAACGCGAACCCGGACGTCGTGAAGCTTCTCCTCGCGAAGGGCGCGGGCGTCAACCTGGAGAGCGGGGAGGGGATGACCGCGTTGATGTGGGCCGCGGAGATCAATCCGAGCGCGCAGGTGGTGCGGGAGCTCCTCGCGGCGGGCGCCGACGCGAGCCTGCGGGCGTCGAACGGAAGCGACGCGCTCATGTTCGCCGCGGGGAGCAACCCGAGCCCGGAGATCGTGAAGCTCCTGCTCGCCGCCGGTTTGAAGCCGGGCGACCGCAACGGGAGCGGCATTACCGCGTTGATGCTCGCCGCGGCCTACAATCCGAATCCCGAGATCGCCGAGGAGCTCCTCGCCTCGGGCGCGAGCGTCAACGCGAAGGATACCAACGGAATGACCGCGCTCATGTGGGGAGCCTACTACGGCTCAAGCCCGCGGACGATCGCGAGCCTTCTCAAGGCGGGGGCGAATCCCGCCATGAAGAGCAACGCCGGAAGCACCGCCGCCGACTATGCCGCCTACAGCGACGAGATCTACGCCACGCGTTTCCGTCCGCTTCTGCCGCTTGCCGTCAAATGAAGTTGTCGGGATCGAGCCTTCCTGCGAGCTGGATGCCGGTCTCGAGAAAGCCGTCCTTTTTTCGTGAGACCGTCATCGCCAGCGCCGCATAGCCCTGCTCCGGATTCACCGCCCAGGAGACCACGTTCATGGGGTCGCCCGCCGAGATGCCGGCCGCGTCGGCAGCCATGTTCGGGTACACCTTCGTCACCCGGTAGGAGGAGGCGCCGGTCGACTCCACCTTCATCCCGAAGAGCGGCAGGAAGAGATCGTCGCGGGTGTCCCGCTCCGCCGCCGTCTCGAGGGGAAGAAAGGGCCTGTCCTCGAGCGAGATCAGGCCGCTCTCGGCCTTCGAGCCGTGTCTCCACGCGAGCTTCACGAGGGAGTTCGGCTCGGCTTCGAGGAGCCGCTCCTGGAGCTCGACGATCCCCGTGACCGGCACGCCGTCAAGCGAGCTCACGAGGTCCCCCTCCTCGATACCCGCCCCGTCCGCCGGGGAGCCGGGAACCACGTAGAGCACCGCGAGGCCCGAGGGCGTCTCCCGCAGCGCCATTCCGAGCCACGGGTGAATCGCCTCGCCCCCGCGGTAGAGATCGGGGAGAAGCAGACTCACCCAGTGGGCGGGAATGGCGAAGTTGACGCCCTTGAACTCGGGGATTCCCGCGAACACCACGCCCACGACCTCCGACGCGTCGTCGAAGAGCGGTCCGCCGCTGTTGCCCGGGTTCACCGGGGCGTCGATCTGCATCGCGTCGCCCATCTGGAAAAAGCGTCGCGAGGTCGCGGAGACGATCCCCGAGGTCAGCGTGTCCGCGAGGCCTCCCGGGGACCCGATCGCGTAGACCCGCATCCCCGGCTCGAGCGTCCTGCGGTCGTCGAGCGAGAAGACGTAGCTCGGCGAGACGAAGGTCTTCAGGAGCGCGATGTCGAAGGCGCGGTCGTAGCCGACCACCTCCGCCGGAATTCTCTCGCTCTCGTCGGTCGACAGCCGGATGTACAGTCGCGAGTAGCCCTTGTAGGCCGGGTCTACCACGCTTTGGATCACGTGGTAGTTCGTGAGGAGGTAGCCCTCCTTGTCGATGAAGAAACCGCTTCCGATGACGCGGTCCGGGTACCCCACGCCGCGTTCTTCGGCGATGCCCCTGTTCACCCAGATGGTCGCGACGCCGCCGAGCATGTCGGCGGGCTTCGGGACGTGCTTGAGGAAGACGAAGTAGGCCTCCGGAACCTTCATGCCCGCTTTCACCATGTAGGCGACGATGTCCTCGAGAGCGGGACGGTTGCTCTCGGACAGCGCGAGCTCGCCGTAGCTTCCTACCACCTGCCGCGCCTGCGCTCCTGCCGCGAGCGCCCGGCGAAAGGTGACCAAGGCGGGAACGAGCATGTCCCGTGTTCGGTACTCTTCGGCGAGATCGAGCATGAGCCCGCCCTGGCTCCAGCGAGGGAACGCGTCGGGTTGGACGAGCCTCGCGGAGGTGAACAACCTCAGCGCTTCGTCGAAATCTCCGTTCTTCACCGCCTCGGAAAAGAGCTCCCGCACCTTGGTGTCGGCCTGCTCGGACAGGGCGGCAAGCTCGGGCTCCGGAACCTCGCCGCCGATCCGCCTGAACTCCGAGATGCTCTCGATCGCCTCGAGCGGCCGACCGGTGCGGATGAGGTCGCTCACCGACTGGACTCTCGCCTGTTCGAGGGAGATCGGGATGAAAGTCGGTCCGGGGGAAGTGGCGCAATCAACGAACAGCAGGGGCAGAATCCCGACGACAAGGTGGGCTCGTAGAATCGTGCGTGACACAGCTCGTCCTCACGTATGCGTTTGACACCGGCGGAAGCCTCGAAGTTCCCGGCTGCACGTGGCCCGAGGCGACGGCCTTCGTGCCGCCCTCTCTTCGCCTCCCGGAAGCCCGTATCGCGACGCGCGCGGAAAGTATGCTGCCGCCGCGTTCGCGCGGTCAAGAAGGAGCTTCCGTTCCTCGGTCTCCGGGAGGCGGCAAAAAAAAGCCCCCGAGGAAAAGGAGGAGGAACCCCAGGGGCAGAGGTATTGAGAAAAATGCTCCGCGTTCCAGCAAAAGCGGGCGTTTCTAACCGTATTAGTCGCTTGCGGAAGCGAGAAAGTTCCGTCTCTTTCGAGATTGTCGCGCCGCCGTCGAGCACGTATACTACGCCGGGCGCGGGAGGCCCGCCCCGGCCGGTCGCGTGCCGCGGCGGCGGACGGGGCAGGATCACGGCCGGGGCGCTCTCAGGCTTCCTCGATCTCGAACGGGAGGGCATGCTCGTGGAAGGCGTTCAGGAGCTCCGCAGGCCGCCGAAGGTCGCCGCTTTCGCCTCGCGCCACGATGCCGGCGGGATCGATCCCGCCTCGCCGGCGTCGCCTGAGTGTCCGACTCGGTGCTCGAGCTAAGCCATGCCGCTTCAATCCCTCATCGAGTCGATGCTCCTTCCCCCCGGCGTCATCGTCGTGGCGCTTCTCGCCTCGTTCGTTCTCCTGCTCCTCAGACGGCGCGGTTGGGGCCTCGCGCTCCTCCTCGCGGCGAGTCTCGCGCTTCTCCTCCTCTCCCTGGAGCCGGTTGCCGGCGCGCTTACGAGGCCTTTGGAGGACCGCTATCCGCCCCTCGCGATCGATCGCGCGCGCGCGTTCGCGCCCGAGGCGGTCGTCGTGCTCTCCGGCGGCGTCGTCCCGGACTCCCCCGAGGAGGCCGGTCGGGGAAGCCCGGCGGCGGGCTACCTCAAGAGGCTCCTGTACGGCGCCGAGATCGCCCGAGAGCTCGCCCTTCCGCTCGTGATCTCAGGCGGCGCGGCGCCCGGCGAGACGGTTCCCGAAGCGGCCGCAGGCCTCCGGGCTCTCTCCGAGGCGGGGCTTCGGCCGGGGCGCGTGCTTCTCGAGGAGCACAGCCAGGACACGTGGGAAAACGCGGCGGACGTCGCGCGCCAATTCCCGTTCAAGCGCGTGATTCTCGTCACCTCCGCCTACCACCTCCCGCGCGCAATGTACGCCTTCGCCCGCCATCGCCTCGCCGCCTTCCCCGCCCCGGCGGACTACCGGGCGGCGCGCGGAGGCTACGCGGCGACGGCCTACCTTCCGAGCGCGGGCTCGCTCGACCTTTCGTTCGTCGCGATCCACGAGGAGCTCGGCCTCCTCTTCTACCGCGCTCGCCGCTGAGCGCCGGGAGCTCCGCTCAGCGCGCGAGGAGGAATATCGCGGGGCGCTTGCCTATCGCGAGGGGGCCGGCCCTCCAGCGGGCGACCGGCGCCGAGCGGATGAGCTCCCCGGGAAGCGTGAGGTCGGCGGCGACGCACAGCCGGGTCGTCGGGGCGCATGAGCCGACGATGTCGGCGAGCAGGTGGTCGTTGCGATGCGGCGCCTCGATGAAGATCTGCGTCCTGCCGCTTGCGCGGGTCTCCCGCTCGAGCGCGAGGATCGCACCGATTCTCGCGTCGCGCTTCTCCGGCAGGTAGCCGTGAAAGGTGAAGCTTTGGCCGTCGAAGCCCGAAGCCATGAGCGCGAGCACGACCGAGGAGGCCCCGACGAGGGGGACGACGCGAATGCCGCGCTCGTGCGCGAGTCTCACGATCTCGGCGCCCGGGTCGGCGATCACCGGACAGCCGGCATCCGACATGAGGCCGACGGTTCCCCCCGCCGCAGCGCCGTCGAGGTAGGCGGAGCGCCGCTGCGCGGGCGTATCCTTCGTAAGGAGATGAAACTTCATCTCCTCGATTCTGCCCGCGAAGCCGAGCAGTCCGAGGAAGCGGAGCGCGCTGCGCTCGCTTTCGACGATGAGCTCCTCGACGCTCTCGATCGCTCCGCGGACTCCGGCCGGAACGCACAGCGACGGGTCGCTCCCGAGGGTCGTCGGGATGAGGTAGAGGGAGCCTTGCCGCATGGCGTCTCCGGGAGTCCTCTCCCTAGGTCAGCTTGATGGCGGCGAAACGGACGAGGTTGAAGATCCAGAGCGTCACGAAGCCGAAGGCGCCCACGATGTGCCACGTCGCCTGGTAGGCTAAGATACCGAAGCCGACCGTGGAGTTCGCCGGACCCGCGAGGAGCAGGCCGACGACGAAGATCGCGACGTTGAGGTAGAGGAGCGGCTTGGAGTTCGGATACATCTTCGAGAGCTTCGCGAAGAAAAGGAACACCACAAGCGCCGCGTCGACGACGAGCACCGCGTTGCTCACCGTCGTCCATGAGGGCCCCTGCGGGTTCATGCCGAAGAGCTTCGAGCGCGTCAAGGCGGCCGTCACCATGACGAGCACCACGGCGACGTTGACCATCGCGCTCACCACCGCGATGAGCAGGCGATGGCGCTTGGAGTAGTAGTCGCCGAGGACCGCGAACTGCAGGGACCAGACGAGGAGGTACTCGGCGCCGACGTCGGCGACTCCGGCCTCGAAGGTCTCCCCGAAGCCGTGATACCAGACAGTCGGGATGCCGGTGAGGATGATGCAGAAGTAGAAGAAGAGCCAGCGGTACGGCTGGGGCCGGGTGACGAAGGTGAGCACGATGCAAAGGACGCCCGAGAGGATCGTGGCGTACGCGGTTACCGTGTTGGCGAGCGCGACCGGACTGACGAGCACCGGGCTATCCATCCCCTACCTCCCTGGAACCGCGGCTGCGCGGCAAGCTCGCGAAGCACCGCGTTCGACCCCTCGCGCCGACTCGGGGCGCGAGGCCCGGGACGACAAGCGCCCGCGGCGCGGGACACCTTCGCAGGATCTCTTCTTCACGTACTTCGGGGCAGTCTCAGCCGCGCCTGGAGGCCATTGTACCCGCAAAACGGCGATTGCGAAAGTGGATTGTTCTTGGCTCGATCAGAGCGCGCGGTCGCGCCTGAAGCGGAAGAACCGCCGGTAGCTCCCGAAGAGGTAGCGCAGCGTCACGCGCTCGGGCACCGCGTCGATTCCCCCCGAAAAGAGGAGCCCCACGCAGCGGAGCAGGCGAAAGAGCGCGAGGAGCGCGCCCTTCGCGAGCCCGTGGGCGAGAATCGCGTCGGATGCGTAGCGCGAGCAGCTCGGATAGTAGATGCAGGAAGGGGCTTTCAGCGGCGAGACCACGCGCTGGTACAGGAGAATCGGCGCGACCGCGAGACGCCTGAGGTTCACGCGTTCCTTCGGGAGGCGAGGTATTTGCGAAGGACCCGAACCACCAGCGCGTGATCCTCCTCCTGCGCAAGCCCCGAGACGGTGACGGTTCCTACGACTCCCGTACCCTTCAGGATGATGGGGAACGCGCCGCCGTGGGCGGCATAGTCGAAGGAGCTGATCAGGTATTTCTCCTCGATCGACGCGCCGCTCTTTCGAAGGCGCGTTCCGACGGCGAGGGAGCTCCGGTGGAATCGGTTCACGACGCGGTTCTTCCTCGCGATCCACTGGTCGTTGTCGGGGCTCGTGCCGGGAAAGGCATAGTGGAACAGCTGGTGGCCCGCCCGCTCGATGTCGATCGCCACCGCGTGGCCGCCGGCCTTGGCCTCCTCTACGAGGAGCAGCCCGAGCTCAAGCGCCGAGTCGTTGCCGAAGCTTTCGAATTGGAGCTCGGTCTCCTCCCGCTCAAGCTCCCGGATGAGCGCGTCGTCATCGGTCATGGTCGCCTCCCGGCTCGTTCCGTCGGATTTTGGGAGGACCTTCCGAGGCCGCGAAGGCTCAGGCAGAGCTCCCCGATCTCCCCGCGGTGCTCGGCGTAGGAGAGGAGCTCGCCCCAGCCGCCCGCGGCTCGCCAGAAGCTCCCGAAGGCGGGGTCGTTGAAGGGCCTGATCAGATAGGGGGCGTCCCGCGCCGCGAGGAGCGCCCCGACCACCTGCGCCTCGGCGAACGACTCGAGCACGAGAACCCTCACGAGCCCGCGCTCGCCGGGAACCCCCCGGTTCCCCGCGCGGGCGGGCGCTGTCGCTCGCATCCTCCGGACCTCCTCGCACCTTGGAGTATAGCCGAATCGAAATCGATGTAAAGAGTTGAGCACCCCTCCGACAATGGGCTATACTTATCCCTGCGGGGGCTCGGACGGCGTTCAACATGACGAAAGCGGATTTTCAGGGCTACATCAGCGGCAAGATTCCCATTACCGGCCCCCTCGGCATGGGTTTCGTCGTCACGCGGTTCGACGACGGAGGGGTCGCCATTCGCGCGCCCTTGTCGGCGAACGTCAACGACAAGGGAACGGCGTTCGGCGGCAGCATCGCGAGCCTGCTCACCATGACGGCGTGGGGCATGGCGATGTGCGTCGTCGGCAGGCTCCCCGGGACCCGCCAAATCGTGATTCAGAAGTGCAGCATCGAGTACCTCTCTCCGCTTGAGGGAGATTTCGAGGCGACCGCGACGGCGCCGGAGGCGGCCGTCGCCGAGCGCTTTCTCCGTATGCTCGGCCAGTTCGGGAAGGCGCGCATCCCGGTCTCGGCGCGCATCTCCACCGCCGAAGGACCCGCCGCGATCTTCGAGGGGAGCTTCGTAGCGCTCCCGAGCGCGGGGGACTGGCTCCCGCGGGAGCCGCTCTCGCGGGGCGGGAGCGGTCCGCGTCGGGCGCCGTAGACGCAGGAGGATGTTCATGGCGATACCTTCGAACGAGGGCATCATCGACAAGCTGCGGGGCATCGTGGCGTTCAAGTACTTTTCCGACGACGCGCTGAAGGCCATTCTCACGAAGGCCACCGTCCTTTCCTTCAAGGAAGGCGACGTGATCATCGAGGAGGGCGACAAGAGCCCCGATTTCTACGCCGTCGTCGAGGGCCTCGTCAACGTGACCGTGCGCGAGGGCGACAAGGAAGTCTACATCTCGGCGATCGGGAAGGGCGACGTGTTCGGCGAGGCGGGGATCTTTCTCAACGTCCAGCGCACCGCGAACGTCGCGAGCGCCGTCGAGACGGTCATCCTCCGCATCCACCGAAACGATCTGCTCGCTTTCATCCGGCAGCGGCCCTCCGACGGCATCAAGTTCCTCATGATCATCATCTACAGCCTCCTGAAGAAGCTCCGCGACGCCAACCAGGAGCTCGCCTTCGAGCGCAAGGCGGACTTCGTCCAGGAGGATGTCGACTCCATGGTCAGGGAGATCATGGACGAGCAGTAGCCTCGGCTCCCGCGGCGCGTTTCTCCTTGACAGTACGGCTTCCGGGTTCCTATAGTAACGGGGTGAGCGATTCGACTCCGTTGACTTCCGCCGAGGCGCTTGACGAGCTCGCTCTCGCCCTCGCGCGAACGAACGACGAGTTTCTCGTGAGGGAGTTCCTCAAGAGCATCCTCACCTCGCGGGAGGTCGAGGAGGTCGCGACGCGCTGGGCGCTCGTGCGCCTCATCGACCGGGGCGTGAGCCAACGGGGCGTCGCGCGCACGCTCGGGCTGAGCCTGTGCAAGATCACGCGCGGCTCCAAGGAGCTGAAGAAGCGCGACTCGCCGTTCAGGCGGATGGTCGAAGTCTATAAATCCCTCTCCGCCGCGCGGTCTCGCGCCTGAAACCAGCCTACGATCTCGTCGGCGACACGCTCCTTCTCGATGTCGTCGACGAGCACGTGGGGGCTGCGCTCGAGCACGACGCTCCGCTTCACCTCCGCCCCGATTCGCCGTTCGACGTAGGCCGCGACCGAGGCGGGAACGGTCCGGTCGCCCTTCGAGGCGATCGTGAGCGCCGGGCAGGTAACCCGACCGAGCGTCCGCCGCGCGAGCCTCTGCAGGTGGAGGAGGTGCGCGAGCTGAACCATCCACTCGCGGTTCCAGTAGTCCCGCGCGAGAAGCTCCCGGTCGGGATCGCCTCGCGACACCGCCGGGTCGAGCGCCTTCGGGAGCGACTTCAGCGCGAGGCGCAGCACCGGCGTGAGGTAGAGCTGTTTGTTCGAGACCAGGAGCGCCGGGGCGGCGAGCGCGATGCGCCGGGGCCTCAGCTGCGCCGCGAGGATGAGCGCGAGGAGGCCGCCCATCGAGAGACCGGCGACGCTCACCTCCTCGTGGTCCGCGCGAAGATCGAGGAAAGCGTCGAGAGCTCCCCGCAGCCAGTCCCGCCAGGTGGTTTGGGCGAAATCGCCGCCGTTCGTCCCGTGACCGGGAAGCCTCGGTATGGCGACCGTGAAGCCGGCGTCGTTGAGCCGCTCCCCGAGGTACCCCATCTCTCCGGGGTAGCCGGTGTACCCGTGGAGGAGGAGAACCCCGGACCTGCCGCTCCCGCCGAGGCGAATCGATGCCGCCGACGGGCGCACGGAGGTATCGGGGGGGATACGGGCGATGTTCATGGACGGGAGCCTCCTTCCTCGGGCGAGCCCGAGGGGGTCCATGATACGGACTTGTCGGCTTCCCTGCTACGGCTCGCCTCGAGGATCCCGCCTGAAGGCCGGAATCGACCGAGTGACAAAAGGACGGTTATGGGATAGGATGGGCTGTCGGGGATCCGGTTCCGATTCCCGGCTCGTTACCGCGCAAGCCGACAGAGAAAACCCATTGCTGATACGATACGGTACGACAACAGAGGGCAAGCGGGTAGAGATTGCCCGGATTTACACGGTCGAGGAGCACGGCATTCGCCGCAGCCGCATCGACGCCCGGGCCCTCTCGGTGACCTCGCGGCTGACCGCCGCGGGCTTCCAAGCCTACGTCGTCGGCGGGGCGGTCCGCGACCTCCTCGTCGGCAAGACGCCGAAGGACTTCGACATCGCGACCGACGCGCACCCCCGTCGCGTGCGCAAGCTGTTCTGGAGCTCGAGGATCATCGGAAAGCGCTTTCGGCTCGTCCACGTCGAGCTCGAAGGGAAGATCGTCGAGGTGTCGACGTTTCGCTCCTTGAGCGGTCAAAACGAGTTCGGCACCATCGAAGAGGACGCGGCGAGGCGCGACTTCACGCTGAACGCGCTGTACTACTCGCCGGAAAAAGAGCAGATCATCGACTACGTCGGGGGCTTCGAGGACGTGAAGGCGCGAAGGATCCGATCGCTTCTTCCGATCGATACCACCTTCGTGGAGGATCCCGTGCGCATGGTGCGCGCGGTGAAATACTCGGTCGGCACCGGCTTCGAGCTTCCGCAGAAGCTCAAGCTCAAGATCAAGAAATCGTCGGGCGAGCTCGCTCAGTGCCCGGCCTCGCGGATGACGGAGGAGATCTTCAAGATCCTCCAGTCCGGGAACGCCGCAGGGGTCTTTCAGCTCGGTATCGAGCTCGACCTCTTCCCGTACATGCTGATCTCGATCGACGCCGAGATCAAGAAGGGGCGCGGAAAGGACGGAGCCGCGCGCTTCCTCGAATCGGTGCGGACGATCGACGCGAGCATTCTCGCGGAGCCCGAGGTCAGCCGCGGCCGGATGATCGTCGCGCTCGTCGACCCCTTCATCGCCCTTCCCGGAGTCGCGCCGCGCGACCGGACGGCCTTTACGCGGGAGGTCTTCAAGGGCATCAAGGAGACGATCCGTCCCATCACCCCTCCGAACAGCGACGTCGAGGAGGCCGTGAGGCTCCTCCTCGACGCGCGCGGTCTTCCGCCGCCGGTCAAGCCGCGGCGCAGGCGGCGCCGCGGCCGCCAGAGCTGACTACTGCGCCGACTGCTTCGCGATCTGGCTGAGGAGGAAGCTTGCCTTGTCCTTGTAGTCCGGCGAGTTCGAGGCGAGCGCGAGGCCGAGAAAGGTCTTCGCGTCGTCGATCCTGTTGTCCGCGTAGGCGTTGATGCCGAGCGCGTAGTTGACGAGGCCCGGGTCTCCGCCGGCTTGGAGCGCCGCCTGGAAGTAGTGCTCCGCCTGGTAGTAATCCCTTCCCGCGTACTTGATGAGGCCGAGGTAATAGTAGGGAACGTCGCTCTTCTCGTCGAGCGCGATCGCGCCGTCGAAGTCCTTCGCGGCCCGCGCGAGGTCGCCCGAAGCGTAGGCCTGCGTCCCGTCGGCGATGAGCTCGGGAAAGGTCTTCACGGACTGAATGTAGGCGGCGAAGTCGCTTCCGAGCTGGGTCTCGGAGATCCAGGAAAAGGCCCGCTTCTGGATGGCCGCGGAGTTTTCGGCGACCGTCGAGCTCGGTCCGAGCGACGAGATCGCGTCCCACAGGACGCGGTTGTAGGCCTTCTGGTCGCTCTCCTCGAGGAACGAGACGAGCGCCCAGGACTCGGGGTAGAACGAGGAGAGCTCGGCGTTCGCCCCGCTCGCGTCCATCGAGAGCAGGCTCGCGAGGGGAATGATCGCGCTCGAGTCCTTCGTGGAGAGGTAGCGGTTCGCGGCGTCCTTCAGGGTCGGCACCCAGCCGAGGTTCGGATGAAAGATCGCCTCGCCTTTCGTCGCGTCGTACTCCGAGCTCTCGAAGTAGACCGCGAAACCCTCCTGAAGCCAGAGGGGCGGCTGCGAGACGAACGAGCGCAGGAACTGGACGAATCCGTGGTGGAGGAGCGAAACGGTGAAGGTCGAGTCGTCGGGCTGCTGGTGGAATCCGAGGAGCTCGCTGCGGGTCGGATCCTGGTACTGGAGGAACACGAAGGTGCCGCGCGTCCCGGGAACGATGCCGCTTAAGTAGCCGTCGAACTCCTTCTTGCTCTGGAAGATCCGCACGGCGAGCTTGTAGCTCAGGGACGACGGGTCGAAATGAAAATAGCTGTTGAACAGGCCGAAGAACGCCTCGAGCTCGTTTGCGACGGCTTGGGCGTCCTGCTGGCCCGCCGAGGAGGTGACGTCGTAGTGCGCGGTGACGGCTTCGTTCGGCCCGAGCTGCTGGGCGAACGAGACCGCCCCGCAGGCGAGCAAGAGCGGCAGCGCGAGGACAGCTCTTTTCATGGGCGCTCCTTTTTGCATCCTTTAGAGGCTATAGTACGAGGTGCGCGCCGACTTGTAAAGGACCCGCCGGACTTTAGCGCGCGGTGACCCGATCGATGGTGACGTTGACTTCCTCGATCAGGATGCCGGTGTAGCGCTCGATGCTCTCGATCACGTAGACCTGGAAGCTGTTGACGTTTCCGGCAAGCTCGAGGCCGTGGGGAACGTGGAGCGACACGTCGATCGTATAGCCCTCCTTGCCCGACTTGATGGAGACTCTCTTCACGTTGAGCGCGTGATTGATCTCATCCGCGCAATGGAGCACCATTTGTATGAGCGCGCCCTCGGAGATCGTCACGCGGCCTCGGCGGCTATAGCCCGGCCGGACGAGCGTCTTCTCGAAGACCTGTGAGCTCTTCGCGAAGGAGAATCTCGTCTTGAAAAAGAACCGGATGCTGTCGTAGACGATGTGGGGGTGGCTCTTCGAGACTTCCAGGGGAGGCACCGGGATGACGTGGCTGCCTTCCACTTGGCGGGAGCTTCGGGCAAGCTTGATCTCCTCGCGCGTCGCGATGTCCTCGATGTACAGGCATTTCGATATCGCGGGCAGGTCGAGCCGCTCGGCGATCTTCGCGACCATCCGCTCGGAGGTCCCGAGGACGAGCACGCGCTTGAACTGCTCCCGCTTCAAGGCGAGGCGCACCTCAAGACAGTGCTCCTGGTCGTCGAAGAGCGCGGTCCTGATCGCGCCGAGCACGGCTTTCTCCTTCTTCGCGGATTTCCCGGCGAGAATCTTGTCGTCGCGGATGAGGAGGCCGTCGTCGATGATGAGCTCGATGTCGTACTTCTGCGCCACGAGCTTCGCCCGGAAGCTCTTTCCCGTGCCGCTCTTGCCCACGAGCGCGAAGGACTTGACACCCCTCGGGAGCCTGAGAAGGCGGCGAACGAATCGAAGCATTGCGGAAGGATAGCGCACCCGGGGCTCAAGTGGAAGGACTCCCGCCGGGCGGCTCCCGCTCGAGCGCACCGTCGATCGCGCGTTGGAGCCCGGCGGGCCCCAGCCATCGACGGAGAAGCTCGGTCGCCTCTCCGGGAAGCGGCGCGAGCAGGGAGCGGAAGCCGAGGAGGCCGTCGAGCGCCGGGAGGACCATGCGCCAGGCATGGAGCAGGTAGGCGCCGCGGCCGGCCCCGGTCCAAAGCGCGCGCGCTCCGTACTTGAGGTCGCCCGCGAGCGGATGGCCGTGAATCGCCGCTTGCGCCCTGATCTGGTGGGTGCGCCCGGTGGCGATGCGAACGAGGCAGAGGCTCCGCCCGCCTGCGACGGCGAGGGGACGTACGCGGCTGCGGGCTTCCCGCGGCGCGCCCCTGCCGTCCGGCGGAACGGTGATCCGCCGGTCACGGTCGCGCACGAGGAGGTCGACCCACTCCCGCTCGTCCTCGATCTCCCCCTCGAGGAGCGCGAGGTACTCCTTGACGACCGCTCCCGAGGCGAGGAGCTCCGCGAAGCGCCGCGCGCCCGCCGCCGACTTGCCGAAGAGCACGAGCCCCGACGTGTTCCGGTCGAGCCGATGGAGCGGCCCCGGCCGAAACGAGAGGGAAGGCGGGAGCCTCCCCTCGAGCGCCGAGCGGACGAGCTCGTCGAGCGTCTCGCCCGCTCGCTCGGTTCGCCTGTCGCCCGCGTGAACGAGGACGCCCCGCGGTTTGTTCACGGCGAGGAGATGCTCGTTGTCGAGGAGGACGGCGGTCGAGAGCCGGCGCGACGCCGCCCGCGCGTCGCCTCCCGCCGCGGCTTCGGAGCCGAGGAGGGCGACCCGCACGACGATCCGATCGGTCGGCTCGATGCGATAGGAGCCTTCCGCGCGCTTTCCCTCGATTCGGATGTCGCCCGTGCGGATCCCTTCGTAGACACGGCCGAGGGGAAGGAGCGGGAGGAGCCGACGCGCCACGCGGTCGAAGCGGCGATTCGCGTCGTCGGGACCGGGCTCGAAGACGCGCTCCTCGGTGCGCCTCTGGGCGCGCTCTTCGGACGTTGGCCGCCCGGGCTCCGAGGGGCCGCTCTTCGGCGCCCGTCCGCGGTGTGGTCTCACGACGAGCCGGCCTTGACACGTGGCGACGCGCAACGGACACTACCCGAACGATGCCCGCTCACGCAGCGCATGAGCTCACCCACCTGCTCGCCCATCCCGTCTTCCTTTCGGCCTTCTTCAGCTGGTTTGTCGCCCAGCTCTTGAAATCTATCATACTTCTCGTCACGCGGAGAGAGCTCAAGCCTCGAGACCTCTTTGCCGCCTTTCTGTGGGCGACCGGCGGCATGCCGAGCAGCCACGCCTGCGTGGTGAGCGCGCTTGCCGCCTCGATCGGCCTCACCGAGGGCGCGGGGTCCCCCCTTTTCATCGCGATGCTCTGCTACGCGCTCCTCACGATCCGCGACGCGCTCGGCGTCAGGCATGCGGCGGGAACTCAGGCGAGGGCCATCAACTACCTGAGTAGCGAGCTCGATGCCCGCTTCGACATTCCCGCGCGTCCCGTGAAGGAGATCCGCGGCCACACCATCGCCGAGGTTTTCGTCGGAGTCGTCCTCGGCCTTTCGATCGCCGCAGCATTTTGCGACCTGTGACCCGCTCGCGGCGCAGGCGGACGAAGCGGAGCCGGCTCCTGCCGGAGGCTCCCCTCCGCCGGTGGGCCTCCGCGCTCGGAGCGCTTGCCCTCGTCTGCACCGTCCACCTCGCGATCGGCGCGACGCCGGGAACGCAAATCTGGAAGGGGTTCTACACGCTCCTCGTGGCGCAGCCGGCGGACGACGGCGCGATCGCGTCTCGGCTCGCCGCCTCGAGGATCGACGCGCTCGGCGCGTCCACCGCCGAGGTTCGGTTCACCGACTTCTCCGGCCCGGCGCGCGTCTCCGTCGCGCATCTCGGCGAGCGGTTCGATCCCCTCGATCCGCGGCTCGACCCCTACATGCGCGGGCTCGGCGGCTACTTCCGCGCGAGCGGATGGGTCATCGCCTACGCGCGAGCGGCCGAGTCCCTTCCGATCTTCAGGCTGCGCGTCGCGGGCGCGCTCCGCGGACTGCGCTGGGAGATCGCGGACGCCGACGGCTTTCGCGAGACGGCCTGTCTCCTCCTCCTTCTCCTGTGCGCGGCGGGCCTGATCGCGCGCGCGCGCCTCAAGCCCGGCCTCCTCGTCGCGGGCCTCGCGCCGTGGCTCCCCATCGCCGCCACGGGTTCCCTCGGCGCGCTCTTGCCGGCGGCCTTTCTCTACCTCGCCTGGGCGCTCCTTGCCGAGGAGGCGCTTCCCGCGATCGAGGGGGCGCTCGAAGGCGACGGCTTCGAGCGCCCCCTCTCCGTCCGGAGCGCCGCGGCGACGGCCTGCGCCCTCGCGGTCGCGGCGGACGTGGGCTCAGGAGGGCTTCTCCTGCCGCTCGCCGAGGCGCTCTTCGCGGATCTCCTCCTGTGCGCCTGTCTTCTCGCCTTCCGCGCGGCGCGGAGCGGCGCGCGAGACCACCGGCTTTTCGTGCCCGTCGAGGTTCTCAGGCCGGGCGCGCTCAGGAGCGCCCCCGGGATCGAGGCGGCGGTTTTTGCGGGCCTCCTCGCCTGCTTCATGGCGTTTCCGATCGTTCTCGCGCGCGACCGCCCGGCGGACGTCGCGATTCCGATCGCCCGCGCCTATCCCGACCCGAGCGGCCTCACCTGGAGCGCGCTCGCCCGCCTTGCCCGGCTGAAGAGGTCCGGAGATCTGCCGGACCTTTCCGATTATCTCGCCCATCGCTCCTACCAGGACAGCCTCGCCTCCGGGAGGGCCTACGGCTTTCCGAGGAAGAACGAGCAGGTCGTGATCCCGACCTTCAGGCGCGAGGGACTGAAGATCGAGCGGACTTCTCGGGTGGCGGAGCGCTTCGATACGGCGTGGTTCCGCAGGGCGATGCGCGCGCGCGACGGCATCGTCCCCCTCCTGAAGGCCGAGCGGATGCCCGCGACGGTGGCGCGCGAGAGCCTCGGCGCGCTGCGCGCCCGGGCGCTCCCGCTCGGCGAGTGGTGGTTGCTGTCCCTCCTGTTCTTCGCGCCGATCATGCTCGCGCGCGGAGCGCCCGTGCGCTCCCGGGGGGGCGCGCGACGGCCAGCCTGAGGAGGAGCGGGTTCTTTACACGGCATCCGTTGTATGATAAGAGAGCCTTTGCCCAAGGGGGAGCGTCACCCAGGATGAGCGGTCGAAAAACGTTTCCGTCAGGCGGGATCGAGCTTGCGAGCCGAAAGTCGCTCTCCCGAGGCTCGGCGATCCGCAACGCGCTCATCCCTCCGATCGCGACGGTGCCGCTCCTCCAGCATCTCGGAACGCAGGCGCTCTGCCTCGTCAAGCCCGGAGACCGGGTGGAGGAGGGAATGGCCATCGGCGGGGCGAGCGGACCGATCTCCGCCCGCGTGCACTCGCCGATTCCGGGCGTCGTCACCGAGATCGCCGAGGTGACGCTCGCAAGCGGCCAGCGCTCGCTTGCGGTGCGAATCGAGCTCGACGGCTCCTTCAGCCGCTTCCAGGCGCGGGGCTGGCCTTCGCTCGGCCCGGATCTTCCCGCCGAGGAGATCGTCGCCCTTCTCGCCGACGGGGGAGTGGTCGGACTCGGCGGCGCGCTGCTTCCGAGCCACCTGAAGCTCTCGATACCCAAGGGCGAGCCGGTCGACGTCCTCGTCGTGAACGCCGTCGAGTGCGAGCCCTACCTCACCGGCGACTACCGCCTCCTCGTCGAGAAGCCGAGGGAGCTCGCCGAGGGGATTCGCCTCGCCGCGAGGGTCTGCCGGCCCAAGGAGATCATCCTCGCGCTCGACCAGTCGAGCGACCACGCGATCGAAGCGCTCGCCGCCGCCGCCGCGCAGGCCGGCTGTCCGATCAGCGCGATCGGGCTCCGCTCGAAATACCCGCAGGGCGACGAGAAACAGCTTCTGAAGGCGCTCATCGGCCGCGAGATCCCTCCGGGCGAGACGCCGCTCGCGGTCGGCGCGATCGTCGTGAACGTCGCGACCGTGTACGCGCTTTTCGAGGCCGTCGTCCTCCGCAAGCCCCTCTTCGAGCGCGTCGTCACGGTCTCAGGCGGCGCGGTGCGCAGTCCGGCGAACCTGAAGGTGCGCTTCGGCACCCCGATCGGATCGCTCATCGAGGAGTGCGGCGGGCTCAAGACCGTTCCGAAGCGCATCGTCGCCGGCGGGCCGTTCATCGGGCACACGGTGCTCGATCTCTCCACGCCCGTCACGAAGGGCGTCTCGGGCGTCGTCGCGCTCACGGCGGGGGAGGTTCACGAAGGCACGCGCACGCCGTGCATCGGCTGCGGCCGCTGCATCGAGGTCTGCCCGATGGGGCTCAACCCGATCAGGCTGCTGAAGCAGGTCGAGCACTCACTCGGCGCCGAGGCGCTCGAGGCGGGGCTGCTCGACTGCAAGGAGTGCGGCTGCTGCAGCTACGTCTGCCCCGCGCGGGTGCCCCTCGTGGAGGGCCTCCGCCTCGGCAAGCGGGCGGCTCGAAGCGCCGAGGCCGTGCGGTGAGCCTCGCGGGCTCCGAGCCGCTTGCGATCTCGCCGCACCTGCACCGCGAGATCACGACCGCCCGCATCATGTGGGGGGTGACCGCCTGCCTGCTCCCCGCGGGCCTCTGGGGCGTCTGGCAGTTCGGCCCGCGCGCCCTGCTCGTGGTGCTCGTCGCGCTCCTTGCCGCGCTCGCGGGCGAGCTCCTCGTCGGGCTCCTGCGCTCCCGACCGACCGTGCGGGACGGAAGCGCCTTCCTCACCGGGCTCCTCGTCGGCTACCTCCTGCCGCCGGGGGTCCCGCTCTACGTCCCCGCGGCGGCCTCCCTCTTCGGGATTCTCGTCGTGAAGGGGAGCTTCGGAGGTCTCGGGAACAACTGGATGAATCCCGCGATCGCCGGGACCGTCTTCGCCTTCTTCTCCTGGTCGGCGGCGCGGCGCGGATGGATCGCGCCGCTCGCCTGGAGCCCGCCCGCCGGCGCGAGCTGGGCGGAGCCCCTCGCGTTCGTGAAGAGCGCGGCCCTGACGTCGGGCGCTCACGGCCCGATCGAGCTCCTCGCCTCGGCGGGCTATCCGGTGAGCCGCTTCTCGCAGGCGCTCGGCGGCTGGCTTCACGGCGCGCTCGGCCTTGGAATCGACGCCCACTACCTCGATCTCCTCTTCGGATGCGTTCCCGGCTCGATCGGGGAGGTCTCGCCGCTCCTCCTCGGCGCGGGGAGCGTCTATCTCTTTCGGACCGGGATCATCACGTGGCACGTTCCGGCGAGCTTGGGCGGGACCTTCCTCGTCCTCGTCGCCGTTTTCGGCGGCCTTCCGTACGGGGCGGGCTTCTTCGCGGGGAACCCGGTGTTCCACCTGCTCTCAGGCAGCCTTGCGCTGAGCGCCCTCTACATGGCCTGCGACCCCGCGACTTCGCCCATGACTGCGAAGGGCAAGCTCATCTTCGGGGCGGGCGTCGGCGCTCTCGGCGCGCTCCTCAGGCTCTGCGGCTCCGCTCCCGACGGTCTTCCCCTCGCGATCATTCTCATGAACATCGCGACGCCGCTCATCAACGGGCTCACGGGTCCCGGCCGCTTCGGCGGCGGCTCGGGGAGGCCGCGCGCATGAAGGGAGCGCTCCGCGACAACCCG
>JASHNV010000090.1 GCA_030041455.1 Spirochaetia bacterium
CGGAATCGCTCACGATGGCGCTCGCGTCGAGCCTCGGGCGCCCCGAGGCGCAGCGGATTGTCGGCGACCTTTGCCGGCGAGTCGAGGAATCGGATGCGTCTCTAGCGGAGGCAGCGAAGCGCGACGCGAGGGTAACCGAACGCCTGACGGACGAGCAGATCGGGCTGGCGCTCGATCCGGCCGCGTATCTCGGGAGCGCGAACGCCCTGATCGAACGGAGCTTGGACTCTTTTCGCTCGAACCGGGCGAGGAGAGCGCATCCTTGAACCTGTCGACGCGAGACGGCAGGCGAATCGTCTACCGAATTGACGGCCCGAGGGAACCCGCCCCGGATGCGAAGACCATCGTCCTCATCAACTCGCTCGGCACCACGATCCACATGTGGGAGCCTCAGCTCCCGTCCTTGGACGCCCGCATGGGCGTCGTGCGGTACGATCAACGCGGTCACGGACAATCTGAGTCGGCTCCCGGGCCCTATTCCGTCGAGCTGCTCGGGCTCGACCTCCTCGATCTTGTCGATGCGTTGGCTGTGCGGCGCGTGTATCTCTGCGGTCTTTCGCTGGGCGGAATGGTCGCTCTCTGGTTCGCAGCCCATTTTCCCGAGAGGGTCGAGCGCGCGGTTTTTGCCGATACCGCCGCTCGAATCGGGACGGCAGAGGGATGGAATGCCCGAATAGCCGCGGTGAAACGCGGGGGAATGGCCTCCATTCGAGACATGGTGGTCAACCGGTTCTTGAGCAGGGAGTTTTGCGCTCGCCGGCCCGAAGTGGCGTCGCTGGTTGGCGAGATGGTCGAAGCTACGGATCCGGATGGATACATGGCCTCGTGTGCCGCGTTGCGCGACGCCGATCTGAGCCCGCTTCTTTCCAGGATCCAAGCGCCTTCTCTCGTTCTATCCGCCGAGTTGGATGAATCGACCCCGACTCACCAGGGCAGGGAGCTCCACGAGGCCATCAGGGGGAGCCGATTCGTGGTCTTAAAGGAGGCGGCGCATCTGTCGAACCTGGAGCAGAGCGACCTCTTCAACCGATACGTGACGGAGTTCATCCATACCTAACGAGGTCGTG
Source organism: Spirochaetia bacterium (assembly GCA_030041455.1). Classification (GTDB taxonomy): domain Bacteria; phylum Spirochaetota; class Spirochaetia; order DAHUYW01; family DAHUYW01; genus DAHUYW01. Next base: position 1,068 of record JASHNV010000090.1, read on the forward strand.
GAGTCGCGGGGAAGGAGACGGAATTGTGGACCAGATGAATACATACGTCGGCATAGTCGGGGCTGGTCCGGCCGGATTGTTCCTTTCGCTCCTCCTCGCGCGGGAGGGCATCGGCTCGATCGTGCTTGAGTGTCGCAGCAGAGAAGAGGTGGAGACGACGATTCGCGCGGGAGTGCTCGAGCAAGGAACCATGGACCTCATGGATGAGCTCGGGGTCGGCGAGCGGATGCACCGGGAGGGAGCCGTGCACCGCGGTATCGAGCTTCGCTTCGACGGCGCCGGGCACCGCATCGATCTTTCCGGCCTGACCGACGGCCGAGCGATAGCGCTGTATGCCCAGCACGAGGTGCTCAAGGATCTGATCGCCGCGAATCTCCGCGACGGGAGAGAGATTTTCTTCGGCATTTCCGAGGTCCGGCTTTCTGAGATAACCTCCCCGAAACCTCGCATACAATTCAAACGGAACGGCGAGGAGGTGACGATCGAATGCGCCTTTGTCGCCGGGTGCGACGGCTACCACGGCGTCACGCGCCTCGCTATTCCCGCGAGCCGACTGACGAGCTATAGCCGAGTCTATCCGTTCGGCTGGCTCGGTATCCTTATGGAAGCGCCCCCGTCGTCCGACGAGCTCATTTACGGCTATCATGAGCGCGGCTTTGCGCTCGTGAGCACGCGAAACCCGAAACTGCAGCGGATGTACATCCAGTGCGACGCGGAGGACGACATCGAGCGATGGACGGATGAAGCGATACTCGAGGAACTTCAGCGGCGGCTTGTCACCGCGGACGGTTGGCGGCTGCGCGTGGGACCGGTAACGAGCAAGACCATCGTCGCGATGCGAAGCGTCGTAACCGAACCGATGCAGTTTGGCAGGCTGTTTCTTGCGGGAGATGCCGCCCACATCGTTCCGGCGACGGGCGCGAAGGGGCTCAACCTGGCGATATCCGACGTCTGGCACCTATCGCGTGGACTGGCGAGATTCGCCAAACAGAGCTCGTCGGACCTCCTTGAGAGCTATTCAGGGCATTGCCTCCGGAGAGTGTGGCGGACCGAGCACTTTTCTTGGTGGATGACCTCAATGCTCCATCGCTTTCCTGACGACGATGCATTCCAGCAGCGCCTGCGGCGGTCCCAGCTCGAGTATACGGTTCGCTCCCGCGCGGCCTCGACAAGCCTCGCGGAAAACTACGTGGGCCAGCCGTTCGATTGGTGAGGAGGTGGGGAACGTGGCGGACAAATTGACCACGATGAAGGAGGCCATCGGCCTCTACGTTCGCGACGGAGCGTCGGTCTGCATCGAGGGCTTCACCGCCTTCATCTGTTTTGCCGCCGGGCACGAGATCATTCGGCAGAAGAAACGGAACCTGACGTTGATCCGGATGACTCCGGACCTTATCTACGATCAAATGGTTGCGGCGGGGGTGGCGCGCAAGATCGTGTTCAGCTATCTCGGGAATCCGGGCGTCGGCGCTCTCCACTGCCTGCGCCGCGCGATCGAAAAGGGAAGCCCGGCGCCGCTCGAGCTCGAGGAATATTCCCATTACGGCATGGTAGGACGCTACATTGCCGGCGCGTCGAAGCTCCCGTTCTTCCCGCTGCGCAGCTATCTTGGCTCGGATCTGCCCGGGGTCAACGGTCGCATTCGATTCGTCGACAGCCCCTACGGGGACGGAATGGTCGCCGTTGTTCCGCCGCTTACGCCTGATATTACGATCGTCCATGCGCAGCGAGCGGACTCTAACGGCAACGCCCAGTTGTGGGGCCTGCTTGGCGCGCAGAAGGAAGCGGCCTTCGCCGCGAAGAACGTCATCGTCGTGGCCGAGGAGATTGTCGACGAGGCGACGATCCGTTCGGATCCGAATAGGACGTTGATTCCCGGCATTATCGTCGAAGCGGTGGTTCATGAGCCTTTCGGGGCCCACCCCTCCTACGTCCAGGGCTATTACGACCGGGACAACGAGTTCTACCTGAAGTGGGACGAGCTTTCCCGCGACGAGGACGGCGTGCAAAAATGGCTCGATGAGTGGGTATACGCCGTCGCCGATCGCTCCGAGTACCTGCGCAAGGTCGGGAAGGAGACGCTCGAGCGGTTGAGGCCGCCTTCCGCTCCAGCCGCCGCGGTCGACTACGGAACCTATCGATGAACGACGCGAAGTCTCAGGCCTCCGACGACTACACGCCGTCGGAGATGATGATAATCTCCGCCGCTCGCGCGCTTGCGGGCGTGAGGACGGTCTTCGTAGGCGTCGGACTGCCGAACATCGCGTGCAACGCCGCGCGCCGCACCGTGGCACCGGATCTCGAGCTCATCTACGAGTCCGGGGTGTTCGGCGCTCGCCCGGAACGCCAACCGCTCTCGATAGGCGATCCAACGTTGGTAACCGGCGCGACGTCCGTCGTTTCGATGGCGGATCTGTTCGGTTTCTATCTCCAAGGGGGGTTGGTCGAGGTGGCGCTGCTCGGAGGGGCCCAAATCGACCGTCACGGAAACCTGAACAGCAGCGTAATCGGCGACTACCGCCGTCCCTCGGTGCGTCTGCCCGGAAGCGGCGGCGCGATCGAGATCGCCATCAACGCGCAGCGCGTTTTTGTCGTCATGCAGCTTAAGCGGCGGGCCTTTGTCGAGAAGCTCGATTTTTTGACGAGCCCCGGTCACCTTTCCGAGTCCGACCGAGGTCGCCGCGCCGGAATACCGAGCGAGGGATCGCAGCTCGTGATCACGGACAAGGCGGTCTTCGATTTCGCGAACAGCGAGCGAGAGATGCAGCTCGTGAGCCGGCATCCAGGCTGCTCGGTCGAGCAGATCGTGGACGAGATCGGCTGGAATCTGCGGATAGCGGATGCCGCGAGGCTCACGACGCCGCCGACGGAAAAGGAGCTGTCGATCGTCCGCGACTGCCGCCGCAACGCCGGGCGCAGCGATTAGGAGGAACAGTCAATCATGAAAGACGCAGTGGTTGTTTCAGCCGTCCGAACTCCTTTCGGGCGCTACGGCGGCGCGCTGAAAAGCGTACGACCGGACGATCTCGCGGCGATTGCCATACGAGAGGCGATACGCCGCGCCGGAATCGATCCCGGCGAGATCGAAGACGTTATCCTCGGATGCGCAAACCAGTCCGGAGAGGACAACCGCAACGTGGCGCGGATGGCCGGGCTCCTCGCGGGGCTGCCTGTCGAGGTCGCCGGCCAGACGGTCAACCGGCTTTGCGGCTCGGGCCTTCAGGCGGTCGTTTGCGCGGCACAGGCCATTGCCTGCGACGCCGGCGAGCTGTTCGTCGCGGGCGGCGTCGAGAGCATGACGCGCGCGCCCTTCGTGCTCGGAAAATCGGAGGAGGCTTTTCAGCGCGCCAACCTCAACCTTCAAGACACTACCCTGGGCTGGAGATTTATCAACCCGAGGCTGGCCGAGATACATCCTCCCTATTCGATGGGCGAGACCGCCGAAAACGTCGCAAGCCGGTACGGAATCGGTCGCGAGGAGCAAGATCGCTTCGCGCTGCGGAGCCAGCAAAGAGCGGCCGCCGCGATGAAGGCCGGACGTTTGTCGGAAGAGCTTGTCCGTGTCGACGTGCCACAGAGGAAGGGCGAGACCATCGCCGTCACGCAGGATGAGCACCCTCGGCCGGAAACCACGCTCGAGAGCCTCGCGAAGTTAAAGCCCGCGTTCAAGGAGGGCGGCACGGTCACGGCCGGCAACTCCTCGGGGATCAACGACGGAGCGGCGGCGCTCGTCGTGATGTCCTCGCAGCGCGCGAAGCAGCTGGGTTTGGCGCCGCTTGCCCGGATCGTCTCGACCGCCGTTGCAGGCGTCGACCCAGCGTACATGGGATTGGGGCCGATACCGTCGTGCCGCAAGGCTCTGAAGCGAGCCGGGCTAACGATCGGCGACATGGATCTCGTCGAGATCAATGAAGCGTTTGCCTCGCAATCCTTGCAATGCGCGCGGGAGCTTTCAGTCGACGAGGAAAAGCTCAACGTGAACGGCGGCGCTATAGCCATCGGGCACCCGCTCGGGGCATCAGGGCCGCGCATCCTTATGACGCTTATCTACGAGTTGCGTCGGCGAAATGCGCGCTATGGACTCGCATCGATGTGCATCGGAGTCGGACAGGGCATTGCGACCGTTGTCGAGCGACTGTAACACGGACGAGGCGAAGGTCCGCCCGTGTTCAATACCGCGCGTATACCGGCGGGGCGCTTGTGGCGATTTTCTCGCTGTCCGGGTCTGCCCCGCCATTCCTCCGCGTGCCTTTTTTTTCTTGACAGGAGACAGATGTGGATTTAGCCTGGTAGGACTTAACTTCTGATAATTACATTTATTCAAGAACCGTTCGTCAGGCGGACGAACGGCGGGAGATGCAAAGGAAAATAATCGCCGGTATTTCGCTCGCAAAAAAGAAGCGCACGTCGCGTTGGCTTTCGGCAAATCGTTGGAATGTCCGGTGCGGACAGAACGACCGTTACGACGGGACACCGGCACGTTGATCGTTGTACGTCTTGGTGCTTCGCTTGGTAAGTTGACCTTTCGCACAGACACGCAGGGGAGCGTGTTGTGCACCGTCTCGTTGAGAGATCGCCGTGTGAAAGGAGCATCTTATGGCATCTAAAAATGTTCCCATAGGAACCTCCTATTGGGAGGGCGGCGCAAGCACAGCGTTCATCGCCCTCCGAGATCGAATCGCGATCCGGTCGCTGTCCGATCTTTTCGCAGGCAATATCCGTGCAGGGTTTCTTTCCGCCTGTTTCGCCATCTTTGCCGTCGCCGGTTCCTTCGCCCGGACCCGCATTCGGCTGATCCCGGGTAGCGCCCCACTGACTGCGACAATCCGCCTTCGGCTCGCGGTACCGCTCATTCGCGCGGGCTTCGCAGCCGGCGCCCTCGCGCCTCCGGCCCAACGCCACGACGAACGAGATATGCTTCTCATCATGCTCGTCGTCGCCGGCTTCGGCGTGCCGCACGGCGCACACGTCCCGGACCACATGAGCCTCGTGAACGCGCGGACCTTCACGGGCATCGGCGTTGGAGCCGACCTTGCTCGTGTCAACGCCTCTATCAACGAAACGGCGCCGGTCAACGGGCGCGATCGATACACCGCCTTGATGGCGATGATGTCCGCCTCAGGCGCCTTCCTCGGGATCTGGCTCGGTCTCCTTCGTACGATCCGCGCGACGCGTTTTCCGCTCGATCTCCCTTTTTGGGTCGCGGAACCAAGCTGCGAAACGCGGCGGCGATGGACGTACGGACCGGAGCGCTTCCGGGGATCATCGGTGTCGTGCTCGGTTTCCAACTGCCGGAGTCTCCCGCGGCGGCTCATCGCCCAAGGTTGGGTTGACGAGGCAATGGCAGACCCCGTCGGACGCGTCGGCGGCGGAGTGGGCGGCTCGCCATCGTTCCCGTCGCTCCGCTTCTCTGTCCGGTTGGAACCTGCCTCGATGTGGGCGGGGGGATCACCGAGCTCGATTTTCCTTTTAGTCGCAGAAACATTGTTTGCTTTGAAAGCAATGTAAACCAATCATTGTCGAGGAGGCTTGAGCATGGAAGAGACGGAACGAAAATCGTTCTTTCGCTACGAAAACGGCGTCGTAACCATGATGTTTTTTACGTTTGGTATTGTGTTCATGGAGCGACTCAGCATGGTGTTCTTGTTTCCTTTTCTTGGTCCGGACTTGAAGTTCAATAACGAGCAGTTGGGCATGCTCGTGTCGGTGCTCGCAATTTGTTGGGCGTTGTCAGGCTTCATTTTCGGCACGATGTCGGATTTGATTGGCTCGCGAAAAAAGGTCTTGCTTCCGATAACCCTGGCGTTTTCGCTGCTCTCTTTGCTGACCGGTCTTACGAGAACCTTTGGTATCATGCTATTTGTCCGCGGGTTGATGGGCGTGGCCGAAGGACCGGTACTGCCGATCGCTCAAGCTTCGGTGATTGCGGATTCGACCCCGAGCAGGCGCGGTTTCAACATGGGGTTTGTGCAAAGCTCCGTTGGACTGATCGGTTCCGTGGCGGCTCCTATCCTTCTGACCCTCATAGCCACCCGCTACAACTGGCATTTTGGCTTCTACATCGCCGGTATACCGGGACTGATCATGTTCTTTGTCTTGTGGAAGTGGATGAAAGACCCGAACCGGCGAATGTCAAAAGAGCAACTTGCCGCGCATGAGCATCGACTTCGACGCGAGGAATACCCGACTGTTTTCCGCAGTCGGAACGTGTGGCTCTGCATTGTCATTTCTGCGCTCATGATGGCTTGGCTGTTTGCATTCACGGCATTCACACCGGTGTTCCTCATCCAGCACGACAAGTTTACGGGTCCTCAGATGGGACTTATCCTCGCCGCCATGGGCTTCGGATTATTTATTTGGGGATTCATCGCGCCAATCATTTCCGATCGATGGGGACGAAAACCGACGCTCATATTGTTTGCGTTCATTACGGTACTTTCACCCGTCTGTTTCGCCCTGATTCACGCGTCGCTCGGAGTGATGATGATCATTGGATTCTTCACCTGCGTCGGTCAGGGTGTTTTCCCGATCTTCTTGGTCATCGTGCCCGGTGAATCTTTGCCACGAAAAGCGGTCGGTACCGCGATAGGGCTCGTACAACTCGTAGGTGAACTATTGGGCGGAACGTTAGTCCCCACAATCGCTGGCGCTGCCGCAGATCACTATGGTTTGACCGCGCCGCTATGGATCGCGGCCGCGGGCGCCTTTGTCACGGGGTTTGTTGCATTTGGTCTCAAAGAGACTGCGCCCCGTCGAGTCGCGGCAACGGCAGCGTAGCGTTTTGAAAAAGTTCGCCTTCGGATCGAAGGTAAACGCTCGCTAACCCATCCGCGGCACAAAGCTTTCTTCGAAGCTCGCAAGAGGCTGTACGGCCTCTTGCGACAATATTTCAGGGCGCTCCCTGGAGAAGCTTCAGGCGGTCAGCAGCTTCACCGTCCCGCGCTGGGACGGTCGCCGGCATTCCCGCCGCACGTACCGCTACCGCAACGACGTGAGCCTGCGCGACACGGCCGACAGCCTGCACGTGAACTGGATCGAGATGACGGAAACCACCGAGGCGCAGAAGGTGCTGTTTCACACCGCGCTGATCACCAGCTACCGGAGATCACCGCCGAAAACGCCGCCTCCCGACCCCGCCCAGATCATCACCTGATCGATCTCTCCTCTGGTCTTCTCCCAGACGCTTCGGCGCGAGAGCAGGATGTCCCCTCACCCCGCTACCGGCCGCACCCACACCGCCGGCCGCACCTACCGGCTCCGCCCTCCCCGTGCCCTCCGTCGTTCCACCACCCATGCGCCTCACGCGCCTCTCCCGTGCCAACGCTCCCTGCATGCCCACTTTAAACTGCTGTTCGTACACTGCACGACTTGCATTATATATATGGATAGTATATATTATGCGCATGAAAAGAGCGAAATTGTTCAAGAATGGCGACAGCCAAGCAGTACGTCTGCCAAAGGAATTTCGACTTCCAGGAAACGAAGTTTATATAAAGCGCCGAGGCAACACCGTCGTACTTATCCCAGAAGAGGGCTCTTGGGACATCCTCATTGAAAGCACGAAACATTTCACGGAAGACTTTATGGCTAAACGTAATCAACCGCCACTCCAGCACCGAGAAGGCTTTGACAAATGACGTACATGCTGGACACCGATACGTGCATCTATGTCATCAA
>JASHNV010000091.1 GCA_030041455.1 Spirochaetia bacterium
TTCCGCGACATCACGGCCATCATCCATTCCTACCCGTTTCGCCGCCTGAAGCATAAGACGCAGGTCTTCTTCGCCCCGAACAACGACCACATCTGCACCCGCATCGAGCACGTGATGCACGTGGCCACGATCTCCGCGACGATCTGCAAGGCGCTCGGTCTCGATTCCGATCTCGCGTGGGCGATCGGCCTCGGGCACGATCTCGGCCACACCCCCTTCGGCCATGTCGGAGAGGGCGTCCTCCGGGAGCTCGTCGGCGGCCGGCGCGGCTTCAACCACGAAATGCACTCCCTGCGCCAGGTCGACCACCTGATCAACTACGGAAAGGGTCTGAATCTCACCTACGCCGTGCGCGACGGCATCGTCTGCCACTACGGCGAGGCCTTCGAGCAGCACCTCCGCCCCGTTTTCACGGTCAAGGACCTCGACGCGATCGCCTCCCCCGGCGCCTATCCCTGCACGTGGGAAGGCACCGTCATGCGCATGGCGGACAAGGTGGCCTACCTCGGGCGGGACATCGAGGACGCGATCCATCTCGGCGTGATCTCGAGCGACGAGCTCCCCGCCGAGGCGGTCGACGTGCTCGGCGCGACGAATAGCGAGATCATCGACACCCTCGTGAACGACGTCATCGCCGCCTCGGCCTCCTCGGGCGCGATCAGCCTCTCCGACCGCGTCTACCGCGCGTTCGGCGTCCTGAAGGACTTCAATTACGAGCGGATCTATCTGAGCCCGATCCTCTCAAGCTACCACGAGTACTTCGGGAGGATCCTCGGCGAGCTCTTCGGCTACTTGAGCGCGCTGTTCGAGCGCTATGGGCGCGAGTTCGAACGCTACCGAGCCGAGAAAAACCGGCTAGCGATTCAGTTCGGCGACTACCTCGAGAAGATGCGCGCCTTCTACGAGGAGTCCGACGGCGGCTGGGAGCGCGTCGTCGTCGACTACGTGGCGGGAATGACCGACGATTTCGCGATCGAGAGCGTCCGCGAGATCATGCTTCCCGCCCAGTTCCTCACCCTCTTCGACCGCCTGTAAGCCCGGCTTGCCTCAGCCGATGCGGCGCTCGACCGCTTGGATCACGGCACGATCGACCGGGGAGGCGGCCGAGAGGCCGCAGACCTCGCGGAGGAGGGTCGGGATCCCCTTGGGGAGCTCGGTGCGGAGGAACGTCGCGTCGCCGGGGAACATCCTGCCGAGCTCGTCGGTGGCCCGAAAGTCGAAGGCGGCCCGGGTCGCCTCGGCGATCGCGTCGAAGGGAACACCGTGCTTCGAGGCGAGGAGCATGGCGCCGACGAGCCGGTCGTCGCGGCCGAGCTTGCGCCTGAGGTCTCGGCCCACGCGGAACAGCGTGTCGCCGAGCGCCCGATTCCGGAAGCGGTCGAGGAGCTCCTCGATGTGATCGCGGAGGCCGGCCGCCGGGAGCTCCCCGGGGTACTCCCGCGCGAGCGCCTCGGCCGATTGCTCCATGGCGGAGCGCACGGCGCCGAGCGTGTCGAGCGCCTCGAGCGCCTCGGAGATCGTGGCGGTGCGGGGGTCCCTGCGGAAGGCGAGGTAGGCGGTGGCCGCGTGGCCGAGGTTATGGACGAAAAGCTTGCGGTCGACGTAGGCGGCGATGTTGTCCACCGGTTGAAGCCCCGCGACCTTCGGGATCCCCGATCGGAAGCCGTTTCGAGCGACGATCAAGGTGTTGTACTCCTCAGCGAAGACCGCGAGCGGGTCCCTCGCCGCCTCCGCCGCGCTCATGAGGGGAACCATCTTGCCGATGCTCGTCTCGACGAGGCCGACGAGCCGGCCGAGCGGGTACTCGGAGGGAAGCTCGCGGGAGAGCCCGAGCGAGAAGACCCCGGCGGCGTTCCGGAGGTTTTCCGCGATGACGATATCGAGAGGCTCCTCGCCGCGAAGCGCGCGGCGCTCGACGAGCCCCTCCGCGAGGCGGGGGAAGACGGAGGGAAGCGCGGCCGCGCCGACGGAGGTCGAGACGAGGGAAGCGCGCGCGACCTCGCTTGCGACGCGACGCGCGTCCCTCCCGTCGACCGCGCGCACGTGCTCGACGAGCAGCGTCTCGTCGGCCCGGAGGTTTCGCTTGACGACCACCCGGTAGGCGCCTCGCCGGTTCAGCGCCTCGACGATACGCTCGTCGACGTCGACGAATACCACCTCGTAGCCTGAGCGCGCGAAGAGCTGCCCGATGAAGGATCGGCCGATGCTTCCCGCGCCGAAGTGAACGAGCGTCCCTCCGGCTCCCGCCGTGCCCAGGCCGCTATCCCCGCCGCGCCCCGCTACGGCGTCCACAGCGGCTCCCCGAGCGCCATCTCGCCTGAGACCTGGGCGCGGTAGGCCTCGTAGAGCCGGGCGATGTGGCGGAGCTTCTCGCCGGGACGCTCCTCGAGGTAGGTGCCTCCGAGATAGAAGCAGGCGAAACCGCCCGAGACCACGCCGAGCGCCGCGGCCTCGCGCAGGTCGAGCTCGCCCCGCCCCGGGCGGGCGAGCTGCGCGGCGATCGACGCGATCACGCCGCCGACGAAATTGTCCCCGCACCCGGTGGTGTCGCCCGAGCGGCCGTCGACGCGGAGGCGCCGGGCGACCTCGTCGGAGACCGGCATCGTCCCTTCCGTCCGGCCGAAGAGCCTGCCGTCCGAGAAGAAGCGGATCGGCTGGGGCCCGTCGGTCGCGATGAAGGCCGAGAGCCCCCGGCGCTTGAAGAAGGAGACGGCCGCCTCCATGTCCGAGGTACCGCTCAGGCGCAGCGCCTCCTCCCGGTCGGTGGCGAGGAGGTCGACGTGCCGGTAGCTCTCGTCTCCCGACCCGAGCGGCCAGCGCCGGTGGGGATTCGCCCGCTCGCTTCGAAAGTCGTAGACCGTCGAGACCACCGTGACGCCCCCCGATTTCCGCTTCAAGAGCGGGGTGAGGCCGTCGTGGAGGCGCGGAACGAGCGCGGTCGCGCCGAACAGCACGATATCCGCGGCGAAGAAATCGGGGCCGAGGTCGCCGGGAAGCATCTGCCACGCGGCGCCGATGTTGTTGATGAAGGTCCGCTCGCCGTGCCCCCGGTTGTAGGAGGGGTCCGAGAGGACGTTCGTGAACGGCGAGCTCCCGACCACCACCCGATAGTGATCGATGTTGACCGGAGTGCCGCCGACGATCGAGCGGAGCTTCCTGCCCGCCTCGTCGTCGCCCACGGTCCCGTGATAGCTCACCTCGACGCCGCGCCCGTAGAGAAGCTGCGCGGCGTTGATGAGCGCGACGATCGCCGGGCCGCCGAGGTTCGACGAGTCGGCTTCGCGCTTTCCCGAGATCCGCTCGATGATCGCCGCGAGGGGCAGCCGGGCGAACGCCTCGAGCTCCTCGGTGAACACGAGCCGGCCCGGGACGAGCCCGCCGTCCCCCTTCTTTCGCGAGGCGAGGGAGCGGAAGGCCTCTCCGTTGAAATCCACGTCCCGGTACAGGTGATCGATGAGGGCGCAGCCCGCGCCCGCGATCGTGATCGGACTCATCGCCGACCCTCGGCGGGGCGGGAGCTCCGCGCGAAAGCGCCCTCAGACGAAAGGCGTCGGACTCGCGCGGCGGGCCCCGGCCCGCCGCGCCCCTGCGGCGCGACGCTCGTGCGTCTAGTACGGCTGTTCATGAGGCGCCCTTTCGACGTCGACGGATCTTCCACGTCGACGGGCAATCATACTCCCGTTTCCCGGAGGAGGGCAACCGAAAGTGCTTCGGACCTTGACGTGCCAACCCGATACAGGATAAGAATTGGTGTGCGACGGCGCATGCTGTCGGGCTGCCCTCCCTCTATAAATAACGCATGGCTGGTCGAGAGAACCGTTGTCGAGGAGCCTGGTGAATGTCGAGTTGTCCAAACTGCGGATTTGACCTCAACGAGTCGGGGAGCTGCGCCGTGTGCGGCTACCGGCCCGGGGAAGCCGCGACATTCGACCGCCGCGGCGAGGAGGAGTCGGCCGGCTACCGCGCCGCGACGCGGGAGGGAGGCGAAGGCCACGGGACGGCGACGCTGTCGGTGGACGTCTCCTCCCCCCTCCCGGCGAAGGGGCGGTCGGGCATGCTCGTCGCGGGCCTCGTCGCGCTCTGCGTCGCCGCCGCTTTCGGCGCTTTTCTCGTGCTGAAGGGGGCGCGTTCCGATCGGGCCGCGGCCGAGCCGCGCGAGGCCGACCTCGTGACCATGGCGCCCGCCGACGAGCCCTTGAGCGCCGGGGAACCCTTCGCCGCGGGCGGCGCCTCGGGCCAAGCCGCGCTTCTGGACGCGAGCCTTTCCGGCGGAACCCCGTCCAACCCGTACGGAATCCTCCCGCTGACCGGCACGAAGAACGATTACAGCGTCACCGTGTACACCGATCCCGGGATCGTCGGACTCAAGGCGAAGCGCGGGCCCGCGGGGCCTGAAACCCTCGATCCTCCGGTCTACGACATCACGAAGCGCACGGACCTTCCCCCCGTGACGAGCGAGAGCGCCTTCGTCGCATGGATGCTCGCCCACACCGACGAGCAGGAGAGCTTTCTCAAGGAGCGCTGGCAGCGCGCGGAGATCGCCCTCGAGCTCGGGCACATCACCCACGCGAGGACGCTCATGGGCTTTCTCCTCACCCCGCGCGAGTGGTTCGTGCGCGCGAAGAACATCAAGCGCGCCTACGACAACGCGGCCCTTACCATCGGCTACGGTCAGACCATCTCGGGACCCCATCTCGTCGCGAGGATGACCGACTTCCTGAACGTGCGCCCGCATATGAAGGTCCTCGAGATCGGCACGGGCTCGGGCTATCAGTCGGCCTTCCTCTCCGAGCTGTCGGACTATGTCTACACGATCGAGATCGTGAAACCGCTCGCGAAGGAGACCGACGAGATCTACCGCGCGCACACCCGGGAGCTCCCCGAGTACGCCAACATCCACCGCAGGACCGGCGACGGCTACTACGGCTGGCCGCAGGCGGCGCCCTTCGATCGGATCATCGTCACCTGCGGGATCGACCACATCCCGCCCGAGCTCCTGAGGGAGCTGAAGCCCGGCGGCATCATGGTCATCCCGATCGGGCCTCCGAGCGGCCAGACCATCCTGAGGATCACGAAGAAGGTCGCCCGGGACGGCACCATCACGCTCACGAGGGAGGACATCTACCACGGCCGGGCGAAGGACGTCTTCGTGCCCTTCACCGCCGAAGGCGGCGGGCGTCACTCCCTCGCGCGCGACCTCGAAGAGAACTAGGGTCGGGACGTCATGGGCAGGGAAGTAGGGAAGGCGGGCTCTCTCGACGAAGCCACGCCCGGCGAGCGTCCAGAGTCGACGCTCGCCGGCCGGTCGCGCCAAAGGAACGGACGTCGTGAAGCTTAAGCTTTCGTGGTTCAGGCTGTCGGCGCTCTTTCTCCTGTCGATCACGCTCATCGCCTACGAGCTTGACATCATGCGGCTGTTCGCCGTCGGAAGCTGGGACAATTTCGGCTCGATGGTCATCAGCATCTGCCTCCTCGGCTACGGGCTTGCGGGCACCCTCCTCACGCTCATCCAGAAGCGCGTCCTCCGCAACCCCGACCGCTGGCTTTTCGCCTGCGCCTTCGTGGTCGGTCCGACGATGGCGCTCTCGCAGATCCTCGGGCAGCTCGTTCCGTTCAACCCGATCCTCATCGTGTCCGACTCGACGCAGCTCTGGTGGATCGCCGCCTACTACGTCGTGTACGCCGTGCCTTTTTTCTTCGGCGCGCTCTTCATGGGCGTCATCTTCATCGCGCTGTCGAGCAGGATCCATCAGCTCTACTTCTGGAACATGGTCGGCTCGGGCCTCGGCGGCTTCGTCATCCTCCTCCTCATGTTCCTGCTCCCGCCCGGCAAGCTCATCCTTCCGCTTCTCCTCCTCGCGACCGTCACGGCGCTCTTCTGCGCCGTGACGTGGAGCGCTCGAAGCGAGAGCTTCTCGTTGAGCATCGGCAAGGCCGTGGCCTGTCTCCTCCTCTGCGCCGTTTCGTTCGGAGCGGTCGAACTGTGGGGCAAGGTCCACGTCTCGGAGTTCAAGCCGATCAGCTACGCGCGCCGGTTTCCCGACGCGAAGGAGGTCTACCACTCCTACAGCCCCGCGGGCGAGATGCAGGTCTACCGGAGCTCCTACTTCCACTTCGCTCCGGGCCTGAGCGACAACGCCTCACTGAATCTCGCCGCGATGCCCGAGAACGCGTTCCTCGGGCTCTACATCGACGGCGGCGGGCCGATCGGCGTCATGCGGAAGCTCGCTCCGCGCGAGGAGCAGTACATCGATTATCTGCCGATGTCCGCGCCCTACCTTCTGCTCCACCGGCCGCACGTGCTCCTGTTGAAGCTCGGCGGGGCGGTCGGCGTGTTCACCGCCCTCTACCACGGCGCGACGCGGGTCGACGTGGTCGAGCCCGATCCGGACCTCATCCATATGCTCAGGGACGTCCCCTACTTCAGGCGCTACACCGGCGACATCCTCCGCGATCCGCGGGTGCGCGTGATCGGCGCCGAGCCGCGCGCCTACACCGCCTCGACCTCGAGGCGCTACGATCTCGTCGAGATCAGCCTTATCGACTCGATCGGGCTCTCCCAGACCGGCGGCTACCCGATCAACGAGAACTACGTCTACACGGTCGAGGGCATCGACGACTATCTGAAGAGCCTGAAGCCGAACGGCATCCTCTCGATCACCGTTTGGAATACGGTCGATCCGCCCCAAAACGTTCCGAAGCTGCTCACGACGGTCGTCGCGGCGCTGAAGCGGGCGGGGGTGCGGGACCCGGAGAACCGGATCTTCTCCTTCGACCTCCTCCTCTCGACGGCGACCGTCCTCGTGAAGAACTCCGACTTCACCGCGACGCAGATCGCGCGGTTGCGCGATTTCACCGACCGCATGTCGTTCAACGCGAGCTACTATCCCGGGATGCCCGATCCTCCCGGGAAGAGCTTCGCGAAGATCCTCGCAGGCTACGAGAGCCTGTACAGCGATCGGCGGACGGAGCCCGCCCTCGCGGATTCGACGCCGCCCGCCGGAGCCGACCCCGGGGCCGGGCAGGCGTCGGTCGCGGCGAGCCCGGCGGGCACGGACGAGTCGGACGAGGCCGTCGCGTCCCAGGGCGCCCCGGGGCAGGCGAGCGCGGCCGGCGGGGACGATTCGGACGATCTCATCACGCCGCAGAACGCTCCCGGCCTCGCCGCCGCGGCGGCCGCGGGAAGGAGCGGGGCCGACGAGGCGGGCACCTCCCTCGTTCCGACCGACCTCTACCACTACGCCCTCAAGTGGCTGCTTTCAGGCAGGCAGAACGAGCTCTACAAGAAGTACGTCTTCGACATACGGCCCGCGACCGACAACCGCCCCTACTACACGGCCTACCTGAAAACGTCGAGCGCTCCCAGGATGGCGAGGCACATCGGCCAGATCCCCGAGATCTGGGGCCAGCTGCTCCTGCTCGGGACCCTCCTCCAGTCGGCGATTTTCGGGATTCTCATCATCGTCATTCCGATGGCCGGGCGGTGGAAGGCGATCTTCAGCCGCAGACGGGGCACCCTCGGCGTGATCCTCTACTACGGCGCCCTCGGTTTCGGCTACATGATGGCGGAGATTTACCTCATCCAGCGCTTCACCTTCTTTCTCGCCGACCCCATCTACTCCTCCTCGATCGTCATCACGACGATGCTCATCGCCTCGGGAATCGGCGCCGTCTCAAGCGGCCGCTTCAAGATGGGCCGCGCCGGCCGCGTGTGGCTTGCCGCGGGAGGCATCGCGCTCTCGATGCTCTTCTACATCTTTCTCCTCTCGCCGATCTTGAACGCGACCCTCGGGCTCCCGCTCGTCGTGAAGATTCTCCTGTCGACGGTCTTCATCGCCCCCGCGGCCTTCTGCCTCGGCATTCCCTTCCCGACCGGGCTCGACAGCCTCTCGGCGAATCGGCGCAGCCTGCTTCCCTGGGCATGGGGCATGAACGGCGCCCTTTCGGTAACCGGGTCGGTGCTCGCGCGCATCGTCTCGATATCGAGCGGGTTCGCGGTCGTGCT
>JASHNV010000092.1 GCA_030041455.1 Spirochaetia bacterium
CGGGTGGCGGAGCAGATTCGCGCCGGGGTCGGCACGCACTTCGACCCGCAGGCCGCGGAGGCCTTCCTGAAGCTCATCGGCCAGATCACCCATGGATGAGCGGCCCGCCGGGGAGCCAGGATTTTCATGTCGAGGACTGCCGGACGCGGGCGGCTCAAGGGGCATTCGTCGAGGAGGGGACTACGGCGTGACCGAGGCCCGCGACCGAGGCAGGCGGTCGAGCTCCTTGCCGTCGAGCCGCCCAGAGTCGTGCTCAGGCGACATCGTCATGCCGCGGACGACGGCTACGAGCTCCGCGGGCCCATCGCGCCCGCAAGCGGCTGAAGGACCTTCCCCGCGTCTCTGTGATCACCCCTCTCCGATCCCAACGACGTGATTCGAGGCCTCGAGGCGAGGGCGAGCACCTTCATCCGCAAGCCCCACGACCGGCCAGTTCAAGCAGGGATGAACCGCTTGATCGACATGTTTTTCGTGCGCTCTCGTGTCTTCGCGATGTCGTAGGCGAGCTGCATACGGAGAAGATGGCCCATGTCGGGACCGAACGCCTTCTCGATGCGCAGCGCCATGTCGGGAGTTAGCGCGGTCTTTCCGTGGAGGAGATCGGAAAGAGTAGCGCGACGTACTTCGAGGATATCCGCCGCTTTCGAGACGCTGAGGTCGAGCGTCTCGATAATCTCGGTTCTGATGAGGTCCCCCGAGTGAGGAGGGCTTTTCATGGGCATACATGGCCTCCTAATGGTAATCAATCACGTCAAGGTCGGTGGCGGCATTGGCCGGTCGATCGTAGCGAAAAATGATTCTCCAGGTTCCGGTAACGGCAAGGCTAAAGAAAGGTCTGGGGGTAATCTTATTCCCTGATAGGATGTGAACTGTCAACTCCGACCTTGGTTTTTTTCTTCACGAGCTCCTGGAATGGGAAATCGTGGAGACGACCCGAGCGAAGACCGGGCAGATTTTCGACGGCGGTCGATCATGCTGATATTCGTGGATCGAGCCGTAAGGCCGCCAACATGGTCGTGATCCGTCGGGAGTTGCCTCGGACGAGGAGCGCGAATCGAGCCGATGAAGGCCTGTCGCATAGGAATACGAGGATTCTCCTTTCCGTCCACTCTGGTCCCCGCTCGTGTCGTCCCGCTCATTTCCGCTTCCTGCTGTCGTGTAATTCCACTACGGTATTACGCCGACGCATTAGTGTCCGTCGAAAAGCCGCCGTACGGACCTCGATGCGCCTCATTTTCCGCGGATTGCAGTCCCGATCGGACTCGGATAAGATTACTTACCTCCATGGCAACGAACCGCAAGCAGTCCGACAGGCGCCCGCCCTACCGGCGAAGCAAGCAGCGCGAGCGAATTCTCGCTCTGCTGAGGTCGACGGACGCCCATCCCACCGCGAATTGGCTCTTCGAAAAGCTGAAGAGGGAGTTCCCCAACCTCAGCATCGGAACCATCTATCGAAACATCGGCATTCTCGTCCAGCAGGGCCTGATCGGTAGAATCGCCTTCGGCAGCACCTTCGACCGCCTCGACGCGAACGTCACCGAACACTACCATTTCATCTGCGAACGCTGCGACGCGATCATCGACCTGGACCTCCCCGTCGAGCCCGGCCTTGAGCTGCGGATTCCGACCTCCGAGGGCTTCGAAGTACACCGGCACGCCGTCGAGTTCTATGGACTATGCCCGAAGTGCGCGAAGAGGGCTTGACGGTTTCCCCTTTGTGCCCAATAATTAAGAATCGTTCCGAATATCGTGCCGTAAGGGGCTCCGTCCCCCTACCTGCGAGGAACACGCAAGCCGCCGTGCATTGAGAAAGGGGAGCGCCGCCGCGCACCCGGAGAATAGGCTGGACCTCGGACGCCCGAGCTGTCCACCTGCACGCGGCTGCGGGTCACGAGAGGAGAAGACCGTGTCAAGCGAATCGAAGCGCTCGTCCGACCACGCCGCAGGCGGCGGCATGTCGAACCGCGACTGGTGGCCGAACCGGCTGCGGCTCGACATCCTGCGCCAGCATTCCCCCGAGTCGAACCCGATGGGCGGAGATTTCAAGTACGCCGAGGAGTTCAAGAGCCTCGACCTCAGCGCCGTGAAGAACGATCTCCGCGAGCTGATGACGAAGTCCCAGGACTGGTGGCCGGCGGATTT
Source organism: Spirochaetia bacterium (assembly GCA_030041455.1). GTDB lineage: Bacteria > Spirochaetota > Spirochaetia > DAHUYW01 > DAHUYW01 > DAHUYW01. The sequence goes on from JASHNV010000092.1 coordinate 2,143, forward strand.
CGGCCACTACGGTCCGCTGTTCATCCGCATGGCGTGGCACAGCGCCGGCACCTACCGGACCGGCGACGGCAGGGGCGGCGCGGGCGGCGGCGGCCAGCGCTTCGCTCCCCTCAACAGCTGGCCCGATAACATCAACCTCGACAAAGCGCGCCGGCTCCTCTGGCCGATCAAGCGGAAGTACGGCCGCAAAATCTCGTGGGCGGACCTGATGATCCTCGCCGGAAACGTCGCCCTGGAGTCGATGGGCTTCAAGACCTTCGGCTTCGCCGGCGGGCGCGAGGACGTCTGGGAACCGGAGAAGGAAATCTACTGGGGCTCCGAGGACACATGGCTCGACGACAAGCGCTACTCCGGCGACCGGAACCTCGAAAAGCCGCTCGCCGCCGTGCAGATGGGCCTGATCTACGTCAACCCCGAAGGCCCCAACGGCAATCCGGATCCGGTCGCGGCGGCCCGGGATGTCCGCGAGACCTTCGCCCGCATGGCGATGAACGACGAAGAGACCGTCGCGCTCATCGCGGGCGGCCATTCGTTCGGTAAAACCCACGGCGCCGGCCCGGCGTCGCACGTCGGGCCCGAGCCCGAAGCGGCCGGCATCGAGGAGCAAGGCCTCGGCTGGAAGAGCAGCTTCCGCAGCGGCAAGGGCGGCGACGCGATCGGAAGCGGCCTGGAAGTGACGTGGACCAGGACCCCGACGAAGTGGGGCGGCGACTTCTTCCGGAACCTGCTCGGCTACGAGTGGGAATTGACGAAAAGTCCGGCCGGCGCCCATCAGTGGCGACCGAAGCAGGGCGCGGCCGCCGGCATGGTGCCGGATGCCCGAGATCCGTCCAAGCGTCACGCGCCTTCCATGCTGACCACCGACCTCGCGCTTCGGTTCGACCCCTCCTACGAGCGGATTTCGCGGCGCTTCATGGAGAACCCGGATCAGTTCGCGGACGCCTTCGCCCGGGCGTGGTTCAAGCTGACGCACCGCGACATGGGCCCCCGCGCGCGCTATCTCGGTCCGGAGGTCCCCGCCGAGGCGCTTATCTGGCAGGATCCCGTACCCGCGGTCGACCACCCGTTGATCGACGCCGAGGACGCCGCCTCGCTGAAGGCCAAAATCCTAGCATCGGGGCTCACCGTCTCCCGGCTGGTCTCGACGGCGTGGGCGGCGGCAGCGACGTTCCGCGCGAGCGACAAGCGCGGCGGGGCCAACGGCGCTCGCGTTCGCCTTGCGCCGCAGAAGGACTGGGAAGCGAACGAGCCCGCCGAGCTGGCGAAGGCCCTGAAGAAGCTGGAAGCCGTCCAGAAGGATTTCAACGGCGCTCAGTCCGGCGGGAAAAGGGTCTCGCTCGCCGACCTGATCGTTCTCGGCGGCTGCGCGGCGGTCGAGGAGGCCGCAAAAAGAGCGGGGCACGACGCGAGGGTCCCCTTCGCGCCGGGACGCATGGACGCCTCGCAGGAGCGAACCGACGCGGCATCGTTCGCCGTGCTTGAGCCGGTCGCGGACGGCTTCCGCAACTATCAGCGGAAGGGAGTGCGGGTACCGGCGGAGGAGCTCCTCGTGGACCGGGCGCAGTTGATGACGTTGACTGTTCCCGAGATGACGGTTCTGATCGGCGGCATGCGCGCCCTGAACGCCAACGTCGGGCAGTCCAAGCACGGCGTCTTTACCAGGCGTCCCGAGACGCTCACCAACGACTTCTTCGCGAACCTGCTCGACATGGCTACGGAGTGGAAGCCGGTATCGGACGCCGCCGATCTATTCGAGGGGCGCGATCGCAAAACGGGCGAGGTCACATGGACCGGCACACGCGTCGATCTCGTCTTCGGTTCGAACTCCGAGCTCCGGGCCGTCGCCGAAGTCTACGCGTCGGACGATTCCACGGAGAGGTTCGTGAGGGACTTTGTCCGTGCCTGGAGCAAGGTGATGAACCTGGATCGCTACGACCTCGCCTAATCGCGGACGGTGCCTGAAGAAGGTCAACCGTGCCGTGAGCGGCCTTCCTCGCCGCTCGACGGCTCATCCAAGCGTGAGGATTCCCCCGCCGGGGCCGATCGGGCCGTTTGTCATCGGCCGCTCCAACTGGGTCTTCCATGGCGCCCTGCAGGGGCCCGCGCACGTGCCGCCCTCGAGAGCCCCGTCATCACCCGCGAAGGAGAACGGGCTTGAGCCCTGCCGCCCTCTGCTACGTGTTCACGCGCTTGCCGGCCGCCGAGGGACGCGAAGCCCTGCGGAGGCTTTCCCCGCGAACCTCACGCCGCACGATCTTTTGAAACGTAGAAAGCCGCTAAGCCGACGATCTCGTCCGAGACACCACGCATCGAGAAGCGGGAGAACGACGCCATAGTCGGTGCAAAGGCGGTCTCCTACGCCTTGAGGGCGTCGGCGACCGCCTCCTTGACCTCGGCGAAGGCGGCCTCGAGGCGACGGACCCCGGCCGCCGCCCGCTCGGCGCTCCGCTCCGCCGCGGCGGCCTCGAGCTCCCCCGCGGCGTCGCCGAGCGTCTCCATCTGGAGGTTGCGTCCGCTTCCCTTGATGGAATGCGCCTCCTCGCGGAGGAGGGGGAAATCGGCGCGGCTGAGGCCTTCGCGGATGCGCTCGATCTGTCCCTCGACCTTCGTCACGAAGGTGCCGAGCAGGCGCCGGACCGTGGCGGCGTTGCCGAGGAAGGTCGCGACCGCTTCCTCGTAGTCGAAGACTCGGCCCGCCGCCCGCCCGTCCGCCCCTCCCGCCGAGGGAGCCTGTCTCGGCGCGATCCAGCGCTCGAGGACCGGCACGAGGTCGCGCTTCTTGAACGGTTTCATGAGAAAATCCGTCATGCCGGCCCGGATGCAGAGCTCGCGGCCCTCCTTCGCCGTGCTCGCGGTGACCGCGACGATCGGAGTCGTCACGCCGAGCGACCTGATCCTCCGCGTCGCGTCGTAGCCGTTCATCTCCGGCATCTGCACGTCCATGAAGATCAGCGCGAAGGGCTCCCGGCGCGCGAGGGCGGCCTCGACCGCCTCAATCGCCTCGCGGCCGTTCGCCGCGAGCACCGGAGAGTAGCCGAGGCTCGCGAGAATGGTCTGGAAGAGAAAGCGGTTCACCTCGTGGTCCTCCGCGACGAGCACGCGGCTCCCGGCCGCCGGGGGCGAAGGGGGCGGCTCCTGCCTCGCCGTCTCCTCCACCGGCTGGAGGTCCGTCACCTGGCGGAGCGCGCGGTAGACCGTATCGAAGAGCGGCCCTTTCTTCACGGGCTTGCTGAGGTAGCCGTCGAACCACCCGAGGAGCTTCATCTTGGCCTCTTCGCCGCTCTTGCC
>JASHNV010000093.1 GCA_030041455.1 Spirochaetia bacterium
GGGCGCTCGGACGGACGCCGCTCCGGCGCGACAAGAACCCTCAAAATATCTTCTTAAGCCGCGCGCCGATTCCGCGTGCCAAGCCCCGCGAGAGCGGTCTCGTTCCCGATCCGCGGGCTCCAACGCGGCGCGCGAGAGGACACCTGTCGGCCGCTTCCCAAAGTCTGCGCGCGAATCGACCCTGGAATCAAGGAAGAGGCTGCTTTCGTATCGATCGCTCGCGTCGCCGAACCGATCTCCGGGTACCCGGTCCGCTCCCTTCAGGTCTTCTCCTGAGGTCCGAGTGGACTGAGACTCACCCCGGATACGCCCCGAGCGGCCGATTCTCCCGCGGCGTGCAAGGTAGCTTCGGGTCTCTCACCTCGCTTCGGGATTCGGCTACGGTCGACGTCGCCTGAATCCGACGTTTCCGATCGCAGAGGAGCTCACGAGGGGGCTCGCTTCGCTCGTCACCATGTCCGACGTCTCAGGCGATCGCGTTCGGCTTCGAGGCGCCTGGGCGCGGTCGCGGAGGCCCGTCCGTGATGTTGACGGCTCCGACGCGGTGCCCGCACACGGCCGTCGCCTGCCGACAGGCCGCTTGAAAGGCCGTCTCAGGCGAGGCGCGGAGCCTCGAAGCTGAACTTCTGTAACTTTGGGGCGATCACGGCGCGGCAATAGCCCGCCCCGGGATTCTTCTCGAAGTAGCGCTGGTGGTAGTCCTCGGCCCGGTAGAACGCCTCAAGCGGCACGACCTGCGTCACGATCGGTCGGCGGAATCGCCCGGACGCCTCCTGGATGGACCGTTCCGCGGCGGCCTTCTGCTCCTCGGTCGTATAGAGGATGATCGAGCGGTACTGGGTTCCGACGTCCGCCCCCTGGCGATCCGGCGTCGTCGGGTCGTGCGCCTTCCAGAACCCCGCGAGAATGTCCGAGTAGCGAAGCTTCGCCGGGTCGTACTCGATCATGACCACTTCAGCGTGGTTCGTGCGCCCGGTGCAGACCTGCTCATAGCTCGGATCCGGCACCGTTCCCCCCGCGTAGCCCGACGTCACCGACTTGACGCCGGGCACCGTGACATAGAGCGCCTCGAGGCACCAGAAGCAGCCTCCCCCGAGCACCGCGTAGGCGGAGCCGTTCCCGTCCTTTGGAATCATCTCGAACCCCCTCGATCCGCTCCCGCTAAGATACCACGAAAACGCTCCGATGGACAAAATCGCGCGCGCGAGGATATCCTTACGGGCGTGAACGCGCTCACGGGCTACCTCGAACAGGTCCAAGGTCCGGTGTACCTTTCCGGCTTCTCCGCGCTCGATGCCTACTTCCGGGTTCCCGCGCCGCGCCTCCTGCTCACCGCCACGGAGGCCACCCTTGTCGATCTCGCGAAGGCCTTCGCCGAGCTCGACTACCCGGGAACCGAGTGGGCGGACGCGCGCCTCGCGACGCCGTCGGGAGCGATCTACTTCCAATGTGTCGACTCGTTGAAGCTGCCTCACGCGAGCCCGTTCCCGGTCTTGAATCTCTATTACGATCACCTCGGAAGGAAGTTCCTCGATCCCCGCTCGATCTACCGCGCCCTTCGCGCGAGCGCGCTTTCGCTCGCCGACGATCGCGCGGACGTCCGGGAGGGGGGCTGGCAGACGATCGCCGACGCCGCCATCCTTGTCGCGCGCTACCCCTACGCGGCGGACGGGCTCGCCCTCGAGCCGCCCCCGACGGGCGCCGAGATGTCGGAGGCCGGACAGCGCCGCCTCCTCGAGCTCCTGCTCACCGGCTTGAATCCGAAGGCGGGGTTCGTCGTGCTGAAGGAAAGCGGATTCGTCCGGGTCCACTGGCCCGAGCTCGACCGGCTCGACGGCACCGCCCAAAGCAAGGCCCACCATCCCGAGGGAAACGCGTGGGAGCACACCCTCGAGACCTTCGCCTATCGCAAGACCCCGGACCTCAGGCTCTCCCTCGGCCTGCTGTTCCACGACAGCGGCAAGCCGCTCGCCCGCCCGGCTGCGGGCCGCATGTTCGACGGCCATGCCGAGATCGGCGCCGCGATCGCGAACGCCTTCCTCACGCGCATAGGCTTCGAGGCTCGCCTCGTCTCGGAGGTCTGCTTTCTCGTGCGCCAGCACATGCTTCCCGCCTTCATCTCCCGGCTCGCGCGCTATCGCACCCAGGAGGTCATGTCTTCGCCGCTCTTCCCGGAGCTTCTCGAGCTCTACCGCTGCGACGACTCGGCGACCTATCGCGGCCCGGGCGGCTACTATGAGGCCTGCACGACCTACCGCGCGTATCTGAAGAACGAGAGGAATCCCTTCCGGACCTCCGATGGAAAGAAGATGAAGCGGCCCTCCCTCGCGCTCAAATAAGCGAGGCTCCCTCGCGGGGCCTTCCTCCGGCCGGAGAAATCAGGGCTCGGCGCGTCTTGAGGCGCGAAGCTCGCCCGAGGGCGGGCCCCGGTCGCCCGGAAGCGCGTCGTGGGTGAGTCGACCAGGAGCCGCTCCGATCGCTCGAAAGAGACGGAGACAGGCCAGGATCGCGTTGACTCGCCCAGGCCGGCGCGCTATCGTGGCCCGAGCGAAGAAGGAACGAGGTGAAACCATGCAGCTCCTCGAACACCTATGACGTTTCGTTCGGCGCGCACGCTCCAGGCTCTTCTCTTGACCCTCGCATCGGCGAGCGCCGCGTTCGGGCAGGCGACAGCCAAGGCCCCCGCCCGCCTGACGTTCCCCGTCGGGTCGACGCGGCTCGTCGTCGGCGGCGACCTCGACCCGGGCGGCACCGACCGCTACGTGGTGAGCCTGTCCGCGGGGCAGCTCCTCATGCTCCGCGTCGACTCCGCCCCCGGGGCGGTCGAGCTTCGGTTGTCCGACGCATCGACGAATCATGAGCTGACGAGCTCTCGGCTCGGCGCGGTCGACTATCAGGGGCTCGTGCCTCGAAGCGGAGACTACTTCGTCGACGTCTGCGCGACACCGAGTCAGGCCATGGGGATCAGCTCGGACGGCGGCCTCTACGGCTTGACGGTCGAGGCGCCGGCGCCGGTCCACTTCCGCGCGGGCGGAGTCGCCGCGGTACGAGAGGGGCCGACACCGGG
>JASHNV010000094.1 GCA_030041455.1 Spirochaetia bacterium
GGCTACTACGTCGGCGTATCGAAGTTCGCCGAGCGTCCGCTGTTCGGACGCGGCCTCCTCTACGCGGTGTTGATTCACGGGTGCTACGACTTCCTTCTCTTCTCCGACGCTTGGACCGCGTTCCTCGTCATCCCGCTGCTCCTCGCCGGGTTCGCGATCCTGCTCGGGCTCTACCGAAAGGCTCTCGCGGCGGATCGAGCATACGGCCGCGGCTAGCGGACAGGAGGATCGAAGCCCGTGTTGACTTTCCGGCGGTTCCTGGCTATACTTCTTCCCATCGACGCAGGGTAGAGCAGTTGGCAGCTCGTCGGGCTCATAACCCGGAGGTCGAAGGTTCGAGTCCTTCCCCTGCTATAGCTTCCTAAGTCCTTTCCGAGTAGGTGATGAGGACCCCGACCTCGGGGTCGCCTACCTAGAGCCTACAAATCGAAGTCAAGAAGTGTCGACGGGGGGAGATCGGTCTCCACGGCAAGGCTCAGCGTGATAGACTTCTTTGTCGATACCAAAGGCGGTGAACCTATGTTAGAGACCGAATACAGTGTCCACAAGGAGCACCTCGAAGAATTTCTATCCAGTCACAAATCGGAGTTCGTGGTCATCCAAGGGCGAAATGTGAAGGGATTCTTTCCTACCGAAGCGAAGGCCCTTGAGAGCGTCGCCGCTGAGGCGCTCGGCACCTACTTCGTGAAACAGTGTCTTCCTCTTGATCAAACCATTGTGGACTATCACTCCCGAGCCATCTTTGCGTAGCAAATGAGGGCCACTCCACCGGGTCCGAACGACTTCAACGCGTTCACGACCGTATCTCCCGGAATAGCCTCGTGTTCTCCGAAACAACGTTCGTGTGCGCCAAGCAGTCAGTCTTGCCCCCGCCACAGCTCAGGCCGAAGGGTTTTCCGCTATCTGGGATACCGGAGCTAGCCAGACGGCAATTTCGCCTCGCGTTGTCGCAAGACTCGGCTTGAAGCCTTTTTCAGTCGCGACCGTTCATTTCGGCAATTCTACTGCCGACTGCCCTGTCTACAAGGTTGACGTGTTGCTTCCCAATGGTCTCGCGGTGTTGGACGTAAATGCAACCGAGGCAGTGAACATTCAAGGCGCGGATGTCTTGATCGGGATGGACATCATTACTTCGGGCGATCTTGCGGATACCAATGCGAATCGTCAAACCTTCTTTTCGTTTCGCTTCCCGCCAGCGCTGGATCACATCGACTATGTGGCTGACGCCAACAAAGCCGCCAAGAAAAAGCAATCGCGCGAGGACTTAAGGCGACTCAGAAGGAAAGGCAAACTCCGTTAAACGTAAGCAGATAACTCTCGCCTAAGTCTTCCCCGGCTCCCGCCTCTCTTTCGAGGCTGAAATCAGGGCCTCGCGAATCATCTCGAGCGGAGGGGTTCCGCTCATCGACTCTCTCGACCGGTAGAGTCGACATCCGTAGAAAGGACCGTCTCCCCTTCGACTCGGCTCGATATCGAGTCCGTCGATCTGAACGCTCGGGGAACCAAGGAATCGATGTTCGGCGGCTTCACCGAGGCCGTTGATTGGAAGACTGCGGACAGTGGCGGTGATGTTGGTCTCGGATACCGCTTCGCGAACTAGGTCGAGCGTGGGGCCAAAGTTCGGGCACCCTTCAAGGTAGAGGATTTCGATTTCCATACGCTGTGAAGCTCCCGTATCGAGAACTTTACGACAAAGGAGGGCGGCGCGCAAGCACGTGTAGGCGATCTGATACTCCGGGGGGGGGTATTTCGTTAAAACGCAACCTAATGAGGAACCAGCCATTCCAACCGAGAATGCCACGTATCGCGCGACAGAACGCGTGGTAAGCGCTCTCTCTGCGAGCAACGCGATTCCCCCGCCGACCATGCCCCACCCTGCAAGCGTCAACGGCAGGACGATTGTGTTCGGTGCTGCATTGACGCCTGGCGATCCGAACTCGGCTATGCCCGCTGCGAACATCACCTATCCGATCTGTCCTGAGAACAATTTCGTAGTCCTTTTGACTGCGCAGTCCATTCGCGGGGGCGCAAGAACCGCACGGTTCGCCTCTTACAGTACAGTAATGCGCACATTCCAACCAAAAAGCACAATTCCCTCATGAGCTCCCCTTTTTGACCGAGTCGGAATTTGTTTTTTCGGCGTGGAACTCGCATCCATGATCGCAGTTTCCGAACGCCGCTCGGAAAGTCGACCGAATGGTCGCTATGTGAGGGCTCGGGCCTGAACGACGATGGCGCTGAAGCGTACGAACGATCGCGAGAACTCGATGAATCCGGCGTCCTGCGACAGTCTCTCGAGCTCGGATTCCGAATAGACTCGAACGTCGCCTTCCCCACCGAATTTCGTCATCCAATTCCCGACCTGTCGCAAGGGGAACAACACCTGGACGTCTGCGAAGACGACATGATCTTCCGGTTTCACGACGTGGTGTATTTCCGAGAGGGCCTTTCTCGGATTCGGGTAGCGACGGAAGGAGTCCGTGCATACCTCGAGATCGAATCTTTTGACACCCTACGGGAAGCTCTGCGAGTCGCCGACTCGTTCAACGCCGTCGTTTCGCAGTCCTTCACGGCGCATGGGTAGGTGAGACGAACGACCGTCGTCCGCCGTCGGCCCGACACCGATACCGGCAATCGACGTCGGGCTTGACCGCGGATACACGTCGTGAATACTGTGAGCTCATGACAAAGAAGCTCACCCGGCACGGCAACAGCGCCGCCTTGGTACTGGATAAGGCTCTCCTTGAGGTTCTCAATGTCCACATGGATACGCCTCTGGAGGTGACAACCGACGGGAAGAGCATCATCATCTCGCCGCAGCGAGCGCCGTCCGCCGAGGCAAGTCTCCTGGAAAGCCTGGAACGAATTAATCGCAAGCATGGCTCGGTCCTCAGGAAACTTGGTCAGTAGCCCGCCTTGAAGGCCCGCTTTCTCACGCTGGCGGAAACTCTCGTCATTCTTCAAGACCAGATTCGCAGATACGGCGGCAGCTCGGGGTACGGGACCTTGGGCTCCTGAGCTCGGCGCTCGCGATGCCTTCGGCTGCTTTTGAAGGAAGATATCTTCATGATGGAATTTTCGAACCGGCAGCCGCGTACGCCTTCCACATCTGCCAAAATCACCCGTTTCTGGATGGGAACAAACGGACGGCGCTTGCCGCGGCGGTCGTGTTCCTGGATTTGAACGGGATTGAGCTGCATGATCCCGAAGAGACGCTCTACAGCCTCATGATGAATGTTGCGGAAGGAAAGAAGAACAAAAAAGACATCGCGAGAGCGTTGAGCCGTCTCCAATTGAAACCGAAGGCGAAGAAGAGCTCAAGATCGCCGGGAAAGGAATAGCAGAGGGAAGCTGAACATTTCAGCGCGGCAGTCTCTCATTCGGAGGACCGGGAAGCGAGCACCCTCGCTCGGCGTCTTCGACGAGGCGGTCGTTATTTGGCTTGAGCCTGGACGACGATGGCGCTGAAGCTTACGAACGACCGCTTGAACTCGATGAATCCGGCGTCCTGCGACAGCTTCTTGAGCTCGGATTCCGCGTAGACTCGAACGTCGCCTTCCCTGCCGAATTTCGTCATCCAATTCCCGAGCTGTCGCAAGGGGAACGGCACCCAGACGTCGGCTATGACGACATGACCTCCCGGTTTCAAGACCCGGCGCATTTCCGAAAGGGCCTTTCCCGGATTCGGGTAGTGGTGGAAGGAGTCCGTGCACACCACGAGATCGAATCTCCGAGCGTCCCACGGAAGGTTCTCCGAGTCGCCGACCCGAAGATCGGCCTCCTCTCCGAGTCGCTTCTTTGCTTGATCGATCATGCCGCCCGAAATGTCCACGCCGGCGAGCTTGACGGTCGGGAGCTCCAGCATCTTCAGCATGGTTCCTACGCCGCACCCGACATCGAGGACGGAGCTGTAGCTCCAGGCTCCGACGATGGCGACAACACGCCGGTATTGCGCTCGGCCGTGTCGACCGTAGAAATGATGATCGTATTTTGGAGAGAGCTCGTCGAAGAATACCCGAGATTCGGTTTTGCGATCGCGCATCGAGTCGCTTCTCCTTTGCGGCGGGCCCACGTAGAGGCTTGCACGAACAGTCGGGAGAGTCAACGCTCGGTATCCTGTGCGGTCCTCCCCGATCGCGAGCTGGGGCCGACAGGTTCGATTCCGTCGTATCGCCGTCACATGATAGCCGTCCGGAGACCCGGGGGATCCCCAAGATCCAGGACGATAGCGTGGTGCCGCCTCGCCACACCACGGTGGGTCGACGTCGAGTCGGGAAGCGGTACCGATGGCCGATCTCCCATGTAGGAAGGGCCGGAAGGTCACGACCGAGCCAGCCCCCTTGAAACGCCCCAAGACTCCGCCCGTGCTTCCGCCGCGACGAATCGGATCCGAATGCCGCGGAGAACGGTTTTCACTCCATCCGGCCTGAAGTCGACGACCCTCCGAAGAGTCGCGCGATCGGGCTTGAATCTCGCGGCGAGCAGGCGATCATGGGATACCATCGGGCCTCGGAGCGCCTCGCGTTCATCGTCCGTGCGGCATGCCTCGTGCCCTTGAATCCGGCGGACCGATCCGGGCGTCATACGTGATGAACGAGGAAAGCTTCCGAAAAACGCGGCCTGTCCGCCCGAGCGGCGGGCAGGCCGAATCCCGGGCGATGAGATGAAGGGCTTCGAGGGCTCCCGCGGGAGGAAGCGGACGTGCGGCGCTTGTGCGGCCGCTATCTCGACGAGCCGGATTTTCCGGCTGGGGCCGACGAGACGGCGCCGTCGACCCCTTTCGGAAGGAGATGAGCGTGGACGTTGCACTCGATTTCGGCGGCTCGGGGGATCCTCTCGCCCTGAAGCTGGAGACTCGAAAAGGACGATGGATAAGCAACGTCCCGCGTCCCGAGCAGCAGCCGAGCCTCATCGAGAGTCGCATGAAAGCGTTGCTGGGTCGATTCCCCAACGCGACGCCTCTCTCCGCTTCGACCGCTTATAACTGCTTCGGGCTCGCCTTCGCCTCAAGGAGAACGGCGATCGTCGACGAGACGGACGTCGAGGGGATCCTCGAGGACGACGGCTACCGACGACGAGCCTGGTGTCCCCTCGATTGGCGGCCGGGAGACGTCGTCGTGTACCGAGACGGAGCGGGACGCCTTGCGCATCTAGGCCTCGTCGCCGCGATTGAAGCGCCCCCTTCAGACGGCCGAAGCCTCGTGTTCGTGGCGAGCGCCTGGGGCGACTTAGGCGAGTACCTTCACCGGATCGACGAGGTTCCCGGTCCGTTCGGGAGAGCGTCGGACGTGGTGTCGCAGAGATATGTGTATGATCTCACCTGAGCTGCTTGCGACTATCGAGGGTCCGCTTTTTTCGCTGGAGCTGGGTATCGTCGACTCGCCGAAATCCTTCGACGAGGCTCTGTTCAAGACCGTCGGCGCGCGGAAGCTCGCGGAGCAGATAACGTCGGAGGCGGAGGAGCGGCTCGTCCGCGACAGGGCGCTGAGCCTCCTTGACTGCGAAGACAACGACGAGAGGTTTCGGCATCCCTTCGACCTCGCCATCGCGGTCTACATCCGAATCCTGGATGTCGTCGAGTCGTCGTGGGTTTTCGACCTCTCCAAGCTGGCGGCGCAACGCAGGAATCTCTGGTGGTCCCGCGCCATGGCGATGAGGGTGCTCCAGGAGCCTCACGGAGAGACGCCTCCGACGTGACCGCGCCCCGAATCTGCGGCCGATCCTCGAGGCGCCCAGGCGAGGCCGCCTGGTGGTCCCCATCCTCCCTTCGAGTCGTCTGCGATAGTCTTCGGAATCTCCGCCCGCGGGAGACCCGGCGCGGAAGGGACGCGGCTTCGTTCTCGGGATAGTCGGTCAAAACGCGCCTGTCCTTGCGCAAAAAGGCAGGATCATTTACCATACTTCGCGGATTTTCAAAGACACTCTAGTTAAGGTGGTTATCCATGAACGACAGACTTTCTCCCCGACGAACGGGCGCTTCCATCGTCCCGCGCCGTCATTTCCAGCTACGCGGAGGCTTTTTGGCCATCCCGGCGATCGCCGTCGCGATCGTCCTCGCCGGCTGCGGCGGCCAGGCCGGCTCCGGCGTACCCAAGGAAATCAAGGTCGGGACTCTCTACGCAAGCCAAGGCCCTTTCG
>JASHNV010000095.1 GCA_030041455.1 Spirochaetia bacterium
CTTAAATAGACGTTCAAATGGTTCACAAGTTCCTGGGGCGTCATGCGCTCCGAGAGGGAGGTGAACCCCCTGATGTCGGAGAAGAAGACGGTGAGCTCCTTGTCCACCCCGCCGAGCTCGGGAGGATTCTCGAGAATCTGGTCGACCACCGCCGAGTTGACGTACTTGCCGAACATGTCCCGGATGCGCTGCTTGTCGCGCTCCTCGGTCACGACGCGGTACACGACGATCGTCAGGAAGGTGAAGATCATGGCGATCACCGGGGTGGCGAAGTCCAAGGTCACCGAGGACACCTCGAACTCGACGGTCACCGCGACGAACCCCGCGACGATGATGAGAATCGTCGCGCCGAGCGCCCAGATCGTCGAGAGCCTCGAAGCCATGAAGGCGACCGCGAGGACGAGGATCGCGAGGATCAGGAGGTTGCCCCCTTCAGGAAGGGTCTTAAGGAAATTGTCCATGACGATAGTGTTGAGGGCGTTCGCGTGGATCTCCACCCCGTTCATGAGTCCGTAGGGCGTCGGTTTCTCGTCGGAAAGCCCCCGGGCGAACGCCCCGACGAGGATGATCTTGTTGGGAACGGCGCGCGTCGGCGGCCAGGTCGCGGGGTCGAGCCCGGCGATCCGTCCCGAGGCGTAGCCGTAGAAGGAACGCACCGGGAAGGTCTGCCGTCCTCCCGGCGTGGGTGAGGAGGGCGGCCCCATGAAGTTCACGAGCATCTGGCCCTCGGAGTCGATCGGAATGCGTATCCGAGCGAGCACCCGGGCAAGCCCTTTCCGCACCAATTTTCCGCTCTTGTCGAAGACCGGAGGCCGGATGAGCTTCTCGTAGGGCCTCCAGGATCCGGTCGAGGCGTCGAACTGGAGCGGGTTCTTGATGACGATATCCTTTCCGAGGCGAACCTGGACGTCGTCGAGTCCCCTGTTGAAATAGGCGAGCGCGAGGGAGAGCGTCACCGAGGGAATGAAATGGTCCTGGTACTCGTCCACGACGTAGTAGCCCTTGGTAACCTTCCCGGAGCTGTCCGTGGAAACGACCTTGATCGGCGCTCGTGCGCGCATCAGGGCCTGCAGCCGCGCGATCGACGAGGCGGTGAGCGGATAGGCGATCGGGTGGGAACGGCCCCGGCTGTCGGTCCACGCGAGACGCTGGTAGCGCGCCGGATCGATCGCCGTCCGCGGGGTGAGACTCTGGAGCGGAATCTCGGCGATCTCCTGCGAGAACTTCGCGACGAGCGGCTGGCGTCGGTACACGGCGTCCGGATCTTGGAAGAAATTCGCGTGCCCGTAGCCGTGCGTCGCTCGGGCGTAGGGCTCGAGGGGAGGCTCCACGCCGAAGAAGGGCCTCATGTCCTCCCAATCCCCCGACACGTTCGTAATCTCGCCGTAGTTCCCCGCGAGAGCGGCTTCGCGAGCCGCGTACTCCGCAGCCTCGTCGCTCGGCGGCGCCGCCTCGTCGAGCACCGTCTCGAGAAAGACGCGGCCGTTCCGCTTGATCGCGTCGAGGAGGAGACCGTCGTTGTAGGCGAGGCTGTCGGGCTCGATATAGAAGATATCGAGGAAAATCGCTCGCTCGCGCTGATTCTGGTCCTTGATTCGGGTGAAGCCGTTCAGGAAATCGGCCTCCCGGTACCTCGGCCACGGCCATCTCCCGAGCTTGTTGAGGCTGTTGAGGTCGATTCCGACGAGAAGGATGTCCGGAGAGATGTTCGGGTTGGGCCGCGTCACGCTCACGCCGACCTGGAGGCTCGAGCGCTTCGTCCCGGGGGCCTTCAGCACGAACTGCAGATCGACGAGCTTGAGCTCCGCGGCGCGCAGGAGGTCCGTTGCGCGGTCGACGGCGAAGACCAGGAGAAAGACGACGACGCCGATGATCAGCCCGAAGTACCTGACCTCGAAGACCGCCGCCCTCTTGCTGGACTTCGCCATCGTACGCTCCTCATGATCGCACTGCCAGCGCGATTATACGGTCCCGCGCGAGCTTTGTCCAACCGCTCGAAGGGTACTGATCGATGAGGTCGTTGTAGTAGGTTTTGGCGTTCGTGGCGTCGTTTTGGCGCTCATAGAGCCGGCCGATCATGAACAGCGCCTCGGGCACCTCGGCGCTGATGTCGCTGGAGGTGGTGATGCGCTTCTCGTCTGCGATGGCCCCCGCGAGGTTCCCCTGCTCCTCTTCGGCGGCGGCGGCGTCCGAGAGGCTCACCGGCGCGAGGTAGCTCGTCGGAAAGCGATCCGCGATCCTCGTGAAGAACCCGGCGGCCTGTTTCCAATCCTTGTCGGCGTACGCGAGGCTTCCGCGGATAAAGAGCGCGCGCTCTTCCGCGTACGAGCCTCGGTAGGTCGTGAAGATCTGGTTGGTCTGCGCCACGATCGTCTTCTCGAGGTCGGACTTTTTCGACGGGTCGGTCTCGTTCTGCCAGCTCTCATAGCTCTTCTCGGCGCTCTCCGCGAAGCCCGCGGCGGTTTCGGCGCGGTTGGTCGCGAGTTGGGACCAGATTCCGTACACGAGAACGAAGACGATGGCTCCTATGACCACGGCGAGAATGACGAGCCTCCCGCGTTGGATGAGCGCGACGAGGGCATCGAGCACCCTCTGCCGCGGCGTTTGATCGGACGACGATCGCGCCATGGTTCCTCCCCTTACTTCTTGATGTTGAGCTCTTTGAGCAGCCGCGACAGGTAGGTGCGCTGCACGCCGAGCACCCGCGAGGTCTCGGTCTGTTTCCAGTGGTACTGCTCGAGCATGCGCTGGATAAAATGCTTCTTGAAGAGGTTGACCGCCTCCTTGAGGGTGCGGCCGTAATAGTCGTCCTGCCGAGCCCGCTCTCCCGCGTTCAAGATCAAATCGTCGGGCCGGATGAAGTCGCCCCGGCAGATGACGACGGCCCGCTCGACGACGTTTTCGAGCTCCCGAACGTTCCCGGGCCACTGGTAGGTCATGAGCGCGTCGATCGCCTCGGGGGTGAAGCCGCGGATCTGCTTCTTCGTGTCGTGATTGACTCTCTTCAGGAAGAACTCGGCGAGATCGGGGATGTCCTCGGGCCGCTCGCGAAGCGCGGGAACGTAGATCGGGATCACGTTGAGTCGGTAGTAGAGGTCGTGCCGAAAGCTCCCGTCGGCGAGCGCTTTCTCGAGGTCCTTGTTCGTCGCCGCGATGATTCGGACGTCGACGTGAATCGAGTCGCTTGAGCCCACCTTCTCGAACACGTGGTGCTGAAGGACTCGCAGGAGCTTTGCCTGGAGCTTCAGGGGGAACTCGCCGATCTCGTCGAGGAAGATCGTCCCCCCGTCGGCGAGCTCGAAGCGGCCCCTTCGGTCGCCCGACGCGTCGGTAAAGGCCCCCTTCACGTGGCCGAAAAGCTCGCTCTCAAGCAGGTACTCGGGAAGCGCGGCGCAGTTGACGCGGATGAAGGGTCCGCCGTTTCGCGGGGAATTGAGGTGGATCTGCTCGGCGAAGAGCTCCTTGCCGACCCCGCTCTCCCCGAGAATCAGCACCGAGGTGTTCGACGCCGCGGCGCGCCTCGCGATCTCGAGCTTCTCGGCGATGACGGGGCTCTTCCCGATGACGGTATGGTAGCCCCGGGTGTCCTGAATCTGATCCTCCAGGAGCGTCACCTCGTCCTTCAGACGCTGGTAGGACTGCGCGTTCTGGATGGCGATCGCGGCCTGGGTGGCGAAGATCTCGATCCATTGGAGGTCTTCGTTCGAGTAGGGGCTTGAGTCCTTCTTGTTGATGAGCTCGATGACGCCGACGCAGCGTTCTTTCACCCGCATGGGGACCGCGAGGATGGAGTTGGTCGAGAAGCCTATCTGCCTGCTGATGTCGGGGTAGAAGCGCGGGTCGTGCTCCACGTCGTTCACGATCAAGGAGGTGTTGTGCTGCGCGACCCAGCCCGCGATCCCCTCCCCCATGGCGAGGGAGAACCTCTGCACGTCCGGCCCCTTCGAACCGAGGGCGATCTCGAAGTACAGCTTGTTGTTCTCGGGATTCAGGAGGAGGAGGGAGGAGGCCTCGCCGTTGCTGAGCCGGGTCGCCGACTCGAGTATCTTCGTCAGGAGCGATCTGACGTCGGTGTAGTTGGAGTTGATGAGGGTGTTGATCTCGATAAGGGTCTCAAGCCTGCGCGCATCGATCTTTGACGTCAACAGCATGTTCGGCTACGAACCAAATGAATCGTTCCCCTTGTTCTTCAGGAAGTCTCCGAGGGTGACCTTCGATTCATCCCGCTCATTTTGAATGTATTTGGCCATTTCCTGGCGCTGCATCGTTTTCTGGTATTCCTTGACCGAGAGCGACAGCCGCTGGCCTGCGACGTTGACGTCGGTCACCGTCGCCCGGATCCTGTCGCCCTTCTTGAACTTCGCGAGGGCGGCCTCCTCGGTCTCGTCGGCCTGCTCCCCGAGATTGCTCTTGTTGATGAGCCCCTCGATGTCGGCGAAGACGCGCACGAATACCCCGAACTCCGTGACGCTCGTCACTTCGCCCTCGATCACGCTCCCCTTCGGGTGGGTGGCGAGGAGCTCCTTCCACGGATCGTCGGAGAGCTGCTTGACGCCGAGGCGGATTCTCCGATTCTCGTTGTCGAGCTCGATGACCTTCGCCTCCACAGTGTCGCCTTCCTTGAACTGCGAGGCGGGGTTCTTGACCTTTTTCGACCAGGAGAGGTCGTCGGCGTGGAGGAAACCGCTCATGCCCCCCTCGAGCTCGAGGAAGACGCCGGCGTTCGTGACCTTTTTGACCGAGCCCGTGACGCGCCGGTTGATCGGGAAGCGCTGCTCGACGGTGGCCCACGGGTTCTCGCGGACCTGTTTCAGCCCGAGCGACACCCTGCCCTGCTCGATATCGAAGGCGAGGATCTTCGCGTCGACCTCGTCGCCGACCTTCAGAACCTCGCGCGGATGGCTCACCCGCTTGACCCACGAAAGCTCGGAAATGTGGGCGAGGCCCTCGATGCCGTCCTCGATCTCGATGAACGCGCCGAAATCGGCGAGCTTGGTTACCTTCCCGCGCACGGTGTCGCCCACGTGGTACTTCTCCTCGAAGACCGACCACGGATTGGGCGAGAAGTCCTTCAACGACAGGTTGATCTTCCGGTTCTCGGTGTCGAGCTTGATCACCTTCAGCTTGATCGTCTCGCCCTTCTTCACGTAGTCCTTCGGGCGCGTGACGTGGCCCCAGCTCATGTCGTTGATGTGGAGGAGCCCGTCGAATCCCCCGAGATCGATGAAGGCGCCGAAGGAGGTAAAGCTCTTCACGACCCCCTCGACGATGTCGCCGACCCGGCAGTTTGCGAAGAAGTCCGTCCGCTTGCGCTCGATCTCGTTCTCCAGCCACCCTCGGCGGGAGAGAACGATCTTCACCTTGTTGTCGCTGTACAGCCGCTCGATGAGGAACTTCGACGCGACGCCGACGTACTTCTCCGGTTCTTCGACCCGCATGATGTCGGTCTTGGAGATCGGGTTGAACGCGATGACGCCGTGTCCGAGGTCGACCTCGAAGCCGCCCTTGTTGGTGCGGAGAAACTTCCCGTCGACGGGCTGGTTGTCTTGAAAAGCCTGCCTGAGCTTCTTCCAGAAGACCTTGACGTCCGCCTTGCTCTTGGATACGACGACCGCGCCCGATTTCCCCTCTTTGCGCACGAGCACGACGCTCACCGAATCTCCAAGCCGCGGGGGCTCCTCGAACTCGCCGATCGGAATCTTGCCTTCGGACTTGTAGCCGACATCGATGAAAACGGTCTCGGGACTGATCTCGACGATCTTGCCTTCTATGAGCTGTCCTTCCTCAAGGTCTTCGAAGGATTTTAGATACTCTTCCTGTAACGCGATTTGGTTTTGCGTCTCATTCACTGACTCTCTGTCTGCCATTATTTCGAACGACTCCTGGACGACGCCGACCCGCTTTCCCGGATTTCGCGTTCTACTTTCTCACAAACTTCATCTATGGTCAAGTCCGAGGCGTCCAGATAGAGCGCGTCGGCGGCGAGCTTGAGAGCTCCGAGCGGTTTGGTGCGGTCGATCTCGTCGCGCTTGCGGATCGCCTCCTCGATCTGCGCGAGGGTGAGCGAGCTCACGCCCTGGGCGAAGCGCCTGCGAGCGCGCGTGCCGATCGACGCGTCGAGAAAAATCTTCACTTCCGCGTCGGGAAAGACCGCGGTCGTGATGTCGCGGCCCTCGATGACCGCGTCGACCGTGCTCACCGCTTCGCGGAGCTTGCGGTTCACGATCAGCCGAATCCCGGGAATCGCCGAGTGCTCCGCGACCGACGCGTCGACGCTGTCGCTGTGAAGGCGCTCCTCGACGTCGACGCCGTTCAGGACGATTCGCCCCTCCCGTATCTCGATGGACGCCCGCTCCGCGGCGCGAAGGACCGCGCCGGTGTCGAGCGGATCGACCCCGGCGTCGAGCGCCGCGAGGGTGATGGCGCGGTAGAAGTTCCCGGAGTTGACGTAGGTGAAGCCGTAGCGCTCGGCGATGGTCCTCGCGACCGTGCTTTTCCCGGCTCCGGCCGGCCCGTCAATCGCGACGACCACGGGTACCGTCCCCGGCGGATCTCCGGAGGCTTGCGACTTCGGCGTCGGAGAGCGCCCGATGGGCTCCTATCCTGAGCTTCCCGAGGGCGACCCCGCCGATCCGCGTGCGGTGCACCCGGCTCAGGGCGACGTTGTGCGCATTGAAGAGGTTGCGAATCTCGCGGTTCTTGCCTTCGCTGAGGGCGATCAGGACCCTCGTCGAGCTCTTGAAGCGGAAGCGCTTGATGCGATAGCGGATCCCATCGACGGTGACCCCCCGCGCGAACTCCTCGAGCAGCTCCTCGCGGATCGGACGCTTCGCCTCGACGAGGTACTCCTTCTCGACGTCGCTCGACGGATGGGAGACCGCGCGGGCGAGCTCGCCGTCGTTCGTGAACAGGATGAGGCCGGTCGAGAGGTAGTCGAGCCGTCCGATGGAGAAGAGCCGTCCCGGGTAGCGGTCGCGAAGAAGATCGACGGCGAGGGGCCGGCCCTGCGGATCCCGGTTGCTGCACAGGTAGGCGCGCGGCTTGTTGAGCGCGACGTAGAGCTTGCTCCGGACCGGCCGGATCGGCTTGCCGTCCACCGCCACGGAGTCGCTCGAGCGAACCCGGGAGCCGAGCTCGGTCACGGTGCGACCGTTGACCTGCACGCGGCCGCCTGCGATGAAGCGCTCGCAGGCTCTGCGGGACGCGACCCCGCAGCTTGCCATGAAAAGCTGCAGCCGCAGGCTTCCGTCATTCGGCATCGAACTCGAACTTCTCCCGGTTCAAGTCGTCGAGCTTCGGCAGATCGGCGATGCTCGTGAGATGGAAGGCCTTCAGGAAATCCTTGGTCGTTCCGTACTGAATGGGCTTCCCGGGCACGTCCTTCTTTCCCGCCTCCCGAATGAAGCCGCGCTCGGAGAGCGTCTTGATCATGCCGTCGGCCGATACGCCGCGAATGCTCTCGATCTCCCCGCGCGTGATCGGCTGGGAATAGGCGATGATCGCGAGGGTCTCGAGCGCCGCGCGGGAGAGCTTGTTCTCGTTGCGCTTCCCGTAGCGCACCTTCAGGAGCTCCCAGAGCTCCGTCTTCGGCGCGAGCATGTAGCCGCCCGCGATCTCGACGATCTCGATGCCGCGCTCGGTCGAGCGATAGGACTCCCGAAGCTCCGCGATCGCCTGAGAAGCGACTTCCCGCGAGAGCCCCGTCGCGGCGAGGACGGCCTTCATGTCGATGGGGTCGCTCTCGAGGAAGAGCACCGCTTCGATGAGAGCCGCTTCCTTCTCGAGCTTCATGCCGGTCCTCCCGCCGGAACGAGCCCTGGCGGATACGGCTTGATCCGGATGTCTCCGAAAAGCTTGTTCTGGAAAACGGCGATTCTGCGCTCCTTCACCGCCTCGAGGACGGCGAGAAAGGCGCAGATGACCTCCAGGGACGAGCGGCCGCGCACGATGAGGTCGGCGAAGAGGAACTCGCCGCGCGTTTCGAGCAGCTCGTCGATGAGGCTGATCTTCTCGTTGATCGAGATCTCCTCGTAGAGGTCGAGGATGCGCTCCGTGGTCAAGGAGCTCATGATCCCCGCGAAGGTCTTCAAGAGGTCCCAGACGTCGATCTGCTTCCACAGGTCGTCGTCCTCCGGAAACGGGAGGATACGCTGGTTGCCCTTGCGCTCGATGACCCACTCGGCCTCGCGCTCCTTGTCGGCGATGAGCTCCGAGAACTTCCTGAACTTCTGGTACTCGATGAGCCGCTCGACGAGCTCGCGGCGCGGGTCTCCGAGCTCGTCGTCCAGGTCGACCTCGACGGGAAGGAGCATTTGGGACTTGATGTGGAGGAGCGTGGCCGCGAGAACGTAGAACTCCGTCACGTTGTCGAGGTCCACCTTCGTGACGTATCGCAAGTATTCGAGGTACTGCTCGGTGATCTCGGCGATCGGGATGTCGTAGATGTTGACCTCGTTCTTCTTGATGAGGAACAGCAGCACATCAAGAGGACCTTGGAACTCTCCGAGCTTGAATTGCTGTTTGGTCTGGTGTGGTTGATCGTCCATTCGAGCATGTCGCCTGAAGGGCTCTCAGGCGGCCCAACTATATCCCTAGCCGGGAAAGTAGTAAATACCCTGGGGCTCGAGGCGGGCGAGCAACGCGTCGAGCCGCTCGCCGCTTTCCGGGTGGCGGCGGTCGGGATCGAGCTCGAGGAGCGGAAGGAGGACGAACTTCCGCTCCCCCATCGCCGGATGCGGGACGCGGAGGCCCTCTTCGTCGATGATCCGCTCGCCGTAGAGGAGGAGATCGATGTCGATCGCGCGCGGGCCCCGTCGCCGCTCCCGGCTCCGGTCGCGCCCGAGCCGGCTCTCAATCGCTTGGATCCCGGCGAGAAGCGCGCGCGGATCGAGTCCGGTGGTCCCGACCGCGACGGTGTTCAGGAAGGGCGGCTGGTCGAGCACGTCCCGCGGGAGCGTCTCGTAGAGCGAAGCGACGCGAAGGCGCTCGACGAGGCCGGAAAGCGCCTGGATCCCGGACTCGATCGCTCGGAGGCGGTCGCCGAGGTTGGAGCCGAGCCCGAGGAAGACTTCGGTCAGAAGAGCTCGTCTCCGCCGCCAGCCTCCTCGTCGTCGGCCGCCTGCTGTCGCGCCGGCTTCGCGACGGGCTTCGGAATCGGCCGGGGCGCTGCTTGGGAGGCCGCGCTCCGCTCTTCCTCCCGCGCGCCGTTCCCGTCCGGCGCGACGGGCGGAGGAGCGGCCGGCTCCTTCAGGGCGAAGATCTCCACCCTGACCTTGTCCTCGATCTGCTTCGCGACGTCGGGGTTGCTCTCGAGGAACTGCTTCGCGTTGTCGCGGCCCTGGCCGATGCGCTCCTCCCCGTAGGAGTACCAGCTCCCGCTCTTTTGGACGATGGCGTACTTGAGCGCCGCGTCGAGAAGGCTGCCGCTCCAGGAGATGCCGCGCCCGAAGGTCATCTCGAGCTCCGCCTTGCGGAACGGCGGCGCGACCTTGTTCTTCACGACCTTCACGCGGACGATGTTGCCGGTCGCCTCGTCGGTTCCCTTCATGATGGTCTCGACCTTCCGAACCTCGAGACGGATGGAGGCGTAGAACTTGAGGGCCTTTCCGCCGGTGGTCGTCTCGGGATTTCCGAACATGACGCCGATCTTCATGCGGATCTGGTTGATGAAAATGAGGCAGCAGCCGGACTTCGAGATGGTCGCCGTGAGCTTGCGGAGCGCCTGGCTCATGAGCCGCGCCTGGAGCCCCATGTGGGAGTCGCCCATGTCCCCTTCGATCTCCGCCTGCGGCGTGAGGGCCGCGACCGAGTCGACGACGATGACGTCGACGGCTCCCGAGCGGACGAGCGACTCGGCGATCTCAAGCGCCTGCTCTCCGGTGTCGGGCTGCGAGACCCACAGCTCGTCGATGTTGACGCCGAGGTTCTTCGCGTAGATCGGATCGAGGGCGTGCTCGGCGTCGATGAAGGCGGCGATCCCGCCCTTCTTTTGGGACTCGGCGATCGCGTGGAGGGCGAGCGTGGTCTTTCCGGAGGACTCCGGACCGTAGATCTCGACGATCCGCCCTTTCGGGTAGCCTCCGATGCCGAGCGCCGCGTCGAGGAGAATGGACCCGGAGGGGATCGCCTCCATCGTCATGTCGGCGGAGCGGGCCCCGAGCTTCATGATCGACCCCTTGCCGAACTGCTTCTCGATCTGCAACCGCGCCGCCTCGATCGCCTTGGACTTCTCGCTCATCTCTTCGTGCTGCAGCGAAGGGGTCGGCGGAACATTCGACTTCTTTGCCATCGTTCAGGACCTCCTGCCCAAGAGTACTCGGGACTTGCCGAGCGCGGTTCATAGTATAGACTGGCGTTTACCGAGGTCAAGGAGCGCGCTATACTTTTGACCGCCATGCGGGTTCCTTTCCTCCTCCTGCTCGCCGTAGCGCCGCTTTCGGCGTACGGAGCTCCCTCCGCGCTCGCGCGCGCGATCGAAGACACGAATCGAGCCGACGACCAATGGATCCTCGCGATGCTCCGGCAAGGGAGTCTCCACGACGCGCTCGTGATCCTGGGCGCGCTCGGTCGTCGGGCCGATCCCTACGCCGGCGACCTCATGGAGGCGATCGCGGGGAGCTCCTCGGGACCGAATCGGTACATCGACGAGCTGCTCTTGCGGAAGCTCGTGGGCTCCGTGTGCCTGCGGCCCGCCCCGCCCGCGGAAGGCTCGGCGAACGACGACGGCTCGGCGCGGCCGGACGAGCGGCGCATCGAGGCAAACGAGGCGGCGCTCCGGGAGCTCGAGCTTGAGCTCCAGCGTTTTCGCGACCCGGAGCTCAAGGGCCTCCTCCTCGCGCTTTCGCCTGATGTCGAGCCCGGGGGCGCGGCGAAGACGCTCGTTGAGGAGGGCGAGTATCTCCTCGCGCGCCTCCGGGAGACCGCAGGCCGTGAGGCGCCGAGCCCGGAGGAGGCGGGATTCCTCTCAGCCTGCGCCCGGGTTCCGGACGAGGTCCTTCGGGAGCAGATCGTGAGCATGATCGCGCTCTCGCGGGACGCCTGGTTCGTGCGAACGGCGCGGGCGGTCCTCACATCGACCGATTCCGGCGCGAATCGCCTCCCGGCCTCCCCCTGAACGAGCCGTCCCGCCTCAAGGCCCCGGCGAGCCCGGGGTCGAAGCGGCCCGTTCAGGCGCCCGGCGGCTCCTCGAGCATGCGCCGCGCGTCGAGAATCCGGCGCTTGCAGGAATCGGCGTCTTCCGCTTCGGGGAGCTCGATACAGACGAGCTTCCCGTCCTGGATCATGCCGCGATAGAAGGCGGGACCGACGTCGCCGTCCGGGATGAGCCAGGGCTGAACGATGCCGTCCTTGGTCATCTTGACGTGGACGTAGGGGATGCGCCCTGAGTTCTCGCGGTAGAAGGCGCTCACCTCCGGGCCCGAGCAGGGCGCGCGGTTGTGAAGGCGGTCCATGAAGTTGCCGGGGTCGAAAGCAAGCTCCAAGTTCGCGACGGCGGCGAGGAGCTCGCGCATTCCGGCCTCCGCCCCGCCGGGAGCGGCGAGAGGCTCGTGGCTGTTCTCGAAGACGAGCCTGAGCCCTCTCTCCTCGGCGAGTCGCACGGAGCGCTCGATGCCGTCCTTGAGTCTCGCGACCTCGCCGGCCGAGTAGCCTCGCTTCGCCGCGCTGTCGCGAATGGCCCGCCCTGCGATCGTGACGCGAACGTAGGTTCCGGGTCCGAGGAGGCCGGCGCGTCGAAGGCCCTTCTCGAACCGCGATCGGTCCTCCGGATCGAGAAGGTTCGTGCCGTCCCAGGCGAAGTGGAGCCGCACTCCCCCGCGCGAGGCGAGGGCCCGAAGCTCCTCGATTTCGCCGTCGGGGAGCTCAAGCGCGCCGTCGCGGAGCTCAAGCCACGGGAAGCGCTCGGCGACCGCCCAGGCGACCGCGTCGCGGAGGCTGAGCTCGCCTTTTGCGATCGCGGCGGCGAAGGTCCTCGACGTGAATCCGATCATGACGCTCCCCTGCTTCAGCGCTGGACTCGTCCCGAGGGCCCCTCGTCGAGAAGCTCTCGGACTTCCTGGACGGTCGCGAGATTGAAGTCGCCGAGCATCGTCTGCTTGAGGGCCGACGCCGCGGCGGCGAACTCCGTCGCCTCCTCGAGGCCCATGCGGTTCACGATCCCGTAAATGAGCCCGGCGGCGAAGGAGGCGCCCCCGCCTCCGCGGTCGACGAGGTGAATGTCGTAGCGGCGCGACGAGCGGAACTCTTTGCCGTCGTAGACGAGCGCCGACCATCCGTTGTCCGACGCCGAGCGGCTCTCGCGAAGCGTCGCCGCGACGTAGCGGAACGAAAAGCGCTCGCTCATCCGCTCGAACATCCGCTTGTAGCCTTCGACGCTGATCCGGCCCCGGGAGACGTCGGTGTCTTCCGGCGTGAAGCCGAGGGCGATCGCGGCGTCCTCCTCGTTGCCGATGCACACGTCGACGTATCTCATGAGCGCGGTCATGACCTCCCGAGCGCGCTCCGGGCTCCAGAGCTTCTTTCGATAGTTGAGATCGACGCTTACCGTGAGGCCGAGCTCTTTCGCCGTGCGAAGCGCGGTCTCCGTGAGGGTCCGGGCGCTTTCGCTGAGCGCCGGGGTAATTCCCGAGACGTGGAGCCACGCCGCGCCCGAGAACGCGCCGTGGAGGTCGAAATCGGACGCGCTCGCCTCGGCCATCGAGGAGCCCGCGCGGTCGTAGATGACCCGGGACGGCCGCATCGCCGCGCCGGTCTCGTAGAAGTTGAGACCGAGCCGCTCCCCCCCGAAGGCGACGAAGCGGGTGTCCACCCCCTGGGCGCGGAGGCTCGAGAGCGCGGCCCTGCCGAGGGGACTGTCGGGAAGCTTCGTGAGATACGCGGCGTCCATCCCGAAGCGCGCGAGGGAGGCGGCGACGATCGACTCGTCGCCGCCGTAGAACGCGTCGAACGACGCGGCCTGCTCAAGGCGCAGATTGCCGCGCGGCATAAGGCGCAGCATCATCTCGCCCATCGTGACGATTCTGTTCATGTCAGCAACCCCCGAAGCACGAGATTTCGCCTGAGGCGCTTCGAGTCGACGAAGGCCACGGCGTTCAGTCCTGATCTGATGGCGAGGGCGGCGACCGCCGGCCGGTCGTCGATCCAGAGGAGCTCCTCGCCGCGCGTGCGCGTGAGGGTGACGAGACGGGCGAAGGGGCCCTTCGGCCTCCCCGATCGGCACGATTCGCGCGAGTAGAAACGCCGCTCGCGCGGGAAGAGCCGCTCGAGGGCGAGCCGCTCGAGCGTCGGCTGAAGCGGCTCGGGCGGAAGCTCGCAGAAAAGCCAACAGGACCGGCCGTCGAGCGCCGCGACGACCTCCTCGATCCCCGGGGTGATCTCGAGGCGGTCGAGAGCGCGGCGGGAAAGAGCGGTCCCGTCTCCCGGCGAGCCGACAAGCCCGGCGATTTTCGACCAATACGCGTCCCACGCGAGGCGGCCGGAGCGGAGCTCGCCCGAGGCGTCGCGCAGAAGCCGCCTCGAATCGGGGTCGAGCGTACCCGCGCCTTCGGCCAGGGCGCTTTCGAGCGTTTGGGCGAGCACGCCTTCGAAGCGAAAGAAGAGGTGGCGGATCTCGACGCTCATTCTCCCATCACCTGGAGAACGATGCTCCGCGGCGCGCGCTCGCGCTGCATGTCGAGGACCATGATGTCCTGGTAGGTCCCGAGGAGCACGTCCCCTTCGTGCACGGGAATCGAGACGCTCGAGCACAGGAGCGCGCTCCGCACGTGGATCGCTCCGTTGCGATCGTAGCCGACGAGGTGGTGCCGGTAGCGGGCGTCGAGGGGCACGAGGCGCTCGAGCGTCTCCTCGAGATCGACGAGAAAGCCCGCCTCGTGCTCCACGATCATGACCGCGCCGGTCGTGTGCCGGAAGTATACGCTCAGGAGCCCCTCGCGAACGCCGGAAGCGGCGACCAACGCCCTCGCCTCCTCCGTGATCACGAACGTCGCGAAGCCGCCGTCGCTGTCGATGGTCATCGAGCGCGTTGTTACCGTGGCGTGGCTCCTTTCACCTTTCCTGCCGCTCCATCCACCCCTTGACCGTGCGGGCGGCTCGAGCGACGTGCGGCTCGGGGTCGACGCTGTAGTCCCACGAGAGCTCCACCGAAAGATAGCCGTCGTAGCCCGACTCGCGCAGCGCGCGCAGGAGCGGTCCGTAGTCGAAGCTCCCGTCGCCGGGAATGAGGCCCTGATGCCTGCGGCCGTCGTTGTCGTTGAGATGCACTTGATACAGGAGCCCGCCGAGCGCGCGCACCTCCTCGACGCCGCTCTGCTCCGAGAGGTGGATGTGCCCCGAATCGAGCACCACGCCGAGGTTGTCCCTGCCGAGCGGCCGGACGAGCCTCAGGGCATCCTGCGCCGTGACGACGAGGTCGCTCACGTAGCTGTTGACGGCCTCGACGCCGACGCGGACGCCGGCCCGCTCGGCGCTCTCCGCGACGGCGCTCAGGCTCTCGGAAAGACGAGCCCAGGCGTCTTCGCGGCTCTGGCCGTGCAGCGACCTCCCGGGAACCATGAGCACGGTTTTCGCCCCGAGCTCGACCGCGTTGTCGATCGATTGTCGCATGTAGTCGAGGCTGTCCTCGCGGACCTTGTCGTCGTTCGTCGAGAGGCTGAACGGGTAGCGATAGAAGGCCGGCATGACCGACACGATCTCGAGGCGGAGCTCTTTCGCCTGCGCGCGCAGCGCGCGCAGCCGCCTGAGGCCGAGATCCGTGCGGTAGACGTGCGGCCGGCCGCCCCAGAGGTCGACGCCGTCGTAGCCCGCGCCGGCCACGATCGGAAGGACGTGCTCGAGCGGATAGTTCGCGAACACCGAGGAAGCGACGGCTAGCTTCATGCGCTCCCCCTTTTACGGCAGCTCGGGCGGGTCCCGCCTTGCCTCGGAAACGATGGCGATGTATTTCTCGATCTGCTCGCTGATCCAGCGCAAGCCGTGCCGCTCGATCATGCCGGGGTCGAAGAAGTTCCGGTTGCCCGAGATGGCGTCGGCTCCGCTGCGGATGAACTCCGCGGCGTTGTCGAGACCGATGCCCCCCGACGGGCAGAGCCGTACGCCGGGGTAGACCATCTTGAGGTTGGTCATGTACCGGGGACCGCCGAGAGAGGCCGGAAAGATCTTCACCATGTCGGCTCCCGCCTCCATCGCCGCGAGCACCTCGGTCGCGGTGAAGGCGCCGCAAAAAGCCGCGGCTCCGTAGCGGTGCGCCGTCTCGATGACCTCGGGCTTGAGCGCGGGGGAGACGATGACGCGGGCGCCCGAGAGAATCGCGAGGCGCGCCGTCGTCGCGTCGAGCGTCGTGCCGGCCGCGAGGAACAGCCGGTCCTTGAACTCCGCGGCGAGCGCCTGGAAGGCGTCGAAGATCCCGGGAGTGGTCGTGGTGATCTCGACGACGCGCGCTCCCCCCTCGTACATCGCGCGGGCGTAGGCGACGAGATCGCCCCCGGCCTTCAGCTTCATCGCGGGCAGCACGCCGATGGTCCGCGTGAGGCTCGTCGCTTCGTTCTCCGCGCTCATGGGCGCCCCGCTTCGGCGAGCGCCGGCTCGGGCCCGAGAAACCCGAGAATCGTGGCCGGGCCTCCGTCGGCGCCGGCTATCCACCACGGGGCGACGATGACGGTCGCGAGGCGTTCGAGGTTTCCGCCGAGGTCCATGTCCTCGATGACCCAGAAGCGGCGCGAGGCGCCCTCGAGGAGCACGTTGTGAGCCCGCATCGTCCGCTCGAGAAAGCTCACGCAGGCGAGCGAGGGCACGTCCATGCCGAGCGCGCGCATGCGGGGGAAGCTCCGGAGGAGAAACCTGGCGCTCTCGATGCCGAAGCCGGGGCAGTGGCGGGCATAACGCTCGGGGTCCGACGCGCGGACCGCGCCGTAGCCGAACCGGAAGAGGACGAGGTCGGCATCCTCCCCGCGATCGGCGCAGCCTTCCAAATCGGAGGGCATGACGAGCGTGTCGTCGCGAAGCGGGAGATCGAAGACCCGGGGGCGGCGGAAAACGAGCTCCTCGGGCCGGAAATCGGAAACCGAAAGGCCGTCGCTCACCACGTGGCGGGGCGCGTCGACGTGCGTGCCGGTGTGCGTCATGACTTTGACCAGGGTGACGTTCGCGTCGTCCCCCCGCTCGAGGCTCATGAACGGCGCGAGCTCTATGCGCGGAATCGCAGGCGGCGTGGGCGTCTGCGGGGACAGGGGATACGAAAGGAAGACGCAGTGCGAGGCCATCATTCGCTCCTTAGCTCGTTCCTGGGTCCTTGAGTGAACTCCGAGAGCCAGAGCGAGTCCCAAAGGCTCGGGAAGGAGTTCTTCTTGTAGGGGTGGGCGGCGAGGGCGTCCTCGTCGAGCTCAAGCCCGAGCCCGGGCGACTCGGCGAGGAAAAGCTCGCCGCCGCGGACCGGGTTCCACCCGCGAACGAGCGCGTTTCTCCACGGGACATCGAACTCGGAAAAGCACTCCTGGATACGGAAGGCCGGGCTGCTCACGTCGAAGTGCAGGCAGGCCGCGAGGGAAACCGGCCCGACCGAGCAGTGCGGCGCGATCCGGATGTCCTGCCGTGCCGCGATCCCGGCGATCTTTTTCGCCGCCGAGAGGCCGCCGCAGTGCGCGATGTCGGGCTGAAGCACGTCGACCGCCCGCATCGAGACGATCCGAGCGAAATCCGCGAGGGTGTACAGCCGCTCGCCTGAAGCGATCGGCACCTTCGAGGCGGCCTTCACGACGCCGAGCAACTCGAGCTCCTCGGGGGCTACCGGCTCCTCGCACCACGCCGGGTCGTACTTCGCGAGGCGGTCGATCATGGCGATCGCGTCGGGGGCGGCGAGCCTCCCGTGGAACTCCAGGAAAAGCTCGACGCGCGGACCGACCGCTTCCCTCACCGAGGCGACGAGCTCCTCGGCGGCCTCCGCCTCCTCGCGGCTCATCGATTGCCAGGCCGTTCCGAGGGGGTCGAACTTCAGCGCGCGGTAGCCGCGCGAGACGGCCTCGCGCGCCCGCTCGCCGTACTCCTTCGGGCCGCGCGCGCCGCCGTACCAGCCGTTCGCGTACGCGGGGATCCGGCTCTGGCAGCGGCCTCCGAGCAGGCGGTAGACCGGCTGGCCGCAGACCTTGCCGACGATGTCCCACAGGGCGAGCTCGACGCCGCTGATCCCAGTCATGATGGTCGAGCCGCCCTGGTATTGGTCGCGGACGAGCGACCCGATGAGCGCTTCGATGTCGAAGGGATCCCGCCCGACGACGCGCTCGGCGATCCACTCGTGGCAAAGGGTCTCGACGGCCTTTTCCTGCCACTCAAGCGACGCCTCTCCGACGCCGCTCACCCCCTTGTCGGTCGTCAGGCGAAGAAACAGGTAGTTGCGAAGGCCCGCGTTTGCGAGGAAGGTCTCGAACTTGGCGATCCGCATGCTCTCCCGCCCCCTAACCGGCCGAAGGGCCGGGCCAGCCGGCCGATCGCAGCCACGCGTGGGCCTCCGCGTCGGCTTCCTCGGGCTCGAGCGGAAGGCGGACGACCGCCCCCTTTCGCGCGAGCGACAATTCGCAGGCGACGAGGACCTCGTAGGCCCGATAGCCGTCCCACCCGGTCACGACTGGGCGCTCGGCGCCCCGAATGACCTGGAGAAAGTTCTCGATCAACCCCATGAAGCCGCCGAACTCCTCGTCGAACATCAGGGTGTTCGGCGGCGCGGGCTCCCACGTGCGCGATCCGCCGAGCTCGCTGTCGTGCACGGTGAGCCGCCATTGGTCGTCGACCTCGAGCCAGGCGCCCTCGGCGTAGACCTCCACGCGCTCCCACGGCTTGAAGCTGAGGGCGGTCGAGCTCGTGGAGATCGCCCCGATCGCGCCTGAGGCGAACTCGAGCTGGCAGACGGCGTTGTCGATCGGGTAGCGTCGCCGGCTTCGGTGGTAGCGGTCGACGCCGACGCACCGGACCGTCCGGACGTCGCCCATGAGGAAGCGCGCGATGTCGAGAATATGAATCGTCCCGGATTCCAGGAGATCCACGTAGTCGTAGCCGAGGTTGAACTTCGCGACGAGCATGGCGGGGTTTGCGACGGGGCCCGAGCCGACGAGCTCCTTCGCCCGCCTGTAGGGCGGGGAGTAGCGCTTGTTGGCGACCGTCATGAGAGGCACGTTGTGCCTCTCGGCGAGCGAGCACATCCGAAAGGCGTCCGCGAGCGAGCGCGCTATCGGCTTCTCGACGAGGACGGGAATGCCCGCTTCGATGCAGGCGATCGCGTGGGCGGCGTGGGACTCGTCGGAGCTGCAGACGATGACGCCGTCGAGCCGTTCCTCGGCGATCATCCGCGCGAAGTCGTCGTACCAGCGGCCTCCGAAGACCCGCTCGATCTTGTGCGCCTGGCCCGGCGTTCGGAGCGCGAAGGCAGCGACCGATACCGGCTCCCAGATGGTCTGGAGCCTGCGAAGGGCGGGCCAATGCTTCGACTGGGCGACCGGGCCGGCCCCGATGATGCCCAGGCGAAGCTCTTTTCGCGCCGAGCGCTCGGGATCGAACCCGACGCCGTACACGTCGGCGCCCTCGATCGCCTTCTCAGGCGGCGTATGACCGTAGGTGTCTTCCATCACGCCGCTCCCCCGACCGGTCGCTTCGCCGCCTCCCCGAGGAGGATCTGGCGACTGATCACCTCGAAGATGAGCGCGACGAGAATGACGATCCCCTTGAACAGGTAGAACGCCGAGTCGCGCATTCCCATGGTGCTCAGGCCGTTGTTCAAGATGGCGAGAAACACCACCCCGACGATCGTCTTTCGTATCCCGCCTTCGCCGCCGGTCATGCTGCCGCCCCCGATGATGACCGCGACGATCGCGTCGAACTCCAGGCCGTAGACGGCGTTCGGCTCTCCGGCCGACATGCGCGCGGCCGTTACCACGGTCGCGATCCACACGAAGAAGGCGCTCAAGAGGAACAGGAGGAGCTTGTAGAGACTCGTATTGACGCCGGCCTGCCTCGTCGCCTCGGCATCGCCGCCGAGGGCGTAGGCGTAGCGGCCGAGCCTCGTGCGGTTGAGCGCGAACCAGCCGACGAGATAGCAGACGACGACCACGACCACCACCGGAGAGACGCCGAGCAGCGAGCGGCTGTTCATGAAGGCGACCGCCGGGTTCACGAACGGCATGGACTCTCCGCCGGTGATCCCGATGGCGAGTCCGCGGGCCCAGATCATCGCGGCAAGGGTCACGATGACCGAATTGATGCCGACGTAGGCGAGGAGCAGGCCGTTCGCGAGCCCGCACACGAGCGCCGCGCCGAGGCAGGCCGCGAGCGCGAGGGGCAGGTCGCCGGTGCCGCGGAGAACCATGGCGAGAACGACCCCGCACAGCGCGACGACCGAGCCCGGCGACAGATCGAACTGACCCGCGATGATCGTAAAGGTCACCCCGACCGCCACGATGGCAAGCGCCGCGTTCTGCTCGAGGATGCTCTCGAGGTTGTTGACCGTCAGGAAGTCGGTGTCGAGCGCCGAGAAGACCACGACGAGGAGCACCGCCATCATGGGAAGGCCGAAATCCTTGAGAAACCGCCCGGCGAGGAGGCGCGTTCGGCTGCGGCTCATGGGGTCCTCCCCCTGGTCAGGCGGTCGACGACGACGGCCGCGAGCAGGAGGAACCCGTTGACGGCGGTCTGATAGGGGCCCGGGATCCCCTTGATCGTGAGGTAGTTCAGGATCATGCCGGCGATGAGGGCGCCGAAAAAGGACTTCTCGATTCTGCCTTCGCCGCCCGAGAGGCTCGCGCCGCCGAGGACGACCGCGAGAATCACGTCGAACTGGATGTTGTTGCCCACCTCCGGGCTCACCGCGCTCAGGCGAGCCGCGAGAATCAGGCCGCCGATTCCCGCGCAGAGGCCCGACACCGCGTAGGCGCCGGCCTTGAGCCTGGCCACCGGTACCCCGCTCAACGCGCTCGCCCGCGCGTTGCCGCCGATCGCGTAGAGGTAGCGGCCGAAGCTCGTCTTTCGCAGGACGAGCGCGGACAGGAGGTACAGCACGACCGTGAGGAGAATCAGGGACGGCACGTGGAGCACGCCCTTTTCGGCGACGAAGGTGAAAATCGGGCCTCGAACCCAGAGCCACGCGTTGTCGATCCAGAGAATCGTCTGCGCGAGGCCCCGCGCGGCGATCATCGTGCCGAGCGTGACGATGATCGGGCTTATCCCGGCGATCTCGACGAGAAGGCCGTTGATGACGCCGACCGCGACCGCCCCGGCGAGTCCCACGACGATCGCGATCGGCGCGGGCAGGTAGCCGTGGTTCGCGAGGAACATCGTGACCACGGCGCTCAGGAGCGCCGAGGATCCGACGGACAGGTCGATGCCTCCGACGAGAATCACCATGAACATGCCGATCGCCATGATCGCCACGACCGAGATCTGCTTGAAGATGGTGACGATGTTCTCCATGAGGAGAAACCGCGGCGCGGTGAGGCCGCAGAACGCCCCGAGCGCGATGATGACGATCACGATTCCGTATTCGCCCACGGCGAGGCGTAGGCGTTCCCCGCGGCCCGGCGTCGAGGAAGTCCGGCCGGGGGACCGGGCCTCGAGCCGATCAACCCTCGGCATGACTTCGCCACCCCTGAATCTCGGCGAGGAGGAGCTCCTCGCTCGCCTCGGCGTGCGGCACGACCTTGGTGAGGCGCCCCTTGAACATCACGAAGATGCGGTCGCAGATGCCGATCACCTCGTTGTGATCGGTGGACACCACCATGATCGCCTTCCCTTCGGCGGCGAGCTCGCCGAGCATCCGGTAGATCTCGGCCTTCGCGCCGACGTCGATCCCGCGGGTCGGCTCGATGAAAAGCAGGACGTCGAGGTTGCGCAGCAGCCACCGAGCCACGATCGCCTTCTGCTGGTTGCCGCCGCTCAGCGTGCTCATCTTCGCGCTCGCCGAGCGCGCGGTGATCCCCACTTTGTCGATGAGCCGGGCAGCCGCCTCGCGCTCCCTCCTCGCGTTCAGGAGCGGAAGATAGCGGCCCGCGCGGAAGCTCCGGAGCGAGGGAAGCGTGATGTTCTCCTTCAGCGACATGGCAAGGATCAGGCCTTCCTCTTTTCGGTTCTCGGTAAGGAGGCAGATGCCGTGCTCGATCGCGTCCTCGGGGGAGCGAATGGTGATTCGCTCCCCCTTCCTGAAGACCGCGCCGGCGACGTCCGGCTCGATGCCGAAGAACGACCGCGCGAGCTCGTTCTGGCCGGCGCCGAGGAGTCCGGTCATGCCCACGATCTCTCCGGCGTAGAGCTCGAAGCTCACCCCCCGCACCCGGGAGCCGACGGTCAAGTCCCTCACCTCGACGACCGGCTCGGAGGAGCGCTCCGCGCGGGGACTCCAGCCCGAACGATAAAAGAGCTCGACCGCCTCGCCGATCATCGCCTCGATGAGCTCCTTCTCGGTGACCTTCCGGACGTCGACGGCCGCGACGGTCCTTCCGTTTCGCAGAACGGTGCCGCGGTCGCAGTGGGCGAGGACCTCCCGCAGCCGGTGGGTGATGAAGATGACCGACGTTCCGGTCTCCCTCACGCGGTTGAGAATTCGGAAGAGGTGCTCCGTGTCGTCGTTCGTGAGCGCCGCGGTCGGCTCGTCGAGGACGATGACCTTCAAGTCGCGCGAGAGCGCCTTGGCGATCTCCACGAGCTGACGCCGGGCGAGCGGCAGGTCGATGACCCGCTCGGCGGCGTCGATGTCCTCGATTCCGAGGCGATCGAGGATCTCGCGGGACTTCCTGAGCATCGCTCGGTTGTCCATGACGATGCGCCCGCCGGGCTCCCGGCCGAGGAACATGTTCTCCGCGACGGTGAGGTTCGTGAGGAGGCTGAGCTCCTGGTACACCGTGACGATTCCCTTCTGGAGAGCCTCGCGCGGGTGGCGGAAGGAGACGACCTTTCCGTCGAGGGCGATCGTCCCCTCGTCGGCCGCGTACATTCCGGCGAGGATCTTCATCATGGTCGACTTTCCCGCGCCGTTCTGGCCGATGACCGAGTGGATTTCTCCGCCGTTCACCGAGAGCTCCGCCCGGTCGAGCGCAAGAACCCCGGGGAAGCGTTTCGTTATGCCTCGCATCTCAAGCACAGCCGGCACCGCCTTCGTTCGCTCGCGATTTCCTTCGGCTCAGCGGAACCGGGACTCGGGGTCCCGGTTCCCATGTGCGCGAATAAGTCTACTTGGACTCGTACTCCGCGACAATCTCGTCAAGCGGCTTCTCGAACGGGAACGTGGTAATGTTGTTCTTGATGTCGTTCGTGAGCTTGATGCCCGCGTCCACATTGTCCTTCGTGATGAGGGTACCCTTGATGAGGGTCGACGGCGGCACCTGCTCGCCCATCGCGATCTTGTAGGTCACCCATGCCTTCCAAAATCCCGAGTATTCCGGGCTCAGCATGACGGTGGAGGACATTTTGCCCTCTTTGATGTCCTGGAGCGCGAAATCGTCGCCGTCGACGGAGACGAAAATGATCTTCCCGTCGCCCATTTTCCCCTTGGTGCCGTCCCAGAGCCTTCCGGCCTGATCGGCCGCGTTGAGCCCGGGAACGGTCAGGCTGTCGCTGTTGCCGTAGACGAGATCGAGGTCGGGATAGGCCGTGAGCCAGTTCTCGGTAATCTCGACCGCCCGCTTCGGGTCCCATCCGGTCGGCTCCTGCGCCACAATCTTGATGTCCGGGTACTTCGCGAGGACGTCCGACCAGCCGCCGGAGCGGTCGGTGTTCAGTCCCTGGCCGAGAAGACCCTGGAGATTGGCGACCTTTCCGCACGCGCATCCGTTCTTGGCCATGAGCATCTTGACGGAGTACTCGCCGACGATCCGCCCGGTGTGCCGCTCGTCGAAGCCCAGCTCGGCCGCCATTCCGTCGATGCTGCTGTGGAGCGCGAGCACCGGGATGTTCGCGGCTTTCGCGTAGGCCATCGCCGGCCCGAACGCCTTGACGTCGATGAAATTGACCGCGATTGCATCGACCTTCTGGTTCACGAGGTTCTCGAACGCCTGGATCTGCTTGTTGACGTCGCCCTCGCCGCTCGCCACCTTCAGGACGAAGCCGTAGCGCCGGGCCGCCTCCTTTGCCCCGGTGACCTCCCCGATATGGAAGGGGTTGCTGAGGTCGATTTGCACGAGGCCGATGACCTTTTGGCCCGACGCCGCAGGCTTCGTGGCCGCCTCCTGATTTCCCCCCGCGAACGCCGCGACCGACAGGACGCACGCGCAGACGACCGTAAGAACGAGGACTCGTCTCGACAATTTCATCTGATCATCCCTCCTTAAAGCACTAAGGAATACGCTAGCATTCTACGACCGGATTTTCTATTTGTCAATATTTTATAACTTACTTTACAATCGTCACAGAACCGAACTATTGATCAAAAGCCGGACATGGTGTAGTATCTCTCCATGCTGGGAAACGACCAGGATTTGATGATCACGGTCGCGGTCGACTACTACGAAAAGGAGCTTTCGCAGCAGGAGATCGCGCAAAAGTACAAGATTTCCCGCGTGACGGTGTCGAACATCCTCAAGCGCTCTCGCCGGGACGGGATCGTCGATATCCGTGTGAATAAGAAGCCGTCGCTCGCCTTTTCGCTCAGGATCGAGCTCCAGGCGAGCCTCAATATCGACCGGATCGTCGTCTGTCCCTCCGACGCCGAGGAGACCAACAACCGTCTCCTCGTCGGTCGAGCCGCCTCCGATCTCCTCCGATCCGAGCTCAGGCACAATCTCAGGATCGGCATCAGCTACGGCACGACGCTCTACGAGACGGTGGACCAGCTCGTGGTGAAGAAGCATTACCGCAACGTGCAGGTCGTGCAGCTTCTCGGCGCGCTCGGCTCGCGGGATCCGCGTCAAGACGGCTTCGAGCTCGCCCGCGCGCTCTCCGCGAAGCTCGACGGCACCTACCGCATCATTCAGTCTCCGTTGATCGTCCAAGAGGCGCGCCTGAAGGAAATGCTCATGAACGAGCCGCAGATCGCGGAGGTCCTCGAGCTTGCCCGCTCGGCCGACCTGGCCGTGCTCGGCGTCAGCTCCAACCGGCCCGAGATCAGCGGCATCGTGCGAGCCGGCTTCCTTTCCGTCGAGGAGTCCGCGAGGCTGTACGACGAAGGCGCCGTCGGCAACGTCTGCGGCGTGCACTTTGACGTGAACGGCGCGGTCCTTCCCCTGTCGCTCAACGAGCGGACCATCGCCATCGCCCCCGCCGAGCTGAGGTTGATTCCCCTGCGGCTTGCGGTGGCCTGCGGCGTCCGGAAGGCGGACGCGATTCTCGGGGCGATCAGGGCCGGGTTCGCGAACGCGCTCGTCACCGACACCGACGCCGCGCTCAAGATCGTGAGCCTCGTGAAGAGCGAGGAGTGAGGCTTTTCCGGGCCGGCGGGCTCGCGAGAGCCCGGCGCGGGAATCGGATCAGAAGAGCCGTTTCGAGTCGAGCAGGATGGTGACCGGACCGAGGTTCACGGAGGCGACCTTCATCGAAGCGCCGAAGCTCCCGCTCTGGGGCCGCACGCCGAAGTCCCGGATCCCGTCGAGAAGCTCCTCGTAGAGGCGCCTCGCCCGATCCCCGGGTGCCGCGCCGTCGAAGGAGGGTCTCCGCCCCTTTCGCGCGTCGCCGAAGAGGGTGAACTGGGAGACGACGACCACCTCGCCGCCGCGCTCGACCACCGAGCGGCCCATCTTGCCCTCCTCGTCCGGGAATATGCGAAGGTTCGCGATCTTGTCGGCCACGTACCGGACGTCCGCTTCGCCGTCGTCCGGCGCAACGCCGACGTAGACGAGGAGCCCTTCGCCGATCGCCGCGAGGGTGGAGCCGTCCCCGGCCACCTCGCAGGTCGACACCCGCTGCACGACCGCCCGCATCAGTTTCCGCCCGAAGGCGCGACGGGGCCGAGTTGGTGGAGCGAAACGGCATCGAGCGCTATGCGCCCGGAATCGAGGCGTACTTTCCCGAGGACCTCAAGGGGGTACTGCGCGTCGATGTCGGCCGCGAAATCGAGCCTGACCGGAACGATGCCCTCGAGCACGCGCTCGTCGTAGTACCCGACGAGGAAATCGAAGCTGATCTGCCGTCGTGTGACGACGAGGTTGCTCACCCTTCCCCTCCAGTCGACGTAGCAGTCCCGGTAGAGAGTCGGGTCGGCGGCCACCTCGTCGTAGGAAAAGGGGTCGCGCAGGCTCGCGAAGCTCGGGGCCTTGAGGTAGCTCGCGAGGAGCCGCGCCCGGTCCTTCACGACGGGAGCGGCGTTGGAGGCGGCGAGGAGGTTCGCCTCCCGTTGCACGAGATTGTCGCGGTAGTCGGCGAAATCGCTCTTCATGCGCTGGAAGGTCGTGTCGATTTGGCGGTCGGTGAGGATGTAGCGGTACTCGCCCCCGCTCGCGGTGTCCGCGACGATCGCGCTTTCCGGGAGATTCATCTCCGCGAGGCCGATCCGCGCGGGCTGGTGGCTCCGCTCGAAGAGCGAGATCGCAAGCGGCACGGCGAAAACGAGGAGCGCGGCCCCGGCGAGGGCGATGAAAATGCGCGGAAGCGCAATGGCGAGGAGGCCCCGTTCGGGCAGAAAGCGGCGGAGGTTGTCCGACTCGAGCTCCTCGACGATGCGCCCGATGTCGGGGTTCTGCTTGACGAAATTCAATCCCCGCTGGGCGATGGCGTTCCGCGGCTCGAGGTCCTGAACCGCCAGCCACGATTCGATCGCC
The DNA here is from genome assembly GCA_030041455.1 of Spirochaetia bacterium. Classification (GTDB taxonomy): domain Bacteria; phylum Spirochaetota; class Spirochaetia; order DAHUYW01; family DAHUYW01; genus DAHUYW01. The sequence continues at coordinate 25,716 of JASHNV010000095.1, forward strand.
TCCTGCAGCTCCTGGCGCTTGAGATGGAGGACCGCGAGCGCGAGGAGGCAATCGACGCTGTCGAGATTGAGCTGGTTCGCGCGCCTGAGATAGGAATAGGCGCCCGCGAGGTCGCCGGTCCGCAGACACGCCATGCCGAGCAGGTAGTAGAAGCGGAAGCTCTCCCTGAAGCGAAAGACCTGCGGCTCGAGCAGGCGAATGACTTCAGGGTAGTTTCGCGCGCGCGTGAGCCGCTCGGCCTGCTTGAGATCCCCGCCCGCCATCGCGTGTGCCTACGGCCGGGGGAGCGAAAGGAGCCTGAAGCGCCGGTCCGGGATCGAGGAACGCTTCCTCGGCCGCCGCGCGCTCCCGACCGAGGGGTCGATCGGGGGCTCGCGGCGAGGGAGGTCGACGAGGCGGCGAGCGCCCGTCCTGGGCGCTCGCCCCGCATGGCTCCCGGCGACCGCCGGGCCGCTCGGTCGTTCCCCCGCGCTGCCTCCCCTCCTCCGGGAGGGGACGAGCCGCTTCTTTCCGGGCGCGGCGGAAGGGACCCCGGGCGCGGAGAGGAGCAGGGAGGCCGTACCGACGGTGAAGCTCATTGGGCGGAGTCCGCCGAGGGCGCCGCTTGGGGATGCGTCGAGAGCCAGTCGAGGTAGAAATCCTTCGGACCGGACGACTGCGTCGAGAGCTTCTGCGTTCCGCCGCCAGAGGATTGAAGCTCGCGGATGAGGGCCGCGATCTCGCTCTGGAGCTCCGAGACGGCCTCCTTCAGGGAGGCGATCTGCTCGTCCTTCGACTGCGCGGCTCCGCCCGCCGCGGCGGGCGGTTGCACCTTGCCCGCGGCGAGATCGGCGATCTTCCGCTGATAGGCGAGCAGCGCCTCCTCGTAGGTCCGCTCGCGCTCCTGAAACTGATCCTGCGCTTCGAGCGCCTGCTCGTGGCTCCAGTTCAGGAGCTTCAGGAGCTCAGTCTCCCGATTTTGCATGTCGATGAGCGCCACGCGATAGCGGGACGCCTCGACTTTGAAGCTCGCCGGATACCGGTCGATCACGACCTGGAAGACTTCCTGGGCTTGCTCGAAATGGCCGAGCGCGTACAGGCACTCCCCGATCCAGTAATAGGCGTTCGCGACGAAGGGGCTGCCGCCGTAGGCTTGCACGAACGCGTAGAGCTCCTGGATCGCCTCGTCGTACTTGCCCTGAAGGTAGAGGAGCCTTCCCTTCTGGTAGGTCGCCTCCGGGATGTAGGCGCTGCCGCTATAGTTCATGAGGAAGAACTCCAGGCTTTTCTGCGCGTCGTCGAGCTTGTTGAGCGCCATGTCCGAGAGCGCGGCCCAGTAGGAGGCGTCCCCCTCGCGTGCCGCATAGGCGGGATCGGCCGCCGCGGCGGTGAAGTCGGCGAGCGCCGCGGCGTACTGCCCCTGCTGGAACTCTCCCTCCCCCTTTTTCACGAGGTCGGAGCCGGCGAGCGTCTGGCAGAAGGCCGGCGCTCCCGCGCACGCGAGAATGGCGGCCGCGACGGGAAGAATCTTTTTTTTCAAAGCCCTGCCTCCTCGTAGTATTTCGACCGCCCCAAAATCGAACTGTACCCTTTTCTCCCCGGGCCGGAGCCCGCCCGCCTCGGGAGCGCGGCGCCGAGCGGGCTTTAGGCTTCTCGAGTCCCCTTGAGGAAGAGCACCTCTTCGCGCCGGTCCCGCGCGGAAAAATAGGAACTGCCCGTCACGAGAACGTCGGTGCCGGCGTCGCGGACCGCGCGGGCGGTCTGCCGGTTGATGCCGCCGTCGACGAGGATGAGGTACCGGTAGCGCCGTTCCGAGCGCGCCGTCTCGAGCGCCCTCACCTTCTCGAGGCACTCGGGGATGAGCTCCTGTCCGCCGAGACCGGGGTTCACCGTCATGACGAGGACGATGTCGAGGAGGCCGAGGACCTCCGAGAGCGCGTGGACCGGCGTCGACGGGACGATCGCGACGCCGACCTTCGCTCCGAGAGACTGGACGAGGCGGATGATCCGGTTGACGTGGACGTTCCCCTCGAAGTGGAAAATGATGTGGTCGGAGCCGGCCTTCGCGAACGCGGGAATCAGCCGGTCGGGCGCGTCGATCATGAGGTGCACGTCGAGCGGCAGCTTCGTGAGGGGTCGAAGGTCCGCCACCATTTTGGGGCCGAAGGTGATGTCGGGAACGAACGAGCCGTCCATGACGTCCAGGTGAATCCAATCCCCGCCGGAGGACTCCACCGCCCGGACCGCCTCTCCCATCCGGCTGAAATCCGCGGACAGGAGCGAGGGCGCGACCAGGAAGCTTTTGGACCCCGTCATACGAGCACTTCTACCAGAAAAGCGGCGGAATGGCAATCCGGCGGAATTTGTCCCCGGCCGGTACTTTACTAATATCTTCTAGATGATATAATGGAGCGAAGCAAGTACCTTCAATACAAGGACACGGGGGAGCATCCAAATTACGATCGACGCGGTTTCGTCCTACCTGAGCAAGGCGTACGACCTATTCAGGGATGGGGCCTTTTTGGAGGCGGAATCGGTTCTCGAGAGCGCGCTCTCCTTGGATTTTGAAAACAGCGAGATTCAGGCGGCTCTCAAGTGCGGCGGATTCTGGAAGGACAAGAAAAATCGCCTCGCGTCGGTCGCGGAGCCGTACGACCAGGGGGAGTTCCTGCTCAAGTCCTGGCGCGACTTCGCGGAGTTCCTCGAGCGGATCAAGGCGGGCTTCGACCGGTGCCTGTACGCCATTCGCCAGTGGGTGTTCGGGCACGCGCTCGCGCAGTACCTGCGCCTTCTTGAGGCGAACGTCGGGCACGATCCCGAGCTCCTGTTTCGCATCGGCAGGTGCTTCAAGGGAAAGGGGGACTACGAGCACGCCCTCGAGTTTCTCGAGGCGGCGAGCTCCCTGAAGCGCGATGACCCCGGCATCCTCGCGGAGCTTGCCGACTGCTACGCGTTGGTGAACGAGGTCCGGACGTCGAAGGCGTTCTTCCGGGAGGCTTTCTTCATCGACGCTCAGAAGGTGGACTTGGCCTTTCTCGAGTCGACGATGATCAGGCGGCTCATCGAGCACGTGAGGGGCCAGGGGTACCTCCCGCCTTTCCTCGAGGAGTGGATCCCGGTGTACGGGGTGGTTACGGGGGTGTTCAACATCAAGCGGGAGCTCAAGTCGCTTGAGTACGGAAAGCTTCGTCAGTCGATTTACGCCGCCGAGAGCAAGATCGAGAAAGGAGGCAGCGGCAGTGAGCTTCTCGTTCCAAGGCTGATCAACAACTACTTCTGGCTGATCGACCACTATATCAACTCGAACGACGAGCGCGAAAAGGTGGAAGAGGTGCTGCTCAAGATACGGAAGCTCGATCCATCGATGTACGAGCAGATAACGAACTAAAATCTCTGGAGCAAAACATGGCTGAAAAAACGCTTGAGAAGACTGTGAAGACCATCAACGAACTCCTCAACGAGGAAAAGTGGACTCGCGCCGCTCTCAACAGCTACACGATCAACAATTTCAAGGAGCTCGATGCGCTGATCGAACAGATTTTCCGGGACGAGAGCCAGGCCGAGGTGAAGGAGCTGAGCGACGAGCACCTCAATCACACGAAAAACAGCATTATCGCGCTGTACGTCTCCGGAATCATCGCGCTTTCCCGCCAGCTCGTCGACGACTCGAATTTGATCACGTTGATCAACATCTTCTCGGACAACCATAAGTGGAACATCGTCGAGTACCTCTGCGGTCGGATTCTCGAGTTCGGCGAGAACAAGTTCGCGCTCCGGACGCTCTCGGAGTGTTACGACCACGAGAACGACGAAGAGAAGAAGTACGAGGTCTGGGAGCGACTCATTCGCGTCGACTACGAAGAGGCCGACATCGTCCGGCTCATCGCGGAGAAGAAGGAAAAGCGACACGAGATCGAGGAGGCCGTCGAGTACTACAAGAAGGCGATTCACCGCTACGTCGCGAAGAAGCTCTTCTCGAACGTCCGCGAGATTTGGCACAAGCTCATCGAGTACATTCCCGAGGAGATCGACTTCTTCTACCACGTCGACAAGAAAGTCGAGAAGGTCATCAGCTCCGACCGCGCCGCCCAGCTCCTCGAGGACCTCTACAGCCATTACAAGGGGAACGCCGACTGGGACAAGAGCATCGACATTCTCAAGCAGATCCTCATTTACGACCCGAAGAACGAGTCGGCGCGCAAGGAGATCACGGCCTGCTTTCGGGCGAAGTACAGCTATCACAGCCAGCTCGAGGACTACATCCGCCTTTCGAACCTCACCCAGAGCTGGCGAAACGTGCACGACGCGATCGGCGACTTCGAGAAACACATCTCCTTCGACGCCGGAAACTTCGTTTTCCATCGCGCCTGGGGGATCGGGCGCATCAACTCGATCAAGGACGACGAGATCGAGATCGACTTCGCGCGAAAGCGCGGCCACAAGATGTCGCTCAAGATGGCGGTGGGCTCCCTGACCTCGCTGAGCCACGACCACATCTGGGTCCTGAAGGCCATCTGGAAGAAGGAGAAGCTCCACGAGCAGGTGAAAACCGATATTCCCTGGGCTTTGAAAACGATCATCAAGGGCTACGGAAACGTCGCGAGCATGAAGCAGATCAAAGGCGAGCTCGTTCCCGGCGTGCTTTCGGCCGGCGAGTGGAGCGCATGGAGCACCGAGGCGCGGCGTATCTTGAAGACCGACGCGAACTTCGGCAACCTGCCGGACAAGATCGATCATTTCGTCGTCCGCGACAAGCCCATTTCCTACGAGGAGAAGACCTTCAACAAGTTCAAGGCGGAAAAGAGCTTCTTCGCCCGGTTCCAGACGCTCCAGGACTTCCTCAAGCACGCGGATCCCGAGTCGGAATATTTCGGCGAGATGTTCTCGTACTTCACCGGGTTTCTCAAGGCCTTCAACGCGGTCAATGAGACGGTCATCGCGAGCTACCTCATCGTGCGCCACATCGTGAAACGCTTCCCCTTCCTTAGCACCGGGTCGACCTTCGACTTCAGGGAGCTGTTCGCCAACATCCACGAGGTCGAGGAGGTTTTCCGGGCGATCGAGGACGCGGACCTCAAGCGGGAGTTCCTCGAGGACGTGAAGCGCCACATCGAAGGGTGGCCTGACATCTTCGTGAAGCTTTTCCCGGACTACCTCTCGCGCTACATCATCGACGAGCTCGAGCTCGCCGGGGAGTCCGAGCGCATCAAGACCCTGTTCGACCAGATCATCGACCAGTACAAGGAGTACCGGGAGCCGTTCGTCTGGCTTGCGAAGTCCCTCGACTCGCCGATGTTGGAAAAATACGGCCTGAACTACGAGAAGATCCTCATCGCGCTCATTCACCTCCTCGAGATCACGTTCCGGGAGATCGGCAACAGGCGGGACGTCAGCGCGAACCGGAAGGTCAACCGGCAGGTTCAGTCGCTGCTCTTCAAGGAGGGCAAGATAGAGGAGTACATCATGAGGGCCGACCAGGAGGCCGTCGGCCGAATCTACACGCTTGTCGAGGACGTGAAGGATCTCGACCCGTCGGTCGTGATCGAGCTCAAGCACAAGGTCATGGAGAGGTTCCCCGGCTTCAAATTCTACGGCGAGAAGGAGGCCGAGCGCGTCCGCGGCGGCCTCTACGTGACGGCGAGCAGCTACCAGGAAAAACAGCGCGAGCTGCAGCACATCCTTGACGTAGAGGTGCCGGAGAACTCGAAGGAGATCGGGGCGGCGATTCAGCTCGGCGACTTGAAAGAGAACGCGGAGTACAAGGCCGCGAAGGAAAAGCAGGACATCCTCAACACCACGGTCGCCAAGCTCAAGGAAGAGATCGAGCGCGCGCAGATCTTCGACCGCACCTCCATCGACTCCTCGAAGATCTCCTTCGGAACGGTCGTCAAGCTGCTCAATCACAAGACCAGCAAGGTGGAGGAGTTCACGATCTTCGGTCCGTGGGAGTCGGACCCGTCGAAAAACGTCGTGTCCTACCTCTCCCCGTTCGTGAGCAAACTTTGGAATCACAAGGAGGGCGACAAGCT
>JASHNV010000096.1 GCA_030041455.1 Spirochaetia bacterium
GCTCCCGAGATACGCGGCCGGATCGAGCGCCAGCCCGATCTGCTCGTCCGTCAGGCGTTCGGTTACCCTCGCGTCGCGCTTCGCTGCCTCCGCTAGAGACGCATCCGATTCCTCGACTCGCCGGCAAAGGTCGCCGACAATCCGCTGCGCCTCGGGGCGCCCGAGGCTCGACGCGAGCGCCATCGTGAGCGATTCCGCCATGATGAGTCCCCTCGTCCGGCCGAGGTTCTGGGCCATTCGCTTCGAATCGACGTCGAGCCCGAGCAGCGACCCGCCGGCCGCGTCCACGGCGCAGGCGGTGTGTCGAAAGAGATCGGGGACGGCGCTCCACTCCGACTGCCAGTCTCCGGCGCCGCGCTCGTGCGCTTGAGCCATCGCGGAGAGGACGACGCCCACCTCGCCGACAGCCAAGCGCGCGGCGGCCAAGGCCCGCACCGCGTCAACGGGATTCCGTTTCTGCGGCATCGCCGACGAGCCGCCTCTTCCCGGGTCGCCGGCTTCGCACGCCTCGGCGATCTCGGTCTGTGAAAGCAGCACGATATCGCCGGCTATCTTGGCCATCGAGCCTGCGACGACGCCGAGCTGTCCGGCGATCTCCCCCACGCGATCGCGCTCCGCATGCCACGGGAGAAGGGGAGCCGGAAGATCCAGCTCTTCAGCCAGCTCCTCCATGACGCGCAGTCCCCGATCCTCGGAGATCGCGGGCTCGGCCCCGCCTTGACCAAACGCCGCGAGCGTTCCGGCCGCGCCGCCGAGCTGGACGGCTAGGGCGCGCTGCCGCAGCTCGAGCAGCGTTTCAACGCGCCGCTCCGTCATCGCCATCCAGCGCGCGGCTCTGAGACCGAAGGTAATCGGCACCGCGTGTTGAAGGAGCGTTCGACCCGCCATGACGGTCCCTTGATGCCGCCTCGCCAACTCCGCGCACCGGCTGCTGACCCGGTTCAAACCGTCCACGATCAGGGATAGGCCCGAGCGGATCTGAAGCATGAGGGCGGAGTCCATGGCATCCTGACTCGTTGTGCCCCAGTGCACGTACCGTTTCGCCTCGCCGGGCACCAGCTCGATCAACCGTTTCACGAGGGGGATGACCGGCGAGCCCGCTCGCTCCGCCTCTTCGTAGATCGCGCCAACGTCGAAAAGCTCGACGTCGCACTTTTCCGCTATCGCCTCGGCGGAGGTCGTGGGAATCATACCAAGCCGGCCTTGCACCCGCGCAAGGGCGCTCTCGAACGTGAGCATGCCCGCAACCTGAGCGGAAGGTGAAAAGATCGCCGACATTTCCGGCGTGCTCAACAAAAAGGCGACCGGCTCCCCCATTGCTACGGAGCCTCGGTCCCGCTACCTTTCATGCTGGCGCGGACGCCGCTTGGAAGAACGCGGTCTCAAGCGCGCCCCTCAGAACGACGTCGAATCTATAGGTGACGGCTCCTCCCGCTTCCTCCCGAGAGGCAATCAAGGTCTTTCGCCGCTCTTCGGGTACGAGGTGAAGGATCGGGTCGTGCTCGGTTTCCGGATCGTCGGGGAAGTACAGCCGAGTCGCCACGTGGTTGAGCATCCCGCGGGCAAAGACCGTGACGGAGATATGGGGGGCCTGGAGCCGGTTTTTGTCGAAGCGAACAGCTCCGGGCTTGACGGTCTCGAACCAGTAGCGTCCGTCGTCCTCCGTGCCCGAACGGCCGAATCCAAGGAAAAACGGGTCCAACGGAGACGGCCCTTCATCGAGCGGGTGGTTGTACCTCCCGGCGGCGTTCGCCTGCCAAATTTCGACAAGCGCGTCGGGCACGGGCGCCCCATCGCCGTCGACCACCCTGCCTTCGATGCGAATGCGCGTGCCCTTGGTCTCCGGCTGGACCAGCAAGCGCCTCAAAGCTCCTTCGCGCAACAGGGCGGGTCCAAAGAAGGGTCCAACCGTCTGGGAGCTCGTCAAAGGGAGGCGGTTCATCATCGGTTCCCGTTCGATTCGAAGGGAGTCGCGAAATCTCCGCGCACAACGATGTCCCATCGAAAGCCCAGAGCCCACTCCGGCTCCGTCACGCCGTGATCGTAGGCCGCGATAAGCCGCTTTCGCGCCGCGTCCGTCGGGATCGAGTTCATGATCGGATCGAGCTCGTGCAACGGATCGCCGGGAAAGTACATTTGCGTAACCAGTCGAGAGAGCGTCGATGGGCCGAAGATCGAGAAGTGGATATGGGCGGGCCGCCAGGCGTTGGGGTGATTCCGCCAAGGGTAGGCGCCCGGCCGAATCGTGAGAAAGCGATACTGTCCTTCCCGGTCCGTCAAGCAACGCCCCATGCCGAGAAAATGGGGGTCCAAAGGAGCCGGCCACTGGTCCCGCTTGTGAAGATAGCGCCCTGCGGCGTTCGCCTGCCATATCTCAAGTAAGGTGTTGGGAAGCGGGCTACCGTTCTCGTCCACCACGCGACCGACGACGATAATCCGCTGACCGATGGCTTCTCCTCCGGTTCCGGCATTTCGCGTGAGGTCGGCGTCCTCCGACGTGATCGCGCTGATCGCCGGACCGGGCCCGGTGAGCTCCGAAATGGTGAGCGGCACCTCCACGAGGGGAAGGGAAGGGGCGCGTCGGCGAGTCGACTGGTACGCTTCGTACAAATAGGGAGGGAAAATCTCTCGATCGCCTCGTACGATTTCGCCAATTGTCGTCACACTCATGGCTTCGCTCCGAGTTCTTTTTTCGCTTCCGCAAACGCGGTATTCGCGGCCGGAATCCCGGCGTAAACCGCCACATGAAGGAGGGTCTCCGAAATTTCGCGGGGGTCGACGCCAACGTTCTGGCTCGCGCGGAGATGCAGGCGAAGCTCCTCCCGGCCCAAGGCCGCCAGGATCGCGATCGTAACGAGGCTTCGGGTTCGGCGGTCGAGGTCCGGTCGCGCCCACAGCGATCCCCACGCGGTCTCGGTGATAAAGCGTTGGAAATCCGCATCGAAATCGGTCGTGCTCGCCATCGCGCGCTCGACGTGCTCCTTGCCGAGCACTTCGGTACGGACTCGCATTCCCCGTTCAAACGTCAAATCGCTCATGTCGGCTCCCGTTTGCCGACTCCTGGCACGACCGCTCGTCCGGTCCTTCGGAGCCCAACCAGCCGACCGCAGCCAGTTCGGCAACATTCATGATGGCTTTTGTCAACATATGACGAGAAAAATTACAACACGGTTGTACGGGGTTGTCAAGAAAGCTTCCGGATGGCCAAAGGCGCTTTCCTCTCAAATTACCGACCACGTGGAACGACGGAAGGAATCCGACCTCCTCCGCCTGAGTTTTGTGCCGCGAGAGCGGTCGCCGCAGGTGGCGCTTCATCGCACGAGTTTCTCAACGATCGGGCAAGGAACGGTGCACATTTTTTCGCATGAAAACGGTCCTTCGTGCTTTTCCCGCCGACGTGGAATTACCCGAACTTGAGGCGATCGCAAAAACTCCGAGCGAATCGGTGGCATAGCAGATCACGGCAGGTGATGGAGGAAACGGTGAGGCTGCCGGAAGGCAGCCGAAGAGCCACCACGATGGCGGACGCGCAAGAAGGACAGATTGCCCCGACGGAGGGAACAGGCCCCGGCCGCTCCGGCACGCTGGCCGAAGCGAGCTCGACGTTCGGCAGGAAGCTGGTCGAAGAATATCGATCGCGGCTCGAAAGAATGGAATGTCCTCAAACGCCGGGTACCCGTCCGGCCGTTACCCGGCTGACCAGCGGAAGCTCCTCTTCGAACCAGTCCGATGACCTTCACCAGCGCCCAAAGCCCCGGGGTGAGCAATTCCTCGAAAATGTCGTGCAGGAGCTCGAACGATAGATCCGGCAGGGAATCGCGCTCCGCCGAGGATCTGCGGGGGCTCTTCGAGAGGAGCGAGTGTTCCTCCTTTTTGACAATGTTGTCGTGTTGCACCTCGCACGGGATGATGGCGCCCGTTCCGACCTTCCTCATCTCCATCGCCTCCGATTTTTGCAAGAACCTCAACTCATGGTCCTATAGCCAGGTAATTTGTCAGCCGGTTCACAGACCGCAAAAGCGGGGTTTGAGGTGGGGAAGAGAAACATCGGAAGCGAACCCCTGCGTGTGCCCTTTTCGGCACCAATATGTAGGTCTTTTTTGTTGAACTTTTTGTTGACAATTTGCGATACCGCCCCCTATCATTGAGACAGCGAAAGGAAAACGTTCGGGAAAGCGAAAGGGAAGTGCCGTGGAACTACGGTTGTCGTGCGGTTTAGGTGACCCTTCTGGATTCCGCGTCGGAAGGCTTCCGTGGCATTACTCCCAGCTCCGACGGGATATGACGAGATATCGGAGCCAAGTTCCCGGTCCGACGAGCGTTCCAGAGCGAACGGTTGGCCATCGTGTCGACGATGCTCAACCACTCACATTGCGAACGACGTTGCGGGCACGCATGCGTGCCCGCATAGGCCGAGCGAGCTCGTGACATGAGGAAAGAACCGGTATTCGATGTGGCACATCTCGGCCACGCCGAGTTGTTGACGCCCAAACTTGAAGAGAGTCGACGCTTCTTCACCGATGTGCTGGGCATGGAGGAGACAAAACGCGAGGGTGATTCGGTCTTTCTTCGATGTTGGGGTGATTGGGAGCAATATTCGATTAAACTGACCGCGTCCCCCCAGGCGGGTGTCGCTCACACGGCCTTTCGAGCCATGAGTCCGGAAGCTTTGGAGCGTCGCGCGGGGGCCATCACGGAACGCGGGCTCGCGCTCGGCTGGACCGACGGCGATTTTGGCCATGGCAAAACGTTCCGATTTCACGGGCCCGATGGTCACGTGTTCGAGCTCTACTATGACGTGGAAAAATACAAGGCGCCCGAGCAATTACGGCCGACCCTGAAAAATCAGCCCCAGAAATTTACCGGTCGCGGAGTTGGGGTAAAATCTCTCGATCACATTAACTTTCTTTCCTCAAACGCAGTTGCCGACGGCGACTTCATGGAAAACCAGCTCGGCTTGCGCCTCACAGAGCAAATCGTGATGGACAACGGCTATCGCCCGGGAGTGTGGTACCGGGCGACAAACAAATCCTATGACGTCGTCTACACCCACGATGCGACTGGATCGAAAGGTCGGCTCCACCACGTTGCGTTCGCGGTCGATACGAACGAAGGAATTTGGCGTGCGGCTGACATCTTCGTCGATCGAAACGTATTCATAGAGTTTGCGCCGAGCAAACACGCGATCAATCAAACGTACTTTGTATACTCCTATGAACCAGGAGGCAATCGAATCGAGATCTGTTCCGGCGGTTACCTTGTCTTAGATCCGGATTGGGAACCGATCTCCTGGTCCGAGCACGAGCGTGCTCGCGGTCAATTCTGGGGCAATAAAACGGTTGAGAGTTTCCACACGTACGGGACCCCGGTCGTCTGACGCTCTGACGACTGAGTTGTATCGCCGGTCGCGCTTTCATCAAGAACCATGAAGGTCAATAATGCAGCAGGTCATGACTGAAGACAACTGCTATCAACATCTTCGTCAAAAGATCGTGGACGGCACCTTTTTCCCCAACCAACGACTCATTGAGATGGACTTGGCGACCGATCTCAAGGTGAACCGAGCGGTGATCAGGACTTCCCTAGCGCGGTTGGAGCAAGATGGGTTGGTCAAACGCGAGCGGTATCGGGGCACGCACGTTCGGGTCGTCACCGAAGCGGAGGCCGTTCAAATCCTTGAGATGCGGGAAGCGCTCGAGGGGGTTATTGCGCGATACGCCGCGGTACGGGCAACTGATGAGGATATTCGCGAACTCCAAGGGATCCTGGGATTGATGGGGAAATGCATCGATACGGACAACCTCATTCGATATTCGGAGATAAACAGCCTTTTTCACGGGAAGATCAAAGAGATTGCGCAACATGCGACGGCATCGAAGCTGCTTGAAACGCTCAACTCGCAGGGTGTTCGCTTCCAATTCCGAACGATCATGGCCGCCGGGCGCCCGAAGAAGTCGTTGGCCGAGCACGTTGCAATTGTTAAGGCAATCGCGGAGCGGAACCAACAGGCGGCGGAGGTCGCGATGAGGCTCCACCTGTCGCACGTCGCCGACACGCTCCGACGAATTACCTGACGAGCGCTTCATGTTGTACGCACACGGGACAGTATCGAAGGCGAGCGTGTTTTTGAACCAAAAGGTCGTCAACGGTGTACGTGACCTGGCCGGGTAGACCGTAGATTTCTTGGTGAAATTGCTGCGAGAAAGGGAAGGAAATCGGGATATGCCGCAAGAGCAAGAGACGGTATTTGTCATCAGCGCACATTCGGCGGATTTCGTGTGGCGAGCGGGCGGCGCGATCGCGCTGTATAGCCAAAAGGGATTTCCCGTTCGCGTTCTTTGTCTCTCCTACGGTGAGAACGGCGAGTCCGCTAAATTATGGAAACAGGGAAAGTCCCGGGATGAAATAAAAAAGATTCGCGAAGCGGAGGCTCGCAAAGCGGCTGGAATTCTCGGCGCCGGAATTCGCTTTTTTGACGTGGGTGATTATCCGCTCCAACCTACGAAGGAACTGCAGGACGCCATGGTCCAGGAATTTCGAGAACATCGGGTAGGATTGATTCTTACGCACTCCCTTGAAGACCCTTACAACGCTGATCACCCGCGGGTAACTACCTTTGCACTGGAGTGCAGGATTCTCGCCCAGGCGGAAGGTTATCCGTCAAAGCACCCGGTCATTGACGCTCCTCCGGTTTACCTTTTTGAGCCACATCAGCCTGAGCAGTGCGACTTCAAGATTCAGGCGTTGCTTGATATCACGCCTGTCTTCAAGCTGAAGCGTCAAGCCATGGAGTGCATGGAGGCCCAGGAACATCTGTGGGAATACTATACGGACGTAGCAAAAAGGCGCGGCGTTCAAGCCGTCCGCAACGGCGGGGACAAATCGATTGTGTATGCGGAAGCGTACCAGCGGATCTACCCGACGGTAGGAAGTGAATTGCTATGAGACATAAAATCGTCATGAATATTGAGCGTCCCAGCCGTGCGGACGTTGAGAAACTGGAAGCCCTTGGAGTGGCCACGGTCCATGAAGCGATGGGCCGTACCGGCTTGCTGAGGCCCTATATGAGGCCGATA
>JASHNV010000097.1 GCA_030041455.1 Spirochaetia bacterium
CGTCGCCGCCGAACCGTACCACTGCGAGAGGTCGGCGACGAAGTCCCTCCGATGAGAACGGTATGGGAGACGGATGCGCGGGTGCGGACGTTCGGATAGCAAGCCGCTCGCGAAGAGGTCGACCTCGAGCTCGGAGGCGGACGTCGCGCCCGGATGCGGAAGGGGACTGCGAGGCTCCGGTCGACCAATTCGATATCGAAGACCGCGAAGCGCGCGTTGAACGCGGCATGGTGAACCCCCGCCTCTGCTGTATTCCCCGGTCATGATCTCCGCTGACGGCAGGTAAAGTCAAGGGTTTCCGGTTTTTATCGTCGTGGCGGCGATTCGGGGTCGCCGCGAGGAGCTTCCTCAGGAGGACACCTCCGATCGCTTCGACTACGTCGAGGCTTTGGCACCGCGATCTCTTACGTCCTCCGCACTGACTTGGTGGTAGCCTTGCGCACTCGGCGCTTGATCTCCTCGGCTATCTCGGCCCAGACGAAGCGTTTGCCAATCTCGTTCCCGTGACGCATGGAGCCCATAATCGCGAGCTGAAAGGCGCCGTGCGCTGCTTCAACTGCCTCGACGAATGCGCTTCGTCGTGATCTCGGCAAATTACCGTTCGACGAGGTTAAGCCGCGAGGCGCGTGTCGGCGTGAAACGCACGATGGAACTATCACGAAAATCCGAATTCGGCAGCGTTTTTCCCGTTTTTCGTACGCCCTGATTTTTTGGTCGTCGCAGACCGTCGAGAGCTCATGGGCAGCCGCTTTAGGCCCGTTCTCCGTGACCTCGTCTTTGTTGGCAGCCGCTCGCGTCTTCAGCTTGCATGCTTCTTACCCTACTCGGGAAGATTCGTCGGTTGCACTATGGATCATCTTTCAAGTCATCCCGCCTTCTCGAAGGTGATTGCACGCCTTAGCCTTACCTTGATATCTTCGAATGCGAATATGACCAGTGTACCTATCGCTCATGTCCGTGAGGCGTCACACGCTGACTTCACGGCGATCAAAGAACTTCTTCATGCAAATGCGCTCTCCAGCGAGGGCATTTGTGCTCCCGGGGCAGTTTATCTCGTCGCCGTTGGACAGTCGGGAACGGTGCTAGGCACAATTGGTCTTGAACTCAGTGGTCGGGCAGCATTGCTCCGAAGCGCTGCAGTTCAACCGGAGTTTCACGGAAACGGACTCGGGCGGCAGCTTACCTACAAAGCATTCGACAAAGCCAAAGAATGCGGAGTTCGGACCGTGTATCTTTTTAGCACGGACGCTGGAAACTACTGGCGGCGGTTCGGGTTTGAATCCGTGCCAGTGGACGAGATTGCCAGGGTTCTGCCGAATTCGGCCCAAGTCCAGTCTTACAGCGCCGACGGGTCTCTTGCCTCCGAGGTCGGATGGAGACTTGCGCTCGAGCCATGAGTCCGGGTGGATCGAGGGCGGGTCTCCGGATTCGATAAGCTTCTGTTTGAGAACAGCGTGCTTCGGAGCCCCAAACCATGCATGAGCATGCGTGAAGGCCCGATCATTAGAGTAGTAATCGCAACACTGAAATACGCGGGCGAACGCGGATGGCCTTCCCTCGCTGTTTGTACCAACACCGGTTGAAGCCGGTGGGTTATGCGCCCGCCGGTTAAAGCCCACTTGGGGGTTACCTCGAGGTTCCACTTTGAAGTCGGCATGTTCCCCGTGCTCGTGATCCTGATTCTCAATTGATCTTCTTCATTTCCCGGAGAAGCTGCCCCTCACCTTATAAGAGCGTTGGTGCTCCAGTGAGAATCGTTTCACGGACTCCGCAGCATCACATCGACCACGCGGAGAACGCGTACGCGATCCTCATCGCGCCCACCGCACCTCGGCGATTCTCCGTGCCTCCTGCCGAAAAGGGCGGCTTGAGTCCCGGGGCGTGCGTAGAATAGCCGGTCGACCGCCCGCCGAGGCCGACAGCTCAGAAGACCCCGGGATGGCGCAAGAGATTGAGGCTCCAAGGCTCCGACCCGATCGAAGGTATCCTTGGGGAAGCCCCTCGCGGCGATCCCGAGTGCCGCGTCGACGGACCCGCGCGAGTCTTCTCCCGGTGTCTTCCGCGGAGCTCTGTCACCTTTTCGTTGAATCTTTGCGATGCATCTTCTATACTGGTCCCCCTACAGCGCAACTCATGGAAGGCGGGAGGAAACCGATGGCGAAAAAGATACGATGGGGAATCTTGAGCACGGCGCTCATCGGCCGCGACAAGGTGACGCCGGCGATGCAGCTCGGGTCGCACTGCGAGGTCGCAGCCGTGGCGTCGCGAGACCTCAAGAAGGCGCGCGAGTACGCGAAAAAGCTCGGCATCGCGAAGGCCTACGGAACCTACGAGGAGCTCCTCGCGGACAAAGAGATCGACGCGGTCTACAATCCGCTTCCCAATCACCTCCACGTGAGCTGGACCATCAAGGCGGCCGAGGCCGGCAAGCACGTCCTGTGCGAGAAACCCTTGTCGTTGAACGTCCAGGACATCCAGCGCGTCATTCGAGCGCGCGACCGAGCCGGCGTGAAAATCGGGGAGGCGTTCATGGTCCACACCCATCCCCAGTGGGTCAAGGTTCACGACCTCACCCATTCGCCGGCCTTCGGGGAGCTGCGGGCGATCCAGGGTACTTTCAGCTACTACAACGTCGATGCGAAGAACATCAGGAACATCAAGGAGGTCGGAGGCGGCGGCCTCTACGACATCGGCGTCTATCCGATCCACACCTCTCGCTTCATCTTCGGCGAGGAGCCGCGCCGCGTCGTCGCCCTCATGGAGCGCGACCCCAAGATGAAGATCGACCGGCTCGAGTCGGTGATCATGGACTTCCCGAAGGGCCAGGCGCTCTTCCTCACCTCGACCCAGCTCGTTCCCTACCAGCGGATGCAGTTCTTCGGGACGAAGCAGCGCGTCGAGATCGAGATCCCCTTCAACGCCCCCAAGGACCGCAAGTGCCGCATATTCACCGACAACGGAGACCTCACCGGCGCCGG
>JASHNV010000098.1 GCA_030041455.1 Spirochaetia bacterium
GAGGGCCTTGCTGCTTCCCGAGAATCCCGTTAGTTGACCTTGACCTCGATCGACTTCGGCTTCGCGTCGGGCGCCTTGGGGATGGAGAGCGTGAGCAAGCCGTTCTTGAAGCTTGCCTCGATCTTCTCGCGGTCGGCGTCCTTCGGCAGCACGAAGCTGCGCGAGAACGAAGAGCTCCGCCGCTCCCTGAGCAGGTAGCCGTCCTTCTTCTGCTCGGTCTCCTCGGATTTCTTCGAGGAGAGGGTGAGAAGGTTGTCCTGCACCTTCACGTCGACGTCCTTCTCGGTCAGCCCGGTGAGCTCCGCGTCGAGGACGTACTTGTCCGCCTCTTCCCGGATATCCACCGCGGGGTTGGCGGCCCGGAACCAGGCCGGCTCGCTCGAGAAGAACGAATCGAGAACCTTGTCGAAGTCCCCGAACACGTTCAGGAAACTCGGCTCGTACTTTACGACGTCTTTCATGATAGCCTCCTAACTGGTCTTATTCTACGCCTATCATAAAGCACGAAGCGTGCCAAAAGAGGACTTGGACTCGTAACTCATTGTGAAGTAATGCGTTACGACCTCAGCTGACGAAATCCTCTCCGCGTCAGGACGAGCGAAATGTGTTCTTATGACACAGGTGCGATAAATCGGCCTTTTGACTGGTCAAAATGATACGTTTACGCCCGGAAGCGGAGCTCGCCGAAGCACTCCGGCCGGTGAAAGTCCGGACCCGGCGCGACGACCGGGCTCCACGCAAGGTAATGCCGGACGCTCAGAGCGTCGCCGCATTTGTAGAAGTTGGCCCTCATAGACGATCCCTCCGAGAGCGTCGCGATTCCGTGCCGGACGAAGAGCCGGAAGGGAATCGCTACGGTGAGCTCCCAGGAAAGCTCGCCTCGGCGCTCGACGGGTATCGCATCCCTTCCGAGCGACGGCAGGGTACGGATCGAGCCGACGAGCCCGGGGTCGAGGAGCTCCCGGCCCACCCGCTCCCTCCCGACGCCCGCGAGGCACGTCCCGATGCAGCTGAACTCGAAGTTATAGTAGAGACCGTCTCGGGCGGGCGCGATGAAGAGCTCCACGCAGCTGTCTTCCCAGACCGGATCGTTCGGCCGGAGCCACGCGGCGCGCAGGCGCTCCTCCCTGACGCGGTAGTGGAGAGCGAGCTCGGAGTCCCGAAAAGCGACCGCGACGCTCACGTCGGGACGGTAGGGAAACTCCGGCCACGGCGCGAAGTCGAGGCGCTCGCGCGTCCCGCTCGTCGCGAGCGCGTCGGCAAGCTCCGGGAGCGACAGGCCCGCCCCGGCGCGACCGACCGTCATGAGCCTCATAGGCCCGTTATAGCCGCCGAGGCGGCCGCGCGCAAGAGCGGGGCCGCCTCGCCTGAGACGGGTACCGTGCCGTCGGCGAGCCGGCAAGTCATTGCCTCGCGCCGGCGAACGCGATGCGCCCAAGCTCATCGAGACGGACCTTCCCAGCCGGGCGGCATGACCGCCTCTTCGAAATTCGCCCCGGGCTCCTCTCCCGGCGTCGTCGCGTCCCTCGACTGCCGACCTGCTTTTCCTGGTCATTCCCGGTCCGGACGCGGTCTCGATCTCGATCGAAGTCTGGGCCGGCGGGAGCCCTTGACAGGCGACTCGCCGCAGAGTATGCTCTCGTTAGTTCATTCGTTGAAATAACTAACTAGACATCCTATGAATCAACGTGATCAAAAACGCCGGAACCGGGAAATCGTCCTCGGTATCCTGCGTGACCGAGCGTCCATCTCGCAGGTGGAGCTCGCCGAACGCAGCCGCCTCCAGACCTCGACCGTGTCGAACATCGTGCGGACCCTCAAGGAGGCCGGAATCGTGCGGTGCACCGGCAAGGGCTACTCGGGGCCGGCCGGAGGCAAGAAGGCCGACCTGCTCTCCCTCGATCCGTGCTACGGGAGCTTCGGCGGGATCGCGATCAAGAGCGGCGAGATCGTCTCGTGCGTGACCGACTTCATGGGAAGCATCGTCGAGCGGCGCACCCTGCCCACGGAGGGCCGCGACGAGGAGGACATCCTCCGCCTCATCATCGGCGAGATCAGGGAGAACGCGAGCTCCCTCGCCAACTACCGCGGCACCGGGATCGCGGTCTCGTCGATCGTGAGTCACTCAGGCGACGTCGCGCGCTCGCTCTATTTCGACCACGCGATCCCCGGCATGGCCGAGCGGATCCGGTGCGAGACGGACAATCTTCCGCTCGCGCTCGAGAACGACGCCAACTGCGCCGCCTACCACGACCACCTCGTCTCAGGCGGGCGCTATCGGAACCTCGTGCATCTCCACGTTCCGACGAAGCCCTTCACGATCGGGGGAGGAATCGTGATCAACGGCGAGGTGTACCGAGGCGCGCTCGGCGCCGCCGGGGAGATTCTCGAGTCCGGCGGGGAGCGCACGATCGAGGACGAGATCGAGCGGATCGTCCTCTTCGTCGCGATGCTCCTCGATACCGAGGCGGTCTTCATCACCGGCGAGTTCGACGAGGTGACCCAGGGCCGGGTGCGGGCGCTTGCCGGCCGCCTGTCGAGGAACGGGCCCTACCTCGTCGAGCTGCTCGATAGCCCCGACATTCCGGTCCTCGGGGCCTCGCTCCAGGCGATCCGCCTGCACTTGAGCCGCGTTCTTGACGAATAATCGAACGGAGGATGCATGAAGACGACGGAGAACGACTCGCCATGAAGGGAAACGCGCTCGTCGGACAGTCGGGCGGTCCGACGTCGGTCATCAACGCGAGCCTCGCCGGCGTCGTTCAGGCCGCGCTCGGCTCTCCGGGCGTCGGGAGCGTCTATGGGATGCGATGGGGAATCGAGGGCCTCCTCGCGGGCGACGTCACGGACCTCGGCAGGGAGGAGCCCGGCACGATCGAGGCGCTCCGGCGCACTCCCTCCTCCGCCCTCGGATCGAGCCGCCACCGGGTCGTCGACGGCGAGCTCCCGGGGATCCTCGCGCGGCTCGAGGAGCTCGACGTGCGCTACCTCTTCCTCGCGGGGGGCAACGACACCATGGAGACCCTCGACCGGGTCGGCCGCTACTGCCGGGAGCGCGGCTACGAGCTCGCGACCGTCGGGGTTCCGAAGACCGTCGACAACGATCTTTTCGGCACCGATCATACGCCGGGATACGGGTCGGCGGCGCGCTACGTGGCGATCTCGGTCGGCCAAGCGGGCAGGCTCGCCGAGGACATGCAGCGGGTCGACCGCTTCGTCGTCCACCAGACCGTCGGGCGCTCGTCCGGCTGGCTCGCCGCCGCCTCGGCGCTCGCGCGGGAGCGCCCCGGCGACGCGCCCCACCTGATCTACCTGCCCGAGCGGCCGATCCGGCCGGAGCGGGTCGTCCGCGAGGTGACGGAGTGCGTGGAGAGGTTCGGATGGGCCTCGATCGTATGCGGCGAGGGCATCGTCTGGTCCGACGGAAGCGCCGTGTCCTCCTCCAAGGTCCGAGACCGCTTCGCGAACACCGAGTTCGGCGCCGCCGGCGGGACGAGCGCGGCGTTCGCCCTGCACGGCCTCATCTCGCGGGAGACCGGGTATCGCGGCGAGTTTCAGATCACGGAATCCCTCGCGATGTGCGCGATCGACCGCGCGAGCGCGCTCGACCTCGACGAGGCCTATCGATGCGGGCGGCACGCGGTGGCGCTCGCCCTCTCCGGGGCGTCGGGCGTCATGGTCTCGATCGAGCGGGAGGGAAACGCCCCCTACGCGGCGAGGCTCGCCGGGGTGCCTCTCGGCGAGGTCGCGCTTCGGGCGAAGCCGCTTCCGCCCGGGTTCATCGCGGAGTCCGGCGCCGACGTGACGGCCGCTTTCGTCGACTACGCTCGACCCCTTGCCGGGGAGCTTCCCCGCTACGCGCGGTTGAGCCACCCGAGCGCGCTCGGGAAAGGAGGAGGGAGATGAATCTCGCCGAAGAGCGCTACGCGCGCTTCGCGCTCGTGCGGGAGATGATCGAGACCGCTCGGGTCGTCCGCGGCCTCGACCTCCGCGCGATCGAGGCCTTCGGGAGGTACCTTCCGGGCCGAAGGCGAGCCTTTCTCACGGGAGAGGGCTCCTCGAGGATCTTCCCCGGAAAGCTCGCCTGCTCGAACGCCCTCAAGTTCGGCCTCCGCGCGCCGGTTCTCACCGAGGCGGCCACGCAGGCGCGGGAGTACGATCTCCGCGACGCGACGGTCTTCGTGGCGTCGAACTCCGGCAGGACCAAGGAGGCGGTGGGCCTCATCCGCGCGCTTCGATCGAAGGGGCACCGCGCGATCGTGGGAGTCGTCGCGAACGGCGGGACTCCGGTCGACCGGGAGAGCGACGCGCGCTATCTTCTCTCCTGCGGCCCGGAGAACGCGGTCGCCGCGACGAAGAGCGTGGTCGAGCAGGCGCTCTTCTACGACCTCCTCTTGCGAACGCGCCACCGCCGGCCCATGCCGGACCTCGATCGCCTCGCCGAGGCCCTTCAGGCCGCGATGGAGGCGCCGGTCCCCGAGGCGACGGCTCGGGTGCTCTCGAGCGCCGAGACGATCTACTGGGCGGGGCGGAACAACGGCGTCGCGGAGGAGCTCACGCTGAAGACGAACGAAATCGCGCGCAAGCGCTCCGATTTCCTCGAGGGCACCTACGCGGTGCACGGCATCGAGGAAGTCATGCGCACAGGCGACGCGCTCGTCGTGGTCGACCCCTTCCCAGAGGAGGAGGAGAAGCTCCACGAGGTCGTCGAGGCCGGCGCAGGGCTTCCGGTCTTCGCGCTCGGAGGGCGCGCCTCGCGCTTTCCGGGGATCCCGACGGCGGACTGCGGCGACTTCACCCCCTACGTCCAGCTCGTCGCCGGATGGAATCTCCTCGTGGAAATCGGCCTGCGCCTCGGAATCGACGTCGACCGGCCCGAGCGGGCAAGGAAGGTGGGAAATGAGCTCAAAGGATAACGGCCGCGCGCGCCTCAGGCGCCTTCCCGTGGGCGCGGGGCTCTCCGCGGCCTTCGACGGCTGGCGAGCGCGCGATGAGAGGTGGCTCTTCATCTCTCCGCACGACGACGACGTCGCGCTCGGGGCGGGCCTGCTCCTGCAGAAAGCGGTCGAGGAGGGCGTCGATCTCTCGATCGTCATCACGACCGACGGGAGCATGGGCTACCGGGACCTCGCGCAGCGGGAGGGAATCGCCGAGATCAGGCGCGCTGAGACGATCGAGAGCTTCGCTCTCCTCGGAGTCCGCGACGTCCGGTGGCTCGGTTTTCCCGACTGCGACGTCGCGCGGTATCTCGGCAGGCGGCGGGCGGAGCGCGGCGAGCGGGGAGCGATCGAGGGCTTCACGGGCCTGCAGAACGCCTACGTTCACGTCCTTCGCGCGCTTCGGCCGAACAGGGTCTTTCTCGCCTCGGGGAGCGATTTCCACCCCGACCACAAGAACGTCTACCAGGAGGCGCTCATCTCCCTGTTCCACGCCCAGGGCGACGTGTGGCCGGAGCTCGGACCGTCGATCGAGGAGCTTCCGAGGGTCTACGAGATGCCGATCTACCGCGCCTTCGACGGCCGCCCCGACATCGAGATCGAGGCCGACGCCGCCCACCTCGAGCGAAAGCTCGAAGCGATCGCGGTCTATCGGTCCCAGGCGCGCCAGATCGAGCTTCTCGTCGCGAACCTGCGCTCCTCGCGGCCGCTCGAGTACCTGAAGGCGACCGACTTCGCGTTCTATACGCCCGAGATCTACTCCGAGCCCTAAGGATGCCGGGCTACCGGATACGCCGCCGCGCGATCGACGGTCTGGAGGTCGTGAGGCTCGAGGGCGCGGGCGGTTTCGCCGAGCTCATTCCCGAGCTCGGCGGCATGGTGCGCCAGATCGCGCTCGGCGACGGACGGGAGATTCTGGGCCCGGACGCCGACGGGGAGCTCCGAGCGAACCCCGCCTTCCGGGGCCGCATCCTCTTTCCCTTTAGCGACCGGATCCCCGGCGGGCGCTACCGCTTCGCAGGACGGACGCTCGAGCTGCCGGCGAACGCGTCCGGGGATTCCCTTCACGGTCTCGTCTACGCGACTCCCTTCCTCGCCTCGGGGGAGCGGTCGAGCGAGGAGGGAGCCGAAATCCGCCTCTCGGTCTCCCCCGACCGGTACCGATGCCCAGGCTACCCTTTCCGCCTCGAGCTCGGCGTGCGCTACCGGCTCGACGGGGACGGCTTCGCCATGTCGTTCGAGATTCGCAATACCGGAGCCGACGCCGCGCCGTTCGGCGTCGGCTGGCATCCCTACTTCTCGCTTGGAGAGGGGATCGAGGCGGCCTCGTTCCGCGCCGATGCGGACGGCTACCTCCCGACCGACGAGCGGATGCTCCCGATCGGCCGGATTCTCCCCGTCGACGGAACCGCCTACGATTTTCGGCTCGGCAGGCGCTTGGACGGCCTCACGCTCGACAACACCATCACGGCGCCGAGGTCGGGCTTCTCGACGCTCACGGCGGGCGATCGGCGCATCGAGCTCCACCAGAGCGCCGCGCTCTTCCGCTTCCTCCAGCTCTACACCCCCGAGGACCCAGGCTCGATAGCGATCGAGCCGGTCGCCTCGGCTCCCAACGCCTTCAACCTCCCGGCGCTCGGCGTTTCCACGCTCGCCGCCGGGGAGTCGGCGCGAGGAGTCGTGCGGGTGAGGTACGCTTCCCGGTGAGGCGCATGGCCTGAAGCTCCCGGCTCAGCGCCGCCCGCCGGGCTCCCGGTGGAGCGCGAGAACCGCCTTCACGGCGCGCCTCCAGCGGGTTACCTTCTCGATGCGCTTGCGCGCGTCCATCCCGGGCGTGAACGTGTCGTAGCCCCGCCCGAAGGCCTTCAGCTCCTCCTCGCTCTTCCAGAAGCCGACCGAAAGGCCCGCGAGATAGGCGGCGCCGCTTGCCGTCATGTCCGCCTCCGGGGATCGGACGACGAGGACGTTCGCGAAATCGGCGAGACACTGCAGGAGAATGTCCGACCGGCTCACGCCTCCGTCGGTCTTGATCACCGTGATCGGCGTGCGCACGTCCTCGGCCATTCCGTCGAGGATATCGAGAATGCTGAGCGCGATCCCCTCGAAGACCGCCCGGGCGACGTGCGCTCTCCGCGTGGTGAGCGACAGGCCGAGCACCGAGCCGCGGACCCGGGGATTGAAATGCGGAAAGCGGATGCCCATGGGGGTCGGAAGGAAAATGACCCCGTCGGTGTCGGTGCAGCCCGAGGCGTACTCGTTCAGCGCCGCGGCGGTATCGGCGAGGCCGAGCCCCCCGCCGAGCCAGTCGATGAGGGTTCCCGCGGTCGCGACGTACCCCTCGAGCATGTAGCGGGGGCGGCCGCCTCTCACCCACGCGACGAGGGGGAAGAGTCCGCGCGGCGAAGTCTTCCCCCGGGGACCGACGTTCACGTCGACGAAGGCTCCCGAGCCCTGGGAGATCTTCACCTCACCGGCCTCGAAACAGCATTGGCCGAAGAGCGCCGCCATCTGGTCGCCGACGGCCGCCCGGATCGGGATCGCCGCGCCGAAGAGCGCGGGGTCGGTCGCGCCGAAATCCCCGTCGGTATCGCGCACCTCGGGCATCAGCTCGAGAGGGAGATCGAATAGCTTGAAGAAAAGCGCGTTCCACCTGAGCCCGAACGGGTCGTACAGCGAGGTCCCCGACGCGTTGGAGGGGTCGGTGAGGTGGAGCTTTCGGCCGGTGAGATTGTAGATGAACCAGCTGTCGAGGGTGCCGAACAGAATCTCCCCCGAGCGGCAGCGGGCTTTCAGGCCCGGATCCCGGTCGAGCAGCCACTTGAGCCTGCAGCTCGCGTGATCGGTGGTGAAGCTCAGCATCGAGGCGGCGGTGAGGAACGCGTCGCGCGTCAGGGCCCTGCCGATGGCGGCGCCCGCTTTGACGATCCTCCAGCGCGGATCTCGGTTCATCGCGTCGGTGGTCGCGGCGGAGCGAATGTCCTGCCAGCCGACCACGCTCGACACCGGCCTCCCCGATGCGCGCTCCCAAAGGCAGAACGACGCGCGCTGATTGGCGATTCCGAGCGCCGCGACCGACTCGGGCCGCACCGGCCCGCGATCGAAGAGCCGCCGCACGACGCCGAGGAGCGCTTCCCAGAGCATCAGGGGATCGTGCTCGCTCGCGCCCTCCTCGGGATGCGTCGCGGGCGTCGGGCAGTACTCGCGCGCGACGATGGCGCCGTCCCGGGCGAAAGCCACGGCTCGAATCCCCGCGCCCCCCGAGTCGACCGCGAGGACGAATCTCTCGCCGCTTCGGTCCCCCGCCATCTCGGCCTACCCGAAGCGGATGACCCGCCAGTTCCGCGCCCGGGCGACCCGCCTGAGCCTGCGGTCCGGATTCACGGCAACGGGGTGACCGACCGCCGCGAGAAGCGGCAAGTCGTTGATGCTGTCGCTGTAGAAATGGCATGCGGAGGCCGAAACGCCGCGCGCGCTCAGGTAGTCGAGCACGTAGTCGCGCTTCTCCCGGTTGAAGGTCGGGCCCCGGGCGAGCCTCCCGGTGCACACTCCCTCGTCGTACTCGAGGGAGGCCGCGATGACCTCGCGCACGCCGAGGTAGTCGGCGAGCGGTCGTACGATGACGTCGACCGAGAGCGTGGCGAGAACCACCTCGGCGCCGTTCGTGACGAGACGTCTGATGAGGAGCTCCGCTCCCGCGAAGATGTCCGGCTTGACTCTCCGCGCAAAGGTCGCCTCCGCCACCTCCTCCATCTCGGCCTTCGTCTTGCCCCGTATGCCGCGAATATTCCGCGAGAGCGTGGAGGGGCTCACCGTCCCGAGCCGGTAGCGCAGATAGAGGGACGGCACCCGGACGAGGGGCCTCACCGGGAACTCGCCCATGCGGATGCCCTGGTAGAGATAGTGCAGCGCCGTCGAGCGACGGGTGATGGTGTGGTCGACGTCGAAGAAATGAATCGTGGGCAGAACCTCGCTTGTCTGCTAGGTCCTCGAAGTATACGGTCTCCGCCCCGATTCTACAACTCCATGCGCCGTCACGCCGTCACCGCGCCCGAAGCTCTCCTCACTGCGCCGGCGGGAACCTCCTCGGGTCGATCACGTACCAGACGCGGTGGAGCCCCTGTCCGGCGAGCTCGCCTCTCTTCTTGTCCCCGACGAAATAGTACAAGGGGTAGCCCTTGTAGGTGGTTTGACTCGATCCGTCGGCGCGGGTGATCGTGGCGAAGTCGCTCGGATTGAGCGCGGAGGGAACCTGCACGGTCGCGGCGTTGAAAGCCGGCCATGCCTTCAGGCAGCCGCCTGAGCAGTTGCTCTGCCCGGGGGTGTCCTTCCTGAAGTAATAGAGCGTGTTGCCTTGCCCGTCGGTAAGGTAGTTCCCGCGGGCCTTTCGCGACGTGCCGATCATGACGGTGTAGGCCGGAACCTTGACGATGAACCACACGCCGCCCGCCCCATCGCCCGTCGCGTCTCCGGGCTTCTGGTCCTTGTACCAGTAGTACAGCGGCCAGCCGCGGTAGGTAGTCTGGCTCGACCCGTCGGGGCGCTGGATCGTACCGAAGTCGCCGGCGCTCAGCGTCGAGGGAACCGTGATGGAGGCGGCGTTGAACGGAGGCCATTTGGACAGGCAGCCGCCGACGCACCTCGACCGTCCGTCGACGTCGAGCGTGAAATAGTAGAGTGTCGTGCCGGCTCCGTCGGTAAGGTAGCTCACGCCGTTCGCCGTCTGCACTTGAACCGTATTCGCGGACTGCGCCGGAGCGTTATTCGCGGGCTGTGCCGGAGCGCTATTCGCGGGCTGCGTCTGAGTACTATTCGCAGGCGGTGTCTGAGTACTATTCGCCGACTGCGCGAAAGCGGCCGCGCCGAGCGCGAGGACAGCTACGGCCGTCATCAGGACGTTTCGTGTGATCCCGGACATTTGGTACTCCTTTCGTAAACGAGAAATCTCGTCGCTAAAGGTACCGTCGCCGGACGGCAAGGTCAACACAAAAGCCGGGCAGGAGAGGACGGCCTGCCCGCCCGTCGGGGAAGGCGGAGGGCCTATTTCTTCTTGAACAACCCCTTGATCTTATCGGCGAGCGAGGGAGCCTTCGGGGGTTGCGCGCCCCCGTTCAGTCCTGCAAGACCCCCCTGGGGAAGGTTCGCTCGAGGCTGGCGGGGCGCGTTCGGCGACCGATCGGCGCCCTTGGGCGGCTCGCGGCGGCGCCGGTCGGCGTCCGTTCGTCCGGCGCTTGCTCGTGCCGGCTGAGCGGCCTGCTGCTCGCGGTGCTTCGGGGCTTTCGGCCCGCTCGGTTCCCGGCGCTTCGGCTGCCCCGCTTGGTCCCGGCGCGGCGCCGGCCGCGCCGCCTGCCCAGCCACCGGGGGCTCGCCTGGCGTCTTGAAATCCTCGCCGTACTTCGCGCGGTAGTAGGCTATTCTGTCCTCAAGCGGCGTGCTCGATGCGGGCTTCGCGGCCTCCCGTGCCTTCCCGGCTCCCTGAGGGCGCGGCTTGTCGCCCTTCGGCGCTCCGGGCTCTCGCCGTCCCGTTCCGGGCGCCTGGGACCTCGGCTGCGAAGGCCGCTCGGCGGGCGGGAGGCCCTCCTCCGCGTTCTTGAAGGCGAAATCGCGCTGCGCGGCGAGGAGATCGGCGTGCTCGGGGCTGTGGATCAGCCCCTCGGGGCGCCGCCCTCCCCTGCCTCGCGGCCGATCGGCGGGTCGGCGCTCCGGGCGCGGCTTGGCGAGCGGGTCGGGCTGTTTCGATCGCGGCGGCGGATGCCCGTTCGCTTTGCCCGCGGAAGCCGGCCTGCCGGAGCTCCGGCGGCCGCCGCCCTGCTGCGTCTTCCCGCGACCCCCGCGCTCGTCGTACAGCCCGAGCTCGCGCCGGAGGTTCACCCCGGCCGCGACGT
Source organism: Spirochaetia bacterium (assembly GCA_030041455.1). Lineage (GTDB taxonomy): Bacteria > Spirochaetota > Spirochaetia > DAHUYW01 > DAHUYW01 > DAHUYW01. Next base: position 10,820 of record JASHNV010000098.1, read on the forward strand.
CGTCCACATACATTCCGTCGTCGGCCCACTGCACGGGAATCTTCATCCCGATGTACGACTCGATCGCGGGGAGGCCGTACACGTACTGCTCGCAGGCGAAGGTGATCGCCTTGCCGCTCTTGCCGGCGCGGGCGGTGCGCCCGATGCGGTGGACGTAGAGCTCGAAATCCTCGGGCACGTCGTAGTTCACGACGAGGTCGAGGTTGTCGATGTGGAGCCCGCGGGCGGCGACGTCGGTCGCGACGAGGAACTTGATGGCGCCGGATTTCAGGCCGTCGATGAGCTGCAGGCGCTGCCGCTGCGGCAGGTCGCCCATGATGAAGCGGCTCGGAAAGCCGTTGCGGCTCAGGCGCTCGGAGAGCTCGACGGCCATGTGCTTCGTGTTCGTGAAAATGAGCGCGTTCTTCGGCTGCTCCTTCTTCAGGACGCCGAGCATGAGGCGCAGCTTGTCGGCCGAGGGAACGTGATAGAGCTCCTGGGTAATCTCCTCGACGGTGATGTGCTCGGGGGCGATCTCGATATGGACCGGGGAGTTCATGTGCTCCCAGGCGACGTTGCGCACGTTCGTGCTCAGCGTGGCGCTGAAGAGCATCGTGAGCCGCTCGGACGGCGCCGGGAGCTCCTTGAGGATGCGCTTCAGATCGGGGTAGAAGCCCATGTCGAACATTCGATCGGCCTCGTCGATGACGAGGATGTCGAAAGCGCCGAAGCGGAGCTTCCCCGACGAGGCGAAGTCGAGAAGCCGGCCGGGCGTTCCGACGAGGATGTCGACGCCGTCCTGCAGGAGCCGCTCCTGCTTTCCGTATCCGACGCCGCCGTAGATGCTCCCGATCGCGTAGGTGAAATACGTGCCGAGGAGACTCGCCTCGTCCTCCACCTGGACCGCGAGCTCCCTCGTCGGCACGACCACGAGCGCCCTGCGCCGCCGGTCCCGCGTCGTCGCGAAAAGCTGGAAAAGGGTGATGAGGAACGCGGCGGTCTTCCCGGTCCCGGTCTGCGACTGCACGAGCACGTCGTGCCCTTGGAGGGTTTCCTTGAAAGTCTGCTCCTGCACGGGCGTGCACTCGACGAATCCCGCCTCGGCGATGCCCTTCTGGAGCTCCTCGACCAAATGTAGCTCGGTAAATTTCATGTACTGCTCTGGGAGTACCATACCGACTTTTCGGGAAAAAGGAAAGGGCGCCCGAGCCGAAAGAGGCTCGGGGCGGGGGCCCCGAATCCGGCTCGGCTATGCACCGTCGAGAAGCTCGAAGATGAGGATCGCCGCCTTTTCGAGCCTCGAGACGAGGAAGTCCAGGTCCTGGACGAGGAGGCTGTCGCCGAGCTCGGCGCGGTAGCGCGCGAGGCGCTCCTTGATCGCCTGAAGCTCCCCGATCTCGAGGAGATCGAGCGCGCCGGCCGCCGCTTCGGCGCGTGACCGGGGCGCTCCGGGCGGATAGTCTTGCCGTGGTTCCATATCGCATGGATGCCGCTTCAAGCGGTATTGTGTTACAACCCACGGTAAATTGTCAACTCATGCGGCTCCTTCCATACTGCCTTCACGCCGGACTGCCACGGAGGCGCCCAGGGAAGATGGTCAAGCTACAGGAGATCCTCGCCCGCAACCTGCGGCGGGCTCGAAAGGAGCTGCAGTTGTCGCAGATGAGACTCGCCGAGCTGTGCAACGTCTCGACGAGCTTCATCGGCGAGATAGAGACCGCGAAGAAGTTCCCTTCGGCGAAGACGCTCGACAAGATCGCGCGGGCGCTCGGCATGCGCCCCTACCAGCTCTTCGTCGAGGAGAGCGATCAGTCGGTCTTCGAGCGCAGACGCGTGCTTACGACGCTCTCGAGCGAGCTCCGCGAACGGATCACCGAGGACGTGAGCGAGACGGTGAGGAAGTACCTCGACGAGTCGAACGACCGGAAGAGCCGCCGCCCGAGCGGCAAGCCCTGAGGCGGTCCGCTACGGGAGCCTGACGACGCCGGCCTCCTTGAAGCGATCCGCCACCATCCTTTCCATTCCGGAATCCTTGCTGAAGATGACGATCTGCCACCCCGTTCGGCCCTGGAACTCCGCGAGGTAGCGGAGCGCGCTCCGCGTGCGCGCCGCGTCGAGCGACAGGAAGGGGTCGTCGAGGACGAGAATCCCCTCGGGCGAGCGCGCGGCGAGCGTCAGGCGCGCGGCGAAGAGAAACGAGTCGCGCGTGCCCTCGGAGAGCTGGTCGAGAGGCCGCATGGACCCGCCCGAGTCGACGACCCTCGCGCTCTCGACGTCGAAGCGGGAGAGCTCGACGCTCCGCTCCTCGGCGACGAGGCCCGCGAATGCGGAGGCGATCTCGCCTGAGAGCTCGGCGAGAAGAAGCCCGGAGTCCTCCGCCATCGTCTCGAAGATCCTCTTCGCGAGCGCCGAGGCGCTCCTCGCCTGCTCGACCCCGCGCGCCTCGGCGGCGAGCCGCGCCAAGGTCCGCTCGCACTCGAGGATCCTGGCGGGAAGCTCGCCGAGGGAGCCCTTGACCTCTCCGAGCCCGCCCGACACCGACGCGACGAGGCGGGTCTTCTCCTCGCGAAGCTCCTCGGTCTCCGCGCGGAGGCCCGCAAGCTCCGCCTCGGCGCGCCTCGCATCGGCCTCCGAGAGCCCGGGTCGGGAGATGAGCGCGTCGAGCTTTCCGATGCGCACCGTCGCCTCGACTTTGAGCGCGCGCTCGTCCCGGACCCCGAGCCGCTCGCAGGCTTTGCCGACCTCGCCTTCGGCCTCCTTCACGCGAGAGGCGAGCGCGGCGTGCTCCGCCCGCGCCGCCTGGTAGGCCGGAGCGGAGGGAAGCCCGCGCTCGGCGAGCCAGCGCGAGAGCGCGCGCTCGGCTTCGGCGGCCGCCCGATCGAGCGATTCGATCTCCCCGGAGCCCGAGCGGATCTGCCCTTCGAGCGCCTCGAGCTCCGAGCGCTCCCGGCCGAGGCGAAGCGCGAGCTCGTCGGCGCCGCGCTCCTTCGCCGCGAGCGCGGCGACGAGGCCTTCGTAGGTCGACGCCGCGAGGACATCGTCCGACGCGCCGCTTCCGGAATCCCCGACGCCGGCGCGTCTTCGCCATTCGTCGCGCACGGCCTCCATGCCGCCCCGCCGCGGCCCCGCGGAGGCGAGCGCGCCGAGGAGGATGAGGACCACGAGCGCGACCACGAGGAGCCCTACCGCGCCTGCGATCGCGCCGAGCCAGGCCGGGAGGCTCGCGATCGCGCGGGGAAGCGCGAGCGCGCCCGCGATCGCGCCGAGGACGCCCGCCCCGGCGACGAGCCCGACCGCGAGCGCGGGTCGTCCCGTCGGGGAGCGCCCGAGCGAGCGCCTGAGCTGCGAGGCGAGCGCGGCGTCCCTCGCGATCCGCTCGTTCGTCGAGGCAAGCTCGGCGACTTTCCGCGCCTCGACGGCGCGCCGCTCGGCGAGGAGCCCGGCGCGGGCGGCCGCACGGGAGCGCGCCTCCTCCGCCGCGCGGAGCGCGCGCTCCAGATCGAGGAGCTTCCCGCTCTCGTCGCCGCGATAGCCTGACGTCCGCTCCTCCTCGCGCCTGAGGCTCTCAAGCCGGTCGAGGCTCTCGAGCGCCGAGCGGAGACTCTCGCGCTCGACGATCCTTCGCCGCTCCTCGACCAGCGCCTCGCGCTCCTTGGCGGCCGCGAGCTTCGCTTCAAGCGCGCGCTCAAGCGCCGCGAGGCGGTCGGAGGACCCGCGCACGCCCTCCTCCCGGCCGATGAGCTCCGAGCGCCGCGAGGCGAGGCCCTCAAGCTCCCTCTCGGCGGCGAGCCGCTCGCGCTCGAGCGTCGCGAGCCGCTTCGCGGGGGCTCGGTTGCCCTGGGTCGACGCCTCGCCCTCGAGCGAGCGCGCGAGCGCGGCCGGATCGATCCCGCCTGAGAAGAGCTTGCTCTTGACCCGGTCGAGCCACGAAGCGGAGGACTCCATGGGGAGCTTGATGTCGCCCGAGTCGATCGCGAAGAGGCTCAGGAACTCGTCGGGGTCGAGATCGAGGGGCGCGCCGTCGAACTCGACCGAGGCGAGCCGCTTCTCGCCGTAGCGCTCCTTGAGCCTCATGCCCTGCTTGCTGTTGCCCTTCGGCGAGCACAGCTGCTCGAAGAGGGCGTCGAAGAGCGTGGACTTCCCGGACTCGTTGTCCCCGAGGAAGAGCGTGACCGGCCGGAAGGGAAAGCTTGCCCCGGCGAACTTGCCGAAGCTCGCGAGCGTGAGGCGCCTGATCATGCGCGCCTCTCGAGCGCGTCTTTGATCTTGAGGAGCCCGATCTCGCGCGCCTTCAGCCAGATTTCGCGCTCGGCGCCGTTCGTCGCGGGCTCCTCGGCCGCCCAGAGCTCGATGAACTTCCGCGCGATCGGCTCGCTCGAGATGCCGTCGAAGGCGAGCACGCGCTCGCGGTCGAGCTCGATCCGGCGCACGCGGCCGCCGTAGGTCGCCTCGAGCGCGCGCTCGAGGCCCCTCGCGGCGTGCTCGTCGTTGATGACGCCCGACACGAGAAGTCTCACCCAGTCGGCCGGCCGCCAGCCTTCCGCGATCGCGGAGAGGTCGGGGAGGCTCCCGTCGAGGTTGAGCGGAACTTCGTGCTCCCGGTACTCCCCCGCGCTCGCAAGCGCGATCGTCGAGAGCTCGAGGCGCGGAACATCCGGACGGACCTCGATCGAGCAGACCGTGCGCGGTCCGGTCTCGCCGCGCCTCCAGACCCTCGCGCTCCCCGGGTAGCTTAAGGTGAGCGCGCCCGAGGTCTCCGAACGCGCGGCGTGGATGTGGCCGAGGGCGGCGTAGTCGCAGCCGAGCCGGGCGAAGAGGTCGGCGTCGAAGACCCCTCCAGGCTCCTCGCCGTCCGGCACGCCCGCGAAAAGCTCGGAGGCGAGAGTCCCGTGCGCCATGACGATCCGCGCCCGGGCGCCCTTCGGCGGGACCGGCCACTCGAGATAGTCGGCGTAGGACTCGGCGAAGGGGATGGCGAGGATCTCCACTCCCGCTCCCTCGAACCGCGCGAAGGGCCGCTCGAGCGCGAAAATCCCGGGGCCGAGATCGACGGAAGCGAGGCTCGCTCCGCCCATGCGGAGGTGCTCGTGGTTTCCCGGTATGACGATCGCACGGCAGCGGGGAGGAAGGGCGGCGAGGCGTCCGCGGAGCTCGCCCTTCATCCGCTCGAGATCGGCGAAAGAGTCGAAGAGATCTCCGGCGACGAGGAGAAAGTCCGCCGACGCGGCGAGGGCGACGATCTCGTCGAGCACCGCGAGCGAATAGGCCGCCTCGTCGGAGGCGAGATGGAGGTCGGCGCAGTGAATGATCCGTGCCATCACGACGGACCATACCACAGCGGAAAGCGAAGTTAAAGAAGGGCTCGCCGGCCGGGGCCGTCGTCTTCGCGCAGGCGCCATCCAGACTCCGGCAGCGCGCAGGTGAAGAGATCCTCCTCGCCCTGGGCTCCGTCTCCGGGCGAAACTCCGTGATCGGATTGCGGATCGCCCTTCGGCGGAAGGAGAGCCGCTTGACGCGACGCGCGCACGGGCCGTCATAATTGCCTATGATCGCGCGGCGGCCCTATTTCCCTCCCGTTCCCCGGGAGATAGCGTCCCTGTTCGCCGCCGAGGGGCTCGCCCTGCTCGGCGTCGCCGACGCGGATGGGGACGAGGCTGAGGAGCGCCGCTACCGAGCCTGGATCGAGAAGGGCTACGCGGGCTCCATGGGGTACCTCGCGGCGCACGCGCCGCTGAAGTTTCATCCGCGGGGGATCCTCGCGGGTTGCTCGTCGGTGCTCGTCGCGGGGATCAACTACTTTCAGCCCGTCGACGGCGAGCATGCGGCTCCTGCGCGGGGGCGCATCGCCCGCTATGCATGGGGACGCGACTACCACAAGGTGCTCGGCGCGAAGCTCAGGCGGGTCGTCTCGGCGCTTCGGGCCGCCTACCGCGGCGAGGAGTTCCGAAGCTTTACCGACGCCTCGCCCCTCGCCGAGCGCCACTACGCCGAGAAGGCGGGAATCGGGTTCACGGGCCGGAACACCCTCCTCATCAGCAGCCAATTCGGGTCGTGGTTTCTGATCGGCGAGATCCTCTCGACCCGGCGCTTCCCGCCGAGCGGAACCCGGTCGCTCGGACGGGCCTCAGGCCCCCACGGCGGCTGCCCGAGCGGCTGCCGCCGGTGCCTCGACGTCTGCCCCACCGGCGCCCTCGCGAGCGAGTACGAGATCGACGCGAGTCGCTGCATCTCCTACCTCACGATCGAGCACAAGGGCTCGATACCCGTCGAGCTCAGGCCCCTCATGGGCGACTGGCTCTTCGGCTGCGACCTCTGCCAGGAGGTCTGCCCGCTCAACTTGCGGGCGCAAGGCGCGACGGAGCGCGACTTCGTCGCCTGGAGGGCGGGAAGCCACCTGGAGCTCGAGGGCCTGTTGTCGATCGAGAGCGAGGAGGCCTTCGCCAACCGCTTCGCGGGCTCGCCCCTCATGAGGGCCAAACGGAGCGGCCTCCTCAGGAACGCCTGCGTCGTCGCGGCGAACCTCGGCGCCGTGGAGCTCCTGCCGAGGCTCCGCGCGCTCGCGGAAGACCGGGATCCGGTCATCGCCGAGCACGCGAGGTACGCGGTGGAACTCCTCTCCGCGGGGGGATGTCGGCGCGCGGCGTCATGCGTCCGCGAGCCGGTCGGCCTCCGTGCGGATTATCCGCAGCGCTCGAGGAGGTAGACCGCCGAGCCCGCGAGGAACCCGGCGAGCGCAGGCGGAGAAACCCGCCGCGCGTACCACCCGAAGGTCATCCCCTCCGCGCGCATCCCGGCCACCCCCGCGGCGGAGCCGGTGACGAGCAAGCTGCCCCCGGTGCCGACGGTGAGGGCGACGAGCTCCCAAAGGAAATGGTCGGCCGGGAAGGCGGGGAGGCTATACATACTCATCGTCGCCGCGACAAGGGGCACGTTGTCCACGATCGCGGAGGCGAGGCCCATGAGGAACGCGACGAGACCTACGCCGCCCACGCGCGAAGAAAGCCACGACTGAAGCGCGGCAAGGGTGCCGGAGACCTGGAGGGCGGCGACCGCGAGGAGAATGCCGAGGAAGAAAAGCAGCGTCGAGTAATCGATCCGGCGGAGCGACAGGCCGGGTCCGGCCCTGCCCCGGCCATCCGGCTCCGCTTCTCGGCGCGAGAGCGCGTTCGCGGCCCACAGGAGTCCGAGCGCAAGGAGGATTCCGACGAAGGGCGGAAGCGCGCTGAGCGCGCTGAAGAGGGGCACGAGCGCGAGAAGCCCGAGGCCGGCGAAGAGAAATCCGGCGCCGCGCCGCGCGCGCGAAGGCGCCGAGAGAGGCCGATCCCCGTCGACGGCGAAGGTGAGGAGCGCGAGGGGCACGACGAGCGCGGCAAGCGACGGCAGGAAGAGTGCTCGAACGACGCCGAGCGGCGTGATCCTGCCGCCGAGCCACAGCATGGTGGTCGTCACGTCGCCGATGGGAGAAAAGGCGCCGCCCGCGTTCGCGGCGATGACCGCCATCGCCACGAAGACTCTCGTCTCGTTTCCGGGGGCGGCGAGCCGCCGCGCGAGGGCGATCATGAGGATGGCGGTGGCGAGGTTGTCGAGGAAGCTTGAGAGAAAGAACGCGACGAGCGAGTAGACCCACAGGAGGGAACGGGTCTTCCGCACCCGAATGCGGTCCGCGATGAAGTCGAAGCCGCCGCGGGCCTCGATCACGTCGACGATCGCCATCTCGCCGAAAAGGTAGAGGACGATTCCGGCGATGCCCGAGAGCTTCGGGGCGAGGGCGCCGGCTGCGCGGCCGAGGAGGCGGAGCATCGTCCAGAGCGCGGCTGCGAGGGCGACTGCGGTGACCGCCTTGGGCAGCCTGAGGGGACGCTCAAGCGCAATGAGAGCGTAGCCGGCGCAGAACGCGAGCGCAAGGAGAGCCATGCGCTCACGGTACCCGATCGCTCCAAGGCGGGCAATTCCCGGACCTTTCCGCCGGAAGCCCAGGCGGCTTCCTCGCGCTCTCCTCGGCCGCGAACCCCGACACTCGCCGGTGTTGCCGCCGAACTTTTGGGAACATCTCGTTTCACGCGGAGTGAAGCCGAGAAAAGAAGGGGAGCAATGAGGGGCGCGCCCGAAGGGCGGCGCTCGTGATCGCGATTCCGCGCGGAGCGTTCG
>JASHNV010000011.1 GCA_030041455.1 Spirochaetia bacterium
CGAGGGCAGCGAGGTTCGCGACGACGTTTCCCGCGCCGCCCGCCGAGAAGCGAGCCTCGCGGACGGCTCGGGTCATGAGCCCGGTCTCGATCGAGACCTCGGAGCCCTCCGGATCGATCGTGAGGTAGTAATCGAGGCAGAAATCCCCTATCACGCCCACCGTGAGCGAGGGAAATGCGGTGAGCAGGGGTCGGAGCGATGTATCGGTCATTGAGGTCCTCCACCTACAGGGGAGATCCGGCCGGCTCCCGCGCCGGATCTCGGGCGCGATCGAGGGCCGGCGCGCGGGCCGGATCTCGTTCCGCTCAAGTCTACGACGGGCCGCGCGCGAAAGCCACCGATTCCGCGGCCGCCGGAGAGCGCCGCCGATCGGCGAAATTCGACGTTCGCCCCTTCACACAAAGAAGTTGACAACTCCGACAATCCACTGTTAAAATAACGTCATCTTAACGGTGTCACAACGTATTGTAGGTCATTTCGGCCGAAGGAGCAAGCGTGGATCAACTGCAGGCGTGGCGCAACGAGATCGAGAATCACCTCCGTGCCAAAATGCTTCCGTTTTGGCTCGACCATGCCCGCGACGACCGTTACGGCGGCTTCATTACGCACTTCGACCGAAGCGGAATCGACACCGGCGAGGACGAGAAGAGCCTCATCGCGCAGACGCGGCTCCTGTATTCCTTCGCCTCCGCCTACCGGAACGGCTACGGCGAACGATGCCGGGAGTTCGCCGAGCACGCCCTGGACTATCTCCTGAGCAAGATGTGGGACAACAATTCCGGCGGCTTTTTCTGGATGACCAATCGCAAGGGCGAGGTCACCGCGAGCGACAAGATCCTCTACGGACAGAGCTTCGCGATCTATGCCCTGAGCGAGTACAGCCTCGCGACCGGGAACTCCCTCGGCCGGCAGTACGCCGAGCTCACCTTCGACCTCATCCAGAAACACGCCACCGACACCCTGTACGGCGGCTACTTCGAGATGTTCGACCGGCAGTGGAATCTCGCGGGCCCCGGGCCGAAGGGCGGCGACCGCAAGACCCTCGACGTCCACATGCACCTCATGGAGGCCTACACCTCGCTCTACGAGTGCACCAGCATGTCCCTTCACCGGCGGAAGCTCATGGAAGACATCGAGATCCTCATGAAGTGCGCGATCCATCCCGTTCACGCGACGGGGATCCCTCAGTTCACGACCGACTGGCGGCCGGCGCCGCAGATCAAGTTCGACATCATCTGGGGGTGGGATCGTTTCCAGCCCGACGGCACCAAGCCCGATCCGATGAACAACACGAGCTACGGACACAACGTCGAGCTCGCCTGGCTCCTCATGCACGCGCTCGACACGCTGGGCAAACCGGTGGAAGAATACGGCGTCCCCATCCGCAAGATGCTCGACCACGCCGTCGCCTACGGGATCGACAGGGATCACGGGGGCGTCTACGTCGAAGGGCCGCACGACGGCCCCGCCCGCGACCTCACGAAGGAGTTCTGGCAGCAGTGCGAGGTCATGATCGGCATGATCGACGCCTACCGGCGGTTCGGCGACGAGCGGTACCTCGACGCCTACGGAGCGGTCCATCGCTTCCTCTTCGCCAAGGGGATCAACCCCGAGACCGGAGAGCTGTGGCCGCTCCTCACGCGGGAGGGGGTGCCTATCTGGACCCATACCTCCCATTCCTGGAAGGTCAACTATCACTCGGTGCGGGCGATGATCCAGTGTCGAACGAAGCTGGACGAGCTTATCGAAGCCCGCCGCTAGAGGCCGCCGCCCGCGCAGGGCCGGCCGAGGAGAAAAGAGCATGAAGCTGTCTTTCAACACCTGGTGTTACTCGAGCTTTCCGGCGTGGCTTCCCGCGTATCCGATCGACTATGTCGTCACGCACCTCGCGAAGATCGGCTACGAAGGCGTGGAGCTCGGCTGCGCGAGCCCCGTCGCCTATCCGCCCTACATGAGCGCGGAGGACCGGCGCAAGGCGCGGCGCCTGCTCGAAGAGAACTCGATCGAGGTCTCCTCGGTGCTTCCCGCCCCCGGCGGGGGCTGCGGCAACAACGTCGCGAGCCCGATCGCCGAGGAGCGGCGGACGGCGGTCCGGAACTACAAGGACTGCGTCGATCTCGCCGCGGACCTGGGCGGCAAGATCTGTCTCTACGTCGCCGGGTGGGTCATCTACGGCGTCGACCAGGACCAGGCGTGGGAGTGGTCGAAGGAGTGTCTCCTCGAGATCGCCGCGCACGCGAAAAAGCGGTCGGTCGTCATGGCGATCGAGCCGACGCCTTCCGACAGCAACCTGATCGAGACGCCCGACGACGCGCTGAAGCTGATGCGCGAGACGCGGCTCGACAACGTGAAGGTGATGTTCGACACCATCCACGCTCTGTACCGCAAGGATATCGCCGCCGATTACGTGGACAAGATGGGACCGGACCTCGCGCACATTCACGTATCCGACCTGGACCGCATGCCGCCCGGCACCTATACGGATTTCACTTTCCTGGTCGACGCGCTGAAGGCGAACGGCTACGACGGTTACCTCGCCATGGAGATCGGGCTGAGCGGCCGCGGGGTCGACCCCAACGTCTTCGCGAAGAAGGCGCTGCAGTACATGCGAAGCATCCTGTGAAGGAGGCTCGGCGGAGCCGGCGCCCGACCCCGTCGAGCTGCGAGTCGGCCGATGAACGGGTTCGCGAGGTGCGCGGGCGTGGCATCTCGACGGGTTGGAACTGACGACGCCGGGCGTCAGCGCAAGTCCCAGAGCGGTGGGGCGGAGGAAACGCCGGACCGGCGGCGAGCGTCCTCCATAGCGCGGTAAGGAGAGGATGAGGAGGAAAGGAGCCGCCGTGCCGCTCCAAGGCGGGTGTTCAAGGGGGTCCACGCGAGGGCAGCGCATCGAGGGCGGAGGACCACGTCTCGCGCGATCAGCCGCTTCCCTGAGAAGCGGAATGTCCGTTTTTTTCTTTGAGGAGGATGTGTGTATGCGCAGTTCCCACAAGATCTGCTCGGCGATCACGGCCGCCGTGTTCGCCTTGGCGGCCACCACGGCGGCGTTCGCCGGAGGCACGGCGGAGTCGCAGAAGGGCATGACGGTCGGAGTATCCGTTCTGTCCGAGGCAAATACCTTCTGGGCGGCGTGGCTTGCACCGATCCAGGCGTTCTGCAAGGAGAAGGGCATCACGCTGATGATCAACGATCCGAACAACATGATCGAGAAGCAGGTAGCGGCCATTGAAAACTGGACGAGCCTCGGCGTCAGCGGGATCATCGTGTGCCCGGTCGACCCGACGGCCGTGAGCGTCGCGACCGACAAGGCGATGGACAAGGGAATCAAGGTGTTCGCCGCCTTCTACAAGCTCGATCGATACGACGGCTACAACTACGCCTCCCAGTACGACATGGGGCACCTGGAGGGCGTGGCGGCCGGCAATTGGATCAACGCTCACCTCAAGGACCAACCGGTGGTGGAGGTGGTCACCACGAACCTGAACACGATTCCCGCGACCGCGCCGCGGGAGAAGGGAGCGGAGGACGGCGTCCTCGCGACGGCTCCCAACGCGAAGATCGTCGGAACGGCCCTCTCCTCCGACGCCGCAAGCGGAGTGACGGTGGCCGAGGACTTCCTCCAGGCCCACCCGCACCTGCGAGTGTTCCTCGGCGAGGACGACAGCTCCGGCCTCGGGGCCCTCGAGGCGTTCAAGGCCGCGGGGAAAACCGATCCGGATCAGTACCTGATCGCCGGGATCGACGGCAGCGACCCCGCGCTGCAGCAGATCGCCGACAAGACGAGCATCTTTCAGATTACGGTCAATCAGGACGCTCGCGTGTTCGGCGAAAACAGCATCGAGAACCTCTACAAAGCGCTCACGGGACAGCCCTACGACAAGGAGACGAAGATTCCCGTGTCGGTCATCGACCGCGACAACATCGGCAAGTACGTGGACGCGAACGGAAAACCCATCCACGGCTGAAACCTGGCTCGAAGCAACGAGGCTACCCAAAAGCCCGGCCGCTGGGTAGCCTTCTTTATCCGCATTTGAAGATAGGGAGGTCCGCTCGGGTGGAAAGCCCCGTGATACTGGAGACCCTGCACATCCGCAAGGAGTTCTCCGGAGTCGTGGCGCTCGACGACGTGAGCATCGGCGTGGCGAAGGGCGAAGTGCACGCGCTGCTCGGCGAAAACGGCGCCGGAAAATCGACGCTGATCAAGATCCTGTCGGGCGCCCTCGTCCCGACCTCGGGCGAGGTCCGCCTCGACGGGATCGCGTACGCGCAGCTCACGCCCGTTCTTTCGCAACGGCTCGGCATCAGCGTCATCTACCAGGAGCTCGCCCTGGTTCCCTACCTGCCGGTCTACGAGAACATCTTCCTCGGCGGGGAGCTCAGGAGCGGCCTGTTCGTGAGAAAGGCCGCGATGATCGCCGGGGCGAAGGAGCTGCTCGAAAGCCTCCGGATCGACCTCGACCCGCGCGTTCTGGTGAAGGAGCTTTCGATCGCCCAGCGGCAGATCGTCGAGATCGTGAAGGCGGTGCGCCGGGAGCTTCGGATTCTCATTATGGACGAGCCGTCCGCCTCGCTCACCACGACCGAAGTCGAGGCGATGTTCGGCCTGATCGGCCGGCTGAAGGCCCAGGGGCGAACGATCATCTACATATCGCACCGGATCGAGGAGCTGTTCCGGATCAGCGACCGGATCACCGTCCTGCGGGACGGCAGGTACATCGACACCGTCCGGACGCCGGAGGTCACGCGCAAGCAGCTCGTCTCGCTCATGGTCGGCCGCGACCTTGTCGAGCAGTTTCCCCGCCGCTCGCGGAGTCTCGGGGACGTGGCGCTCGAGGTCAAAGGCCTCAACGCGGGCGGCTTCCTCACGGACATCGCGTTGAGCGTCCGGAAGGGCGAGATCCTCGGGATCGCCGGGCTCGTGGGCGCCGGACGCACGACGCTCGCGCGGATCCTCTTCGGCGCGGACTCCGTCGAGTCGGGCGAGATCGTCCTCGGCGGAAGGCGGACGCGGCTGGGCTCCCCCGCCGAGGCGATCCGAGCCGGCGTCGCGCTCATTCCGGAAGACCGCAAGGAGCAGGGCGTTCTTCTGAAGATGAGCGTGCTCCACAACATCACCCTGCCAAGCGTGAAGAGCATCAGCCGCTTTCTGTTCATCAGCGATCGAAAGGACCGGGCCGTCGCGGCGCTCTACATCTCCCGGCTGCGGATCAAGACGCCGACCGTCGGGCAAGCGGTGATGAATCTCTCCGGCGGGAACCAGCAGAAGATCGTCATCGCCAAATGGCTCGCGACGAACGTCAACGTGCTCGTGCTCGACGAGCCGACGCGCGGCATCGACGTCGGGGCGAAGCAGGAGATCTACGAGCTGATGAACGAGCTCGCCGCCGACGGCATGGCGCTGATCATGATCTCCTCGGAAATGCCGGAGCTCATCGGCATGTCCGACCGCATCATCGTGATGCGCGAAGGCTCGATCGCAGGCGAGCTCTCGAAGGACGAGGTAAGCCAGGAAAAAATCCTGCACCTTGCCTCGTCGGGCGACACAACGGAGGCAGAGGATGAAAGTTAGGCTGTCGGCGCAAACCCTAGCGATTTGGATCGTGCTCGTGGCCTTGATTGCCGTCTTCGGCCTGCTCTCGAGCCTCTTTCTCCGGCCCACGAACCTGTTCGACATCGGCAAGCAGGTGGCGGTCGAGGCGATCATCGCGGTGGGAATGACCTGCGTGATCCTCACGGGAGGGATAGATCTTTCGGTCGGATCGCTTCTCGCGCTCACGGGAGTCGTCACGTCGATCCTCATCGTGAAGTCGGGCTGGAATCCTGCCGTCGCCGTCGTCGCCGGGCTGCTCGTAGGAACGGTGTCCGGCGCCGTCGTCGGCCTCCTCTACGTGCTCGTCGACATTCCGCCGTTGATCAGCACTCTCGGCATGATGACGATCCTGCGCGGACTTTCCTACATCATCTCGAACGGCCTCCCGATCTACGGCCTTCCGCGCGGCATCGCTCAGCTGGGGCAGGGGAACGTGTGGGTGGTCCCGATATCGGTGGTATTCATGGCGGCGACCTACCTCATCGGCGCGCTCTTTCTCCTGCGAACCTACCCGGGGCGCTACATCTACGCCCTGGGGGGCAACGCCGAGGCCACCCGACTCGCCGGCATCAACGTCAAGGGCCTCAAAATCCTGGTCTACATCATCAGCGGCCTTCTCGCGAGCTTCGCGGGCATCATCCTGCTCGGAAGGCTCAACTCGGGACAGCCGACGGTCGGCGAGGACACCGCGCTCGACGTCATCACGGCGGTGCTCCTCGGAGGCGTGAGCATTTTCGGCGGCGAAGGAAGACTTACCGGCGTATTGGCCGGCTCGATCATCATCGGGGTCCTGAGCAACGGCCTGATCGTGCTCAACGTCAACGAGTTCTACCAGATGGTGGTGAAGGGCGTCGTGCTGATCATCGCGGTCGGGGTCGATACGAAATCGAGGAGCCTGCGCGGAAAGCCGCAGCCGCGTAAAGCGTAGCGCGGAGGAACCGGGGGTCCCGAGCCGGGAACGAAAAGGCAGGAGGTCGGGGGCCCGGATCTCCGCCGT
>JASHNV010000099.1 GCA_030041455.1 Spirochaetia bacterium
CACGTCGATCATCGACAATTGCGCCTACAAGGCGATTCTCGGCGTGGGGGCGCCCGGCGACGCGGAGCTCCTGTGCGCCTTTCTCGGCAGCCGCTCGGCGGAAAGGCGGTCGGTCTCCCGTTCGGAAGGCGGCGGGCTCTTCGAGCGCGCTCGGCGCGGGGTCTCCGAGACCGAGTCGCCCCGGGAGCTCCTCACGACGGACGAGCTTCTCAGGCTTCCGTCCGACGATCTCATCCTGCTCAAGGACGGCGCCTACCCCTACCGCGGGAAGAAGATCGCGTACTACTGCGACGCGCGTTTCAAGCCCCGAGCGGGTCTCCCGACCATCGTTAGCCGGGAGGACCAGGAGCGGGAGGTCGCCGCGCTCGCCCGTCGCGCCGACCTCGGCGCGGATCCCGCCCCGCGCTCGGAGCGGGGGAGCGGCGAGAAGCGCGAGGTCCTTGGAGCGGATCCCGGGGCGGAGCGCGACCTCATCGAGAGCGACGTGGAGCTGTGACGCGGGGGGACGCATGACGGGGAAGAGGATGGTCTCGAGGAGCGGATCGGCGACGCGGAAAGCGCGCTACACGGAGTCGCTCGTCGTGAGGCTCACGGCGGAGCGCAAGCGCGCGATCGAGGAGTTCGTCGCGAAGAATACCCGGTTCGGCTATACGAGGACGGACCTCTTCGAGTCCGCGATGTCGGCTTTCATGGACGAGGAGAGCTACTGGGACATCGGCTTTCGGAAGCTGAACCGGATGACCGGCGCGATCGAGAAGAGCTCGCGGAGGATCGGAATCCTGGGCGAGACGCTCCTGCTGTTCATCCAGTACTACTTCGTCTCGTGGCCCGATTTCGCGCCGGAGGACAAAGCGGAGCTCAAGCGAAAGTCGATGGCGATGACCGCGAAGTTCCTGAAGGCGCTCGAGCGGGCTCTCGCGAAGGGCGGCTACATGGAGAGGCTCGACGAGGAGGAGCTCAAGGATCTCATCGACGCGAGCCTGGACGCCCAAGAGCCGGACCCAACGCCGTAGCGCGGCGGAGGGAGACTCATCCCGCGCGCCCTTCTCCTGTATAATGCCGCCATGAGGCAGGTGGAGGCGCTTCTTGCGGGCCATCTCGAGGACGACGAGACGGTGTTCGTCTTCCCGTCGGAGGTGACGACGGTCTTCTGGAGGCGGCGCGCGCTTGCGATCGGCACGCGGCGCTCGATTCGCGAGCGCAGGTTCCTTTCGTGGGATCGCTTCAAGGAGGGGGCCTTCAAGCTCACGAGAGCGGAGCGCCCCGCGAACGCGATCGAGCGGAGCTTTTTCGCGGCGGGTCTCCTCGAGGAGAACGCCTCGGGAAGCGCGCTCTTTCGGGCGCTCATCCATCCGAGCCACGCCCGAAACTCGAGCGCCTTCCTGAAGTCCATCGTTTCGATCCTTCCGCAACTCGAACGGTGCCGCGAAGCGATTCGGGCTTCAGGCGGCGCGCTCCGCCCCGATATCCGGGGCGACCTCGACCTCCTCCACGAGCGCTACGAGGCCTTTCTCTCCGCGAACGGCCTCTTCGAGCCCTCCGACGCCGGGATCGACCTCTCGAGGCTCGAGGGAACGTACTACCTCTTCTTCCCCGAGGTGATCGAGGACTACCGAGACTTTCAGGCGCAGCTCCGCTCTCCGCGCCTCATCGCCGTTCCGATCGAGCCGGGGCGGAGCGAGGGCTCGATTACCCGCTTCGCGAACGTCGTACAGGAGGAGCGCTTTCTCGCCGCGGAGCTCGCCGACCTCCTCGACTCGGGCGTCGAGCCCTCCGAGATCGCGGTAACCGTCGCCGATCTCGATGCGAGGAGGGAGCGCCTGCGAATCGAGCTCGAGGCTCGCGGGATCCCGGTCGACATCCGGCAGGGAAGGCCGTTGAGCGAGTATCCGGCGGGACGGCTCTTCTCGGCCCTCGCGGCGTGCGAGACGGACGGCTTCAGCCTCGAGGCGCTCAAGCGTCTTCTCCTGGACCGCGCTCTGCCGTGGCGGGACAGGGACGCCGCAAGCGGGCTCGTACGCTTCGGGATCGAGTTCCATTGCGACGGCGCCTATCGCGCCTCCGACCGCTCCGTCGACCTCTGGGAGGCGAATCTCAAGAGGACGGGCGGAGGCCCGCTCCTCGCCTTCTACTCGAGCCTCAGACGCGACGTGCGCGAGATCGTCTCGGCTCCCGGCTTCGCCGCGCTCCGGGCGCGTCTCGCCGATTTCACCCGGCGCAGGCTCGACGTCGAGGGGTGGGAGCCCGCGAGCAGGCGCGTCTTTCAGTACTGCCTGGACTCCCTCGGCGATTTCGTCGAGGCCGAGGAAGCCGTCGCGGGGGCGAGGCCGCCTTCGGCCTTCCGCCTCTGGCTTTCCCTTCTCGGCGAGCGCATCTACGTCGAGCGCTCGGAGGCCGCCGGTGTTCCGGTCTATCCCTACCGGGTCGCCGGGGGCATCGCGCCCGCCCACCATTTCGTCGTCGGAGCGAGCCAACGAGCTTCCCGCGTCGAGCTGCCGGCCTTTCCCTTCCTGAGGGAGGACCAGCGCGAGGCGCTCGGGCTTCCCGACCGGAGCTTCTCGGACGCGTTTCTCGCGCTCTATCTTCAATCGGGCGCGTCGGTGCGCATGAGCCTCAGCCGCGAGGATCTCTCCGGGCCCGAGCTTGCCCCCGGCTTCTTCGTCTCGCGACGGGCGGTGCGCGACTCCGACGACTCCGCGGCGCTGAAGGAGCGCGACCCCCTCGCTCGCGAGCTTGAGGTCTGGTCGGGCGGCCGCGCTCCGGACCGAAGGGTGCTTCCCGCGCAGAAGGCGGCGATCGACCACCTATCCTGGACCGCCTGGACGCCTCGCAGGCTCGACCTGGCCGCGGAGCCTCTCCGCGACGAGGATCTTCGAAGCGCGCTCGTCGGGAGGCTCTCCGACGACGCGGGACGTCTCGCGATCAGCCCGACCGGGCTCGAGGCCTACCGGAGCTGTCCGTTCGCGTTTCTCTTCTCGGCGCTCCTCGGGGTCGAGGAGCGGGACTTCGAGATTCCCCACGGCGACGCGCGGCTTGAGGGGAAGCTGCTCCACCGCTGCCTCGCCGGACTTTTCGAGCTGCTGCGCTCCGAGCCCCGCGATTCCGAGGGGCTCGTCGAGCGGGCGGTCGAGGAGGGGTTCGCCGCCTGGGAAACCGACGGGCCGCTCCTCCTTCCGCCGGAGTGGAGCGAGCTCAAGCGCCGGGCGCGCGAGCAGCTTGCGGCGCTCCTTCGCGTCGATACCGAGAGGTTCCCGGACTACCGGGTCGCCGACATCGAGCGCGTCTTCACGATCGACGGACCCGCGGAGGGAATAGCGCTCGACGGCAGGGTGGACAGGGTCTCGCTCGGCCCCGACGGCGCGCTTGTCGTCGACTACAAGAGGCACCGGCACCCCACTCTCGCCGAGATCGCCGGAAGCCAGGGCGAGAGCCCGAGCTCCTTCCAGATTCCCTTCTACGTACATCTCCTGAAGCGCTCGGGCGTCGAGGTGGCGAAGGCCGGCTACTACGACCTCGCGGAGGGCTCCTATGCGCCGGTCTTCGACGTCTCAGGAGGCAGGAAGGTCGTCGACCGAGACGGCATGGAGAAGCTTCTCGCCGTGCTCGAGCGGAGCGTCCTCGACATGAGCGAGGCGCTTCGCGCCGGATCGTATCTCCCGCCCGACCTGCAGGCAGGCTGCGCGCCGTGCAGCCTGAGATCGGTCTGCCGCATGCGGTACGCCGTCCGATGAGCCCGGCATCGTCGCGCCTCGACGACGAGCAGCGGCTCGCGGTCGCCTGCGCCGAGAACGTCGTCGTTTCCGCCGGGGCGGGCTCCGGCAAGACCACGGTGCTCGCCGAGCGTTTCGTGCGGCTCATCCGCGAAGGCCGCGCCGAGGTCGACCAGATCCTGACGCTCACCTTCACCCGGAAGGCCGCCTCCGAGATGAACGAGCGGATCTATTCGGCGCTGCTCGCCGAGACGGGTCCCGAGGCGGGGAAGGCGCTTGCGAGCTTCGATAGCTCGCAGATCTCGACGCTCGACAGCTTCTGCGCCCGGATAGCGCGGGACTTGTCGCAGCGCTTCGGGGTCGCGAGGGACTTTCGAGTCGCCGACGAGACCGCCGACCCCGGGATGGAGCGTCTCGCGCTCCGGTTCGTCCTCGACAACCACGAGCTTCCGTGCCTCGCGGAGTTCATCCACGTGAACGGCTTCGAGCAAGTCTGGAAACGGCTGTTCGCCCGGATCGCAAACGAGTACCTTTCCGTCGCCGAGGAGCGCGATTTCAGCGCCATGGCCGCCTCTCAGCTCCGGGAGCTCGGCGCGCTCCTCGAAAAGGAGCTCGCGCGCCTGCGGGAGCTCTTCGACGGGGTCGGCGCGCTCGATCCCGCGGCGAAGGCGATTCTCGATTCGCAGCGCGCGATCCGGGGCTTGCCCGATCTCGCGAGCCTCGCCGAGCGCTCGAAGTACGCGGAGCTCAAAGCCGCGATCGGCCCTCTGACCTTGTCGCAGCAGACCGGCAGGAGCGGCGCGGCCGCCGTCCTCCTCTACAAGGAGCTCGTCGGCGAGATCCGTCCGCTCCGCGACGCGATCGTGGAGATCCTCGACACCCTCGAGTCGAGCGCCGACCTCGAGGGCATGCTCGCGCTCCTCGGCCGCTTTCAGGGTGAGGTGCTCGATCACAAGCGGCGAACGGGCCTGCTCTCCTTCCGCGACGTCGTGGAGATGGCGGTCGCGATCCTCGGCGAGAACCGCGAGCTCAGGCGGTACTACGCGACGCGCTACCGCTATATCATGATCGACGAGTTCCAGGACAACAACGCCCTGCAGAAGAGGCTCCTCTACCTCCTTGCCGGCCGCGCGGACCCCGGACCGGAGCCGAGCCCGTTCGACTTGGAGCCCGGCCGGCTCTTTTTCGTCGGCGACGAGAAGCAGTCGATCTATCGCTTTCGCGGCGCGGACGTGAGCGTGTTTCGCGGTCTTTCCGAGGAGCTTGCGGCCGCGGGCGGGAGGGCGCTCAGGCTCCGGACGAACTACCGGAGCAGCCCGCTTCTCGTCGACTTTTTCAATTTTCTCTTCCCGCGCGTCATGGCGAATCCCGGCGCGGACTTCGAGGCCCGCTTCGAGCCCCTGTCGTACGGGTCGTCGGAGCCGCGAAAGGCGGGGAGCCTCTCGTCGGTCCGACTCTTCTACAAGCCGTACGCCGAGGAGCGCGCCCCGGACGCCGCCGAGGGGGACGACGCGGAGGCGTGGTACATCGCCCGCTTCATCCGCGAGCAGGTGACGCGCGGATCGCTCCTCATCCGCGAGGGGGACGGCGAGCGGCCGGCCGGCTACGACGATTTCGCGGTCCTCATGCGCTCGACGAGCAACCAGATCCGCTACGAGCGCCTGTTCAGGCGCTTCGGCATCCCCTACGCGGCGCAGAGCGTGCGGACGCTCTTTCTCGAGGCTCCGCTCAACGACCTGTACTGCGCGCTCGAGCTCGCGGTCTATCCCGACGACAGGACCGCCTACGCCGCGCTGCTCCGATCGCCGCTCGTTCATCTCTCCGACGACTCGGTCGCGCGGGTGCTTCTTCGCGACGCGGACGCCTTCGAGGAGCTTCCGGGGATCGAGGAGCTCGGCGCCGAGGACCTCGAAAAGCTCAAGCGGGGCAAGCGCCTCGTCGACCACGTCAGGGAACGGGCCGATTTTGCGCCCCTCGCGGAGCTCGTCCACGACCTCTGGCATCGCTTCGGCTATCGCTATCTCCTCATGCGGAACCGGGACTACCACCCCTATATCGAGTACTACGACTACTTCAGGAGCCTCGCCGAGCGCTTCGACGAGCAGGGCAGCCCGCTTTCCGCCTTCCTCGACTACATCAGGCCGAACCTCGGGAAGTACGAGCGGCTGCCGGAGCTCTCGATCGTCCAGGACAACCCCGGCGGCGTGCAGATCCTGACCGTTCACAAGGCGAAGGGGCTCGAGTTTCCCGTCGTCATCCTCGCGAACTCCGGCAACAGCGGCCGCGGCTCCTCGGAAGGGAGCGAGCCCTACTTCCTCTCCGAGAGCCACGGCGTCACCTTGCGCGTCTCAAGCGGCGGCAACTACTTCTACACCCTCGGCAAGGAGGAGAGCCGGCGCAAGGATCTCGCCGAGGCGAAGCGCCTGCTCTACGTCGCGCTCACGAGGGCCCGATCCCATCTCGTGATCTCCGGGTGCCACAACCTGAAAAACCGCCCCGGAACGGACGCGCGCGGGCAGCCGAAGAACGAGGACGTCCTCCTCAACATGGTGCTCTCGGGCATCGGCTGGTCGCCCGAGGAGCCCGAGCGCCGTCTCGCCGTCCCGATCGAGATCATCCCCGACGTGACCGAGCGCGACCTCTTCGCAGGCGCGGTCGAGGGGCCGAAGCGCCAGTCCGAGGAGGCGCTTCGCGCGCTCGTCGACCACTACCGCTCGGCCCCGCTCGCCGAGCGGCGCTTCCCGAGAACCGACTGGGCGGCGACCTGGCTCAACGAGCTCGCGCGCGAGCGCGCGGAAGCGGGCCCGGCCCGAAGAGAGCCGCTTCCCTCCGTCCCGTCGGATCCCCTGATCGTCCGCGGAAAGCTCGGCGACGCCTTCGGCACGCTGTGCCATTTCGTTCTCCAGCGCGCGCTCGGCGGACTCCCCGTGGAGGGGACGGCGCTCCCCCGGGAGCTCGCCGAGGCGCTTGAGGGATCGGGAAGACAGGCGCTCATGAGGGACGCGCTCGCCCTCGCGCAGCGCTTCCTCTCCTCGCCGCTCGGCGTCGAGGCGCTCTCCGCCGAGCGCGAGACGGAGAGCGCGTTCCTCTACCGGGTGGAGTCGGACGGAGCGGAATGCTTCGTGAGCGGCAAGCTCGACCTCCTCTTCAAGCGCCCCGGAAACCGCGGCGGGCCCGGCGAGACGATCGTCGTCGATTTCAAGACCGACCGCGAGCGGATCGAGGGCGCCTATGACGCCCAGCTCCAGATCTACCGGCAGGCGGCGGAGGCGCTCACGGCGCTCCCTTGCCGCGCCTACCTGTTCTACCTCCGCGACGGCTTCTGCCGGGAGATCGACGCCCCGCTCGATCTCCCGGGCCTCCTTTCGCTCGCTAGAGGCGACTCTCCGGCTCGGCAAGCCGCGCTCGACGGGAGCGGGTAGTCCCGCGAGACCGGCCCGCCTTCTCCCAGGCCTTCTGCGCGAGGACGCCCGCGCCGACGAGATTCGCGTTGCTCCCGCGCTCGTCGATGACCGACGGCCGGAGATAGCTCAAGATTCCGAGCCGTCCCATGGCGCGCTGCGCCGAGGGCCCGAAGTAGGGAAGTGCGTAGGCGGGCTTGCCGCCGAGGCAGATCGGGACGTCGTCGGGGAGGCCGTCCTTCGCCGCGGCGCGGAGCATCGCGCGCGTCGCCATCGCGAGGACCTTCCCGTAGAGGCGGTCGGTATTGACGGCGGCCTCGATCCGCATGCTCGAGAGCTTGCTGATGAGACCGCCCGCGGCGCCGGGATCGTGCCATGCCGCCGACGTTCCGGTATCGGGAAAGCGCTCGGAGAGCTCGTCGTCGCCCGCGAGGGTGCGGAACAGGCGCAGGCGCCCGGGCCCCGACAGGATGACCTCGGCGCGGATCGTCTCGCGGCTTCCCCCGGGACCCCCGAGGGCTCCCCCCGCGGGCTTGAGCTCCTCGACGACGATCCGCTCGAAGCGCTCGAAGGAGGCGCTCACCTCGCCGAAGAGGGTCTTCAGCGTCGGCCGGTCGAGCCCTATCGAGTAGCCCGGCTCGTTCGTGGGGTGGAGGCTTTCGTCCCGTCCGTCCCAGTCGAGCGCCGGAAAGCGCACCTCGCCCTCCCTCGAGATCCAGGCGCCTCCCCAACCGCCGCCGAACACCCAGTAGAGGATCTCGTAGCGAAGGACGCTCCACTCCGCGAGGCCGCCTGCGTTCGCGTCGTTGTCGATCGCGACCGGTACCTTGAAGTAGTCCTCGAGCGTCCCGGCGAGATTGCGGCCGTTCAGGTGGGGGAGGTTGGCGACGAGCAGGAACGATCCGTCGGCGCGGAGGATGCCCGGGCAGACGACGCCGATCGAGCGGAGGACTCCGGGCCGCACCTCGTTTTCGTCGAGAAGCGACTCGATCCGGCGGATGAGCGCGAGCGCGAACGCGTCGAAGGTCTCGCCGTACTCCGAGATCGGGAGGAGGCGCTCGGAGACCGGGAGATCGAAATCGCGAAAAAGGGCCATCTTCGCGCCGAGGCCGGCGCCGATATCGATCCCAAGGTAGAGATACGGTTCGGTCGATTGCATGGGCTTCACCCGGCATCGTAGCGCACGGGGAGGCGGAAGGACAACCTCCCGAGGGGCCAGGGTCCGGGGTCCCGGAGCATCGCGCGCCCCCGTCGCGCCGGAACGGAGCCTCGCGAGCGAGGCGCTCGCGCACCGGGGGCGCGCATGTCCTGATTCCGGAGGTCTTTCTCGCGGGGTGTCCTATCGACCGTTCGGAGGCGACTTCCCGCTGGCGGGCGCGCCTGAGGAGACCTTCCCGGCAGGCTTGCGCGGAAACGAACATATTTTTCGTGATAGGTGCGCTAAATCCGAAAATCGACCCCGCGTCGGCTGCGGAATTACGAAAATAGAGTTAAAGATCGTTCTGGAACGTGTTGATAATACCTATGGTAAGGAGTACACTTGGAATCCATGCACCCCTTGTACCTCGGGGTTTCGGAGGGTGTTCCGGAGCTCCCGGATGTAAAAAATACACACACGGAGCTCGTGGTCGAGCGGCTCTCCGGCGGACCGTGTCTCGACGCCTCCGAGGACCGCCTCCGCGCCTATTTCGTCGACCGCCAATACCTGAAGGACCATCCCGGGGTTTTCACCGCCGAGACGACCCTTCCCGGCTCGGTCCTCCTCTGGAATCCGGAGGGCAGGTACGCCGATTTCGACATCCCGCGCGAGCTCGTCTTCCAGGAGATTTACGGGCTTGCGCGGCCGGAGGTCGTGCGCGGGGCGCTACAGAGCCTCTTTCGCGGCCTGCTCCTCTCAAGCGAGCTCGAGGCGAAGAACGCCAAGCTCCGGGAGTCGGAGAAGCTCAACAAGGAGCTTCTCGACATCGGCATCGCGCTCTCGGCGGAGCACGACAACCAGAAGCTTCTCGACCTCATCGTCTACAAGACTCGAGAGATCACCCACTCAGACGCCGGGAGCCTCTACCTCCTCGAGGAGAACGAGGAGTCCGGCGAGAAGAGCCTCCTTTTTAAGATAGCGCACAACGACTCCAATCCGACGGACTTTTCCGAGTTCAGGATGCCGGCGAGCACGAAGTCCATCGCCGGCTGGGTGGCGATCAAGGGCGAGGCGCTCAACATCGAGGACGCCTACAAGATTCCGAAGTCCAAGGATTACAGCTTCAACAAGAACTACGACGTGACGACCGGCTACCGGACCAAGAGCCTCCTCACCGTTCCCATGCGCGACCACAAGGGCAGGATCCTCGGCGTCATCCAGCTCATCAACCGCAAGAAGGATTTCAAGATCAAGCTCACCGACGCCCAGTCGGTGGAGGACTTCTGCCTTCCCTTCGACGCCGAGAACGAGTCGGTGGTGCTGTCCCTCGCGTCGCAGGCTGCCGTTGCGCTCGACAACAACCGGCTCTACCAGGAGATCGAGACGCTCTTCGAGGGATTCGTCCACGCCTCGGTCAAGGCGATCGAGGCGCGGGATCCGACGACGAGCGGCCACTCCAACCGCGTCGCGAACTACACCGTCGGCCTCGCGAAGGCGGTCGACCGCATCGGAGACGGCCGTTTCGCGGCCGTCAATTTCAGCCTCGAGCAGGTCAAGGAGATCAGGTACGCGAGCCTGCTCCACGACTTCGGCAAGGTCGGCGTCCGCGAGCACGTGCTCGTGAAGGCGAAGAAGCTCTATCCCCATCAGATCGACTTCATCCGCCTGCGCTTCGGCTACATCCAAAAGCAGATCGAGCTCGAGTTCATGCGCCGCCGCTTCGAGTTCCTCCGCGCGAACGGCGAGGAGGCGTTCGGCCGCGAGAGGCCCCGCTTCGACGAGGAAGAGCGAGCCGAGGTCGAGCGGCTCGACTCGTTCATCCGGCAGGTGATGGAGGCGAACGAGCCGAGGCTGCTCGCCGAGGAGCCGGCCCGCGCGATCGGCACGATCGCGCAGTATCGCTACGTCGACCTCGACGGCGTCGAGAAACCCTACCTCGCCGACGACGAACGGATTCTCCTCAGCATCCCGAAGGGGAGCCTGAACGACGAGGAGCGCAAGGAGATCGAGTCGCACGTGATCCACACCTTCGAGTTCTTGAAGAAGATTCCCTGGACGACGACGATGAAGGACATTCCGACGATCGCGCGGTGGCATCACGAGAAGCTCGACGGCCGCGGCTACCCCGACGGCAAGAAGGAGGCGGAGCTCCCGCTTCAGACGAAGATGATGACGGTCTCCGACATCTTCGACGCGCTCACCGCGCAGGACCGTCCCTACAAGCCGGCGGTTCCGCGTCAACGGGCGATCGACATCCTCCTCGACGAGGCGAAGCACAACCAGATCGACCTCGATCTCGTGAACATCTTCGTCGAGGCGAAGATCTTCACGTTCGAGGAGCTGTCGGGCGAGCGATAGCCGGGAGCCTCACCAGCGGATCAAGTTGCCGCCGTACGTGAGGCCGGCGCCGAAGCCCACCGTGAGCACGAGGTCGCCCGGCCGGAGGAGCCCCTTCCCGCGCATGTCGGCGAGCGCGAGCGGAATGCTCGCGGCGGAGGTGTTGGCGTACTCCTCGATGTTGAGGTAGAACTTCGAGAGCGCGATGCCGTAGCGCTCCGCCGCCGCCTCGATGATCCGTATGTTCGCCTGGTGAGGCACGATGTGGGAGACACCCTCGGCGCCCGGCTCGCCGAGGAGCGCCGCGACGGTCTCCCCGATCGCGCGCACCGCGAAGTTGTAGACCTTTCTTCCGTCCATGATGAGACAGAGGTCCTCGGCCCGCGTGGAGTCCGCGCGAAACGGCCGGCGCGTGCCGCCCTGCGGAATGATGAGATCGCAGGCGCCCTGCCCCTCCGATCTGAGGATCGAGCGGACGACCCCCGACCTCGTCTGCTCCTCGGCGCACAGGACGGCCGCTCCGGCGCCGTCGCCGAACAGCACCGCGGTGTTGCGGTCGCTCCAGTTCACCACGCGCGACAGCGTCTCCGCGCCGACCACGAGGACCCTCCGCGCGGAGCCCGATCGGATGAAGCTCGAAGCGGTCTCGATTCCGTACACGAAACCGGAACAGGCCGCGACCACGTCCATGGCGCCGGCGCGCGAGGCCTGAAGGCGCTCCTGGACGATGCACGCGGTCGACGGAAAGCCGTTGTGGTCGGGGGTGGCGGTCGCGACGAGGATGAGGTCGAGCTCCCGGGCCGAGACCCCGGCCTCCTCGAGCGCCAGGCGCGCCGCGTTGAACGCGAGGTCCGAGGTGGCCTCCTCCTCGGCGGCAATGTGCCTCGCGCGGATGCCGGTGTGCGAGAAGATCCACTCGTCGGAGGTCTCGAGTGTACGGCTTAAGTCGCCGTTCGTAAGGCGCTTCCTGGGAACATAGGAGCCCAGCCCACGGATTACCGCTCGCACGTTTTCCCTTTTTCGTAGGATTGTTCGGGAGGAATGATAATTCGCAACTGAAATCAAGGTAAAGCCCCGCAAACGCGGCCTCTCCTAGGTAATGCCGGTTCGCGGTATCCCGTCAGCTCGTGTTTCGCGGGTTCGCCGCTCCGGTTTCAGCGGCTTGCCTCTGGCCGTTTCCCTCGTTCGGCTATCCTTTCTGACGATGAACGTTGCGGATAGCTTCAGAGAGAAAGAGCGAATCATCGCGGGATAAACGGGTGAAACAAGGTCTGACGATGTGGCGAGACGCGTCTCTCGTCGACACGCCGAAGGGGTCCCGCCTTTCCGCGAGAACGGGCGTCGAGCCTTGGTACATGGCGACCCTCCCTGCGTGTTACTTCCGATGATCAAGCGTTCGGTCCGCTCCAGAACGCGAGTCGATCGCAATCGGGTCCGTGGCGAAACGGCCGGTCTCAGAGCTCCGAATATCTTCCCTCCCGTCCGCCTATTTCCTTATCCGATCGACAAAAGCGAAGGTGCTTTGACAAAGGGAGTGTGAATCGCTACGATCACGCGGGAGGTGAGCCATGAGTCTCATTGGGGTGATCAGTTCCGACGCCGGTCTCAACGCCCGCATTCAGAAGGAGTTCACGAAGAAACCGAACGGGCGCTGGATCCTCCAATTCCCGAAGGGCCAGGAAG
>JASHNV010000100.1 GCA_030041455.1 Spirochaetia bacterium
CTCCCGTGCCCCGTCGCCGAAAGGTCGTGCGCCGCCTTCGCTTCGGCGAGGCCGAAGATCCTGCCGACCTCGGAGCTGATCTTCGAGCCGGCGAGGAGCGCTCCGATCTCCGCCAGAAGCCCGGCGGGGCCCCGGCGGGAGCTGGACGCCGTCACGCCGAGGTGCTTGGCCTTTTCTTCGGAGACCTGTCCCGCGACGGTAACGAGGATTCCGCCCCTCTTCAGGAGCGCGTAGGAGCTCTCGAGCGCCGCTCCCCCAACCGTGTCGATGACGGCGTCGGCGCCCTCGATCCGCGCGCCGAGGTCGCCCTCCGCGTAGTCGACCGCCCGCTCGGCGCCCAGCGACCGCACGAAGGCGAGGTTGCCCTTCGACGCCGTACCGATCACCTTCGCGCCCTTCAGGCGGGCGAACTGGACCGCGAAGAGGCCCACCCCGCCGGCGGCGCCCGTGACGACGACGGTTTGGCCCGCCGCGACCTTCGCGTCCTCGACGGCCTGCCAGGCGGTGAGAGCTCCCACCGGAACCGCGGCCGCGCGCTCGAAGCTCACGCTGTCCGGCTTCGGCGCGACGTCGCCGGCCCCCGCCGCGGCGAACTCGGCGTAGGTGCCGCTCGCGATGCCGAAAACGGCCTGTCCCTTTTTCAGGTTCGTGACCTCGGAGCCGACCTCTTCGACGACGCCGGAGCAATCCAGGCCCGGGGTGAAGGGCAGGGGGACCGGCATGAAGTCTTTGTACAGACCGGAGCGGATCTTCCAATCCACGGGATTGACGCCCGCGAAATGGACCTTCACGAGAACTTCATTCGACTTCGGCGCGGGACGCGGGACGGTGTCGAGGACGAGCTTGTCGGACGGTCCGTATTCGTGGAAGCGGACCGCGTGCATCTGTTCGGACATGGAACACTCCTTCTCACTGTGCGTGATTTCCGTCCGCCTCAAGGGCGGAGCCTGTCGCTCCCCGGACGGCTCCGGGGTCTTCTTCCGGTGCAGCGCGCGGCGCGGCGGCAAGCAGCACGCCGTTGCGCGACGGGTCGTGGAGGAGGCAACCGTCCTCCCGCTCCTCGACCGTGAAGCCCGCCTCGCGAACGCGGCCGGCCGCCGAGCGGAGCTCGTCGAGATTCGGCACTACGACCGTGAAGTAGCGCATCCCGAGCGAGCCGGCAGGCGCGCTCGGCGCCCCCGCCCCGATCCACGTGTTCAGGCCCACGTGGTGGTGATAGCCGCCCGCGGAGACGAAACCGGCCTGAACGGCGAGCGAGGATCCCATGTCGTCGAATCCGAGGACGGTCGTATAGAACCGAAGGGCCTCTTCGAGGTCGCGGACGTAGAGATGAACGTGTCCGATCCTCGTCGCCGCAGGGAGCGGCCGGTCGTGCCGGTCGCCAGGCCGGAGGTGCGAAAAGAGCGCCTCGAGGTCAAGCGGCTCTCTGCCGCTGCTCGGCGAGCCGTCCGACCGGCGCGCGTAGAATCGACCGCCTGAGACGCCCATCACCCCATCCTCGGGCGACTCCGCGTACAGCTCGATCTCCTGGCCCTCGGGGTCCTCCAGGTAGGTCGTTTTCGTCGCGACGTGGTCGGTCGGATAGTTGGGGTATCCCATCTCGAAGAGCCGCGCCACCGCCCGCGCGAGCTCCCGCCGGTTCGGGAGCAGCAGCGCAAAATGGTACAGCCCCGTCGTGCCGGGGACGCGACGCGCTCCGCGCTCCTCCTCGAGGCGCAAGAGATCCTCGCCGCCTGCGCCGAGGCCGGCGCTCCGCCCGTCGCTCCAGTGGAGGCGCAGGCCGAGCACCTCTTGGTAGAACTCGAGCTGCCGCTTCAGGTTCGCTGCCGCGAGGACGACGGTGCCGATCCGCGTTTCGGGGTGGATCGAGCGGTCGTTTCGGTTCAGCGGGCTAGCCGCGTTCATGCGTGCCTCCGGCGGTCTTTGACCGGTTCGTCGAGTTCTGGTATATTCCAATATACACAACCGTCGCTTAGACGACAACCGTAGTCTAAATTTTTTCCGCCGGATCCTCCGGCCGCTCGGCCTCGACCGACGGACGGGCGACCGAGCGCGACGGAGGAAGGGACCTCGATGGCGACCGGCAAATCCGACCCCAGGGTCACCCGCACGCGGAAGCTCATCGAAGAGGCGTTCACGGCCGCCCTCGCGCAAAAGGGCTTCGAGGAGCTGTCGGTCCAGGACGTCGCGGAGCGCGCGGGGATCAACCGCGTCACCTTTTACTCCCATTTCCCGGACAAGTACGCGCTCCTCAGCCACTCCATTCGCCAGTCCTTCGGCAGGGAGCTCGAGGAGCGAAAGCTGCTCGGGCCCGGCCTCCTCCAGGATTGGCTGAGTCCGCTCTTCGTCGCGGTCTGCGAGTATGTCGCCGCGATCCACGACCACTGCAAGCCCCCCCACGACCACCTCGACTGGCTCCTCGAGACGGTGGTCAAGGAGCTCGCGGCGGAGGTGATCGTCCGCCGGCTCGCGGGCTCGCCGCTCGGCGCCTCAGGCGACCGGGAGCTCGCCGCTCACGCGGCAAGCAGCGCGATCTACGGATTGGCCCTCCGCTGGATTCGCCGCGCCCGGCGCGGGAGCGCAGAGCGGTTCGTCGCCTCGACGCTTCACCTCGTCGCGGGGATAGTGGCGCTCGATCCGCCGGACGGCGGGGGGCAGTGAGCCGCGGCTCGGGTCGAGGTGTCGCTCGGCACGCGGCGCCGGGAGGGAGTGCCGCCGCGACGCCCCCTTCGTCAAGACGCGCCGCGGAGCCCCGCGAGCTTCAGGAGAACGCCGTAGGACCTCGTGGGCGCGAGGTCGCGGCCGTCGAGCCCGCAACGGGTGAAGAAGTGGCGGTAGGCGTCGCAGAAGTCCCGGGAGGCGATCGCCTCGATGAAGGGCTTTCCCATTAGGACGCGGTAGCACGTGTCGACGAGCTCGGCCTGGAGCTCTTCGGTCGACGGGCCGCGCAGGAAGCCGGAATGGGAGGCGCGCCACGGCGCGTAGTCCGAATAGTTGTGCACGCGGGAGGGAATCGAACTGATCGACTCCCTCCGCCTCCGGCACCCCATCTCGGTGAGGTGGACCGGCTTGCCGAAGCCCCGCCCCTCGCGCGAGAGACCTCAGGCGCGGCCCGCGCGGCTCTCCAGGAGTAGGTGCTCGGAGGCCCGGAGCGCCTGCGCGAGCAGCGTGAGGGAAGGATTCACCGCGGCTGACGACGGAAAGAAGCTCGCGTCGATGACGTAGAGGTTCTCAAGATCGTGCGCCTTGCACCACTCGTCCACCACGGAGGAGGAGGGGTCCGTTCCTAGGCGGGCGGTCCCGCACTGGTGCTGGATGGCGTTGACCCCGCGCTTGTCGACGATGCAGATCGGGTATCCCGCCTTCCGCATGGCGCGCCTCGCCTTTCGGAGGAGCTCCCGGTGAGCGCGCATGTTGGTCGGCCGGCGCTCGAGGCGGATCGCCCCGGAAGGGTCGAGCGCGACCCGATTGCCGGGATCCGGAAGGTCCTCGGTCATGACCCAAAGGTCGACGCTCCTGAGGGCGATCGCCCGGCGGAAGATCCTGAGCAGCGGGTTTCGCTTGCTCTTGAGCATCTCCTCGGTCACCTTGCCGCGAAGCTGGATCGTGCCGAGCGGGCCTCCGGTGCGGGAGCCACGGTCGTAGAAGTCGTGGACCGCGAGCGTCTTCTGAAAGCGCGTGGGGTTCTTCCGAAACGGCGAGAGCGCGAGCACGACGCTGTTGTTGTGGGACATGAAGTTCCGCCCGACGAGGCCGCTTGAGTTCGCCAGGCCGGCGGGATGCCGGTCGCTCGCCGAGCGGAGGAGGAGCGCGGCGGAGTTGACGGCGCCGGCCGAGAGGATGAAGACCTCTCCTTCGACGAGGACGGCCTGTCCGTCCTTGATCACCCGGGCACGGACCACCCGGCGCCCCCCCTCTTCGGTCTCAAGCCGCTCGACGTAGCTCCGCGTCCACAAGGTCACGTTCGGCGTCTTTTTCAGGAGGATGGGCCGCAGGAGTCGGTTCTCCGCGTCGCCCTTGGCGCGAATCATGCACGGAAAGCCGTCGCACGGGCTGCCTTTGCGGCACTTTCCGCCCGGCCCCTGATCGATCGCGAGGGGGAGGTGGAAGGGGTGGAGGCCCTGCCGCGCGAGGCGCCCGGAGAGCCGCTCGATCTCCTCCTCGTGCGCGATCGCGGGGAAGGGGAAGGCCCCCCGCGGCGGCTCGGTCGGGTCCTCGCCCGCCTCGCCGTGGACCTCGAGGAGCGCTTCGGCGCGCTCGTAGTAGGGCATGAGCTCGCGGTAGCCGAAGGGCCACGAGACCGTCGCGCCGCCGTCGTGGCGGCGCGAGGAGAAGTCGCATTCCCTGAAGCGAAGCGCCGCCGCGCCGTACACTTTGGTGCTTCCCCCCACGTTGTAGTAGATCCGCGGGCGAAAGGGCCGGCCGTTCTGGTCGAGCCAGAGCTCCTCCGCGTCGTAGCGCCGCCTCTCGGCGACTTCCGCGACGTCCCAATTCTGCCTTTCCTGCTTGAGAAAATCGCCCCGCTCGAGGAGGAGAATGGATTCTCCGCTTTCTTTGAGGACGTGGGCGGCGGCGGAGCCGCCGAGCCCCGAGCCGACGATCACGAACTTGAACCGCGTCCGTTCTTCCATGCCGTTTCGCCGCGCCAGCCCTGCCTAGACGAGGATGACGTCGACCCCCTTCGAGCGCAGGAAGTCCGGGTACTCGCCCGGAATCTCCGAATCGGTGATCAGGCAGTCGACCGCCTCCACCGGACAGATCGCGGTGAGCTCGGTCCGGCCGAACTTGCTCGAGTCGGTGAGGACGAAGCTCGTTTTCGCCCTGCGGACGATTTCCGAGGCGATCTCGGCGCGCATCATGTCCCTGCTCGTGAATCCGGTCTCGACCGAGAACCCGTCGATGCCGATGAACGCCTTGCCGAAATTGAGCCGCTCGACGCACGAGCGAGCGAGCTGGCCGACGAGGCTCTCGCTCTCCGATTGGTAGAGCCCGCCCGCGAGGATGACCTGGACGTGCTTCGCGCCGCGAAGCTGCCGCGCGATGAACATGTTGGTCGTGACGACGGTGATCTTGTTCCTGGGCGCGAGCTCCCGCGCGAGGAGCGCGTTCACCGAGCCGGACTCGATGAGGATGGTCTCTCCGTCCTCGACGAGGCTCGCCGCCGCGCGGGCGACGCGCGCCTTCTTGTCGTAGTTGACGCCGAGCCTGCTCGCGATGTCGTCGGGGGAGGGCAGCACCGCCCCTCCGTGCACGCGCTTGAGGAGCCCCTCGTCTTCAAGCGCGGCGAGGTCTTGGCGGATCGTCACCGAAGAGACCTCGAGCTCCTGCGCGAGCTCGTTGACCGACGTCTTGTTTCCCCGCGTGAGGATTCCGAGTATGCGATGATGCCGATCGTTCATTGACTTCTCTCTCGACGCTCGCGCGAATCCCGCCCCTTCGACAGGAGCCCGGGAGACGGCCCGCGCCTCCTCCTTTGCATCACGATGCCGCCCGTTCCGCGAGCCGGAAGCGGATCCCGCCTCTCCGTCACCTCTCCTCGAGCACGAGCGAAGCAGCGCCGAGGATGCCCGAGGCGGCGCCGCCCCGCGCTTCCAGGATCGCCATCTCGTCGGACATCATGTCCCGCGCAAGGGCGCGGGCGTGACGCTCGATTCCGTCGAGGAACTCCCTGCCCCAGTTCACGAGGCCGCCGCCGAGGACGACCGCCTGCGGATTGAGGACTTGAAACAGGTTGTAGACCCCGATGCCGATGTACCGGCAGAAATCCTCGACGATGCTCAGGCACACCTCGTCGCGCGCCGCGAGGCCCCGGGCGATGAAGGGACCGTCCACCTGCCGCGGGTCGAAGGAGCGCTCGAGCGCGATCTTCGAGTGAAGCCCCGCGTCGAGCTTCCGCTTGAAAGCGGCCGGAAGCGCGACGCCCGACGCGACCGCGATGAGGCAGCCGCGGTTTCCGCACGGGCAGCGCCGGTCGCTCTCGGGATCGACGATGGTATGGCCGATCTCGCCCGCCGTTCCGGTCATGCCGCGGTAGACCCTGCCGTCGATCACGATGCCCGCGCCGATCTGCGTGCTCAGCGTGAGGAAGACCATCGTGTCGAAGCCGCGCCCGGCGCCGTAGCGGTACTCCCCGTAGGCCTGGGCGTTCGCGTCGTTGTCGACCGCGATCTTCGCCGAGAAGCGGCGCTCGAGCTTCGAGCGAAGGGGGTAGCCCTTGAAGCCGGGCAGGTTCGACATCGTGATGAGGACGCCGTCGCGCTGGCGCAGGTGGCCCGCCGTCCCGACGCCGATCCCGAGCAGCTGCTCCTCGCGGAGGCCGTTCTTCGCGAGGAGCGCGCCGATCGTGGCGGCGATCGTGTCGAGGATTCCGTCCGGGTCCTGCGAGACGTGATCGAATCGCGTCGCTTGGTCGATCAGGTCCCCAGTCGCGGTGACGAGACCCACCGACAGCTTCGTGCCCCCGATGTCGACTCCGCATAGCACATTTTGCAATCTTACGAACGCTCCCTGACGTGCAGCTCCAAAGCGCGAGCATAGCATGGCCTCATATGAAAGTCAAACAGGTTTCGAACAATGCCGATTCGGTTCTATTTTGAAAAACCGTCTTGACGGAAAGGGCTCGTGGGGTATAATTCCCCGTCACGGAGGAGAGCACATGGCGGAGACCGGCCACGTGGGGCGAGTCGACAAGCGCGTGAAGATCGCGGCGGGGCTCTTTTGGGCCGACTACGGCAGCCTCGGCGCCACCGTGGAGGAGCTCGAGGCGGGCGGCGCCGACTGGATCCACATCGAGATGCGCGACGGCAAGTACATGGATTTCGCGGCGCCGCGCGGCGGCATCGACGTACTCGACGGCGTGCGCGGTCGCACGAGCCTCCCGGTCGAGGTCCAGCTGCAGATGGTTCGGCCGACCTTCGACCTCTTTCGCCAGCTGAAGGAGCTCGGCGCCGATCTCGTCAGCCTCCCGATCGAGACGACCGGCGAGATGCTCATGCAGCAGGTGATGTACATCCGCGAGACGCTCGAGCTCAAGGTCGGCGTCTGGGCGTGGCAGGGCGCCGGGATCGCGGCTTTCGAACAGTACGTGCCGTTCGTCGACATCGTCGAGTACGAGAGCAAGGCGCCCTTTTGGAAGCCGACTTCGGGCTCGAAGAGCCCGCACACCGTCGACCCGATCATGCTCACGAACATCGGCAGGCTCCACGCGATGATCCGGGAGGCCGGGCGCGAGCGGGACGTCGACCTCATGGAGGACGGCGGACTGAGCCTGGAAAACGTCGACGGCTTCGTCGAGCGCGGGATGACGGTCGGCGAGTTCTCCTCGCCGCTCCTGAAAGGGACCCGGGGAAGGCTCGTGCCGGGCTCCGGGGAGATCGCAGCCGCGGTGAGGGCGCTTCGCGAGAGGCTCGACGAGTCGGCCGCGAGGCACCGAAGCGATTCGGGCTTGAAGCGCGTCGCGGAAACGGGCGGGCAGCGTTGAACGCGCCGAGTCTCGCGAGGGATCGGGGAGGCGCCGCATGGCGTCGCTAGGGATCGGCCTCCTCGGGTACGGCGGCATCGGGAAGGTCCACACGCTCGCCTACCGGAGCATTCCGAGCATCTACCCGGAGCTCCCGAGCTACCATCTTCAAGCGGTCTGCACGACGAGCCCGGCCACGGCCGCCGCCGCTGCGCGCGACGGCGGCTTCGCCCGCTCCTACACCGCCGTCGAGGACCTCGTCGC
Organism: Spirochaetia bacterium; assembly: GCA_030041455.1. Lineage (GTDB taxonomy): Bacteria > Spirochaetota > Spirochaetia > DAHUYW01 > DAHUYW01 > DAHUYW01. The sequence goes on from JASHNV010000100.1 coordinate 7,724, forward strand.
CGATCCGGCCGTAGCGGTCGTCGACTGCGCCCTTCCGAACGCGGCGCACAAGACAGCGCTCCTCGCGGCGCTTTCGGCCGGAAAGCACGTCTACTGCGAGAAGCCGCTCGCGCTCGACGCCGGCGAGGCGCGCGAGATCGCTCGGATCGCCGCCTCGTCGCGGGGACGAGTCGGGATGACGTTCAACTATCGCTTCATTCCCGCCGTCATGCGCGCGAAGGAGCTCTGCGAGGAGCGCGCGCTCGGGGAGATCTACGGCTTTCGCTTCGAGTATCTTCACACCGGCTATCAAGATCCCGCGCGGCCCCTATCGTGGAGAATGGACCGCGAGAGGGCGGGCGGCGGCGCGCTCGTGGACCTCGGCTCCCACGTGATCGATCTCGCCCGCCATCTTCTCGGCGAGATCGAGGCGACGCTGGCGGTCACGAAGACCTACGTCTCCGAGCGCCCCGTGGCGAAGGGCTCGGCGCTGAGGGGCCGCGTCACGGTCGACGACGCCGCGTGGCTGCAGGCGCGCCTCGCCTCGGGGGCGCACGGCACGATCGAGGTGTCGCGCTTCGCGACCGGCGCGGCCGACGACCTTCGCTTCCGCATCGAAGGCTCGCGCGGCGCTCTCCGCTTCGATCTCATGGACTCCAACTGGCTCTACTACTACGACGGCTCGCGCCCCCAGGGGGTCTCCGGCTGGACGCGCCTCGAGACCGTGCAATCGTACCCGGGCGCCGCGGTTCCCCCGGCCCGATCGCCGGTCGGCTGGGCTCGCAGCCACGTCGAGAGCCAATATCGCTTTCTCAAGGCGGTCCTAGCCGGGGAGAAGCCGAGCCCCGGCGTCGAGGACGGCCTCGCCGTCGAGCTCGTGATCGAGGCGGCCTACGCCTCGGCCGAGCGCGGCGGGTGGGTCCCGGTCGGGAGGGCGTGACGGCCGATGGCTTCGCAGCAGGACGTGGCAAAGCGGGCGCGAGTCTCGTTCATGACGGTATCGCGGGTGGTCAACAACCATCCCGGAGTGAAATCGGAGACGCGCGAGCGGGTGCTCTCGGCGATCCGGGAGCTCGCCTACTACCCGAACGCGGCGGCGCGGACGCTGAACGGGCGCGGGACCAGGAACATCGGGATGATCTTTCCTCACAAGGAGTTCGTCCTTTCGCGGCCGTTCTTCATCGAGCTCTGCGTCGAGCTCGAATCCCATCTCAGCGACACCGGCTACCACCTCTTTCTCGGCTCCGTGCGCAAGGAGACCGGGAGCCTGGACCTCACCGTGCTCTTCAAGGAGCGTAAGGTCGACGGGCTCGTCATTTTCGCCCCCGAGCGAGACGACGAGAGCGTGAAACGCCTCGCCGCCGAGGGGCTTCCGTTCATCGTGGTCCATGGACGGAGCGACGCGGTCGAATACAGCTACGTCGACATCGACAACGAGCGAGGCGTCTCCCGGATCATGCGCTATCTCTTCGACCTCGGCCATCGGCGGATCGGCTTCGTGAGCGGCAACATGGAGGAGGTCAACGCGCAGGACCGCTCCGCGTGCTATCGAAGGGAGCTCGAAGCCGTCGGGGTCGGCTTCGACGAGCGAATCGTCCACACCGGCGACTGGTCCCTCGAAAGCGGATACGAAGGCTTTCGCGCGCTCGTCGGCCGCGCTCCGGCGCCGAGCGCGATCGTCTTCTCGAACGACCAGATGGCGCTCGGCGCGATCAAGGCCGCCCATGACCTCGGGGTGAGCATCCCCGGCGACGTCTCGATAACCGGCTACGACGACATCAAGTACGCTTCGTTCGTCGTGCCCGCCCTGACGACGATGCGCCAGCCGCTCGACCGCGTCGGCGAGGCGGTGGCCACGCTGATTCTCGAGAGGCTGGACGGAAGATCGGAATGCCGGCGGGTCATTCTCGAGCCCGAGTTCAAGATTCGCGATTCCTGCGGCCCCGCCCGAGCGGGCGGGAGCCCGCCGTGAGCCTTCGCGGGCGCCGATCCGCGCTCGCGAGGCGACGACGGGCGGGCTCGCCTGTCCGCCGTTTCCCGAGAATGTGACCGATTCCCTCGCCTGCATGGGCTTTCGTCGCATGCCGGCACGTCGGACTCGAGGAGCCCCACGATACCCAAGGGTCCATTCCGGAACGGTCTTCGACAAGCGTCTCGCGATGGGCGGATTCACCTCGGTCGAGGCGGTCGCGCTCCCGTGCTTGCGCGCCTCTTCTCGTTCCGCCGCCTCCGTTTCACGGCCTTCCCGCCATTGTTCGCTCGCAACGGATTCGATCCTCGCGCCGTAGCGCGCGCCCGCAGATTTTTCTTGACAACGATCCCGGGCAGTGGTTAAATACGTTGATGTTTGCGCAAACATTCAACGTAATTTCGAGGGGAATGAGTACGTTTTCCGTTCTGGCCCGATGGGCTTTCAAGCGAAAACACTTTTAATTTCGAATAGCGGATTTTCCTTGACATCGAAACAGGTCGGGCTGATAATTGAGCGTTCATGCAAGAGGGGCCCGACCACACCGAGTCCTTGTCGCGCATGCGACAAGGCACAGCGCAAAAAGGAGTAGAGAGTATGAAAGTATTTCGCGGAATGTTGTTCCTCGCGGCCGCTTTCGTCTTGACGGCCGGTTCGCTCTTTGCCGGGGGGACAACGGAATCGAGCGCCTCGCAGGCGAACCAGTTCCTGATCTACGACTACTGGACCGCCGGAGGCGAGAAGCAGGCGATCGACGAGCTGTTCACGATGTTCAAGCAGCAGCAGCCCGGAGTGGACATCCTCGAGAACCAGGTGGCGGGAGGCGGCGGCTCGAACATGCTCGCCGTCCTCATCGGGAAGCTTCAGTCCCATAATCCGCCCGACGCCTTCCAGGCCTCCATGGGCAGCCAGCTGAAGGACTACGCCGACGCCGGCTACCTCGACAACGTCGACAGCATCTGGCAGTCGTCCAACTACGCCGCCCGCATCAACCCGATGTGGATCAAGGTCATGAAGTTCAACGGCCACTACTGGACCGTTCCGCTCAATGCGCACCGGACCAACTGGCTTTGGTACAACAAGAAGATCTTCACGCAGCTCAACCTGACTCCGCCGAGCGACTTCGCCTCCCTTCTCGCCGACGCGAAGGCGATCAAGCAGGCGCTGCCGAACGTGTCGCCCCTCGCGCTCGGCACCCGGGAGAAAGTCTGGTCCATCTACATCTTCGACATGGTCGACCTCCTGACCGGCGGGCCGGACTTCATGCAGAAGGTGGACACCGGCGTCATCGACTTCGCGACCGACTCTACGTTCAGGCAGGCGATGGAGAACTACGCGGCGCTCATTCCCTACATCTATCCCTACAGCGCCACGAAGACGTGGGACGAGGCGGCGGGCCTGCTGAAGACCGGCGACGCGGCGATGTATTGGATGGGAGACTGGGTGCTCGGCTACTTCCTGAACGCCGGAATGCAGCCGGAGGTCGATTTCAGCGCGGTCGCGCTTCCCGCGAACGTCTGGATGGGCCACGCCGACAGCTTCCCCATGCCGCACGGAGCGCCGCATCCCGCCCTCGCGAAAGCGTGGCTCAATATGCTCACGACCGCCGACGCGCAGAAGGCCTTCAACTTGATCAAGGGCTCGGTCACGATCGTGAACGACGTGCCCGCGAGCGTCTACCCGGATCCCTATCGCAAGCTGAGCGCGACGGATCTCCAGACCAAGCTCGCGATTCCCGACGGGTTCCACGGAGGACTCATGACCGCCGACTTCGGAGGCGACCTCATGAACATCCTCACGCAGTTCCTCACCGACAGCAACGTCGACAACGCGATCAACCAGATTGCGGCCGCGGCGGAGCGCGATCAGCTGAAGGCGAAGAGCGCCTGGTACTGGGCCGCGCAGTAGGCCCTTCCCGCGAAAACCCTGCCGGAGAGTGCCCGGGCCTCTCCGGCGTTTTTTTGCTTTACAGAGCCGTACAAAAACAGAGATAATTCAACGATGGTGTTCAAGAAGAGCTACGGCTTCGCGTACCTCACCCCCGTGCTCGTTCTGACGGGGATCTTGTACCTGATGATCGTGTGGAACCTCGTCGCCTCCCTCACCGTCTGGAACGGCATCCTTCCGACCTGGAAGTGGGCGGGTTTCGCGAACTACCTCAATCTCTTCTCCCTCGAGCGGTTCTGGGACAACCTCCGCCACAACGTCATCTGGCTCGTCGTCTTCATCGTGCCGACGACCTTCCTCGGTTTCGTTCTCGCCGACTTCTTCTCCGCGATGAAGCGCACGGAGGTCGTCTTCCGCCAGATCTTTCTCTATCCGATGGCGCTTTCCTACATCGTGACCGGCACGCTGTGGGCGTGGATGTACGATCCGAGCTCCGGTCTCGTCAATTCCCTCCTCGCGGCGTTTCACGTCGACGTAGCGAGGCTCGGCTGGATCGCCGATCCGAACATCGCGATCTACTGCATGATCGTGGCCGGCTTCTGGCAGTACGTCGGGTTCGCCGTCGTGGTCTACCTCGGCGCCATCCGGGGGCTTCCGACCGAGATGTTCGAGGCCGCGCGTCTCGACGGCGCGAGCCGCGTACGGGTCATGTTCGGGATCACCTTTCCGAACGTCGGCCACGGTACCCTGATCACGACGACGATGCTCGCGATCTTCACCGTCAAGACGTTCGACCTCGTCTACATCATGACCGGCGGCGGCCCCGGCGATCACACCGAGGTCCTCCCCTTCCTCATGTACCAGGTCGCCTATTCGCAGCGCGACTTCGGGATGGGCACCGCCATCAGCACCGTCATCCTCCTCTTCGCCGCCATCATGGTGATCCCCTACTCGAACTGGGCGATCAAGAAGTGGGTGCGGGAGTGAGCCTGCGCGCCGACGAGAGGAAGGACTTCGTCCTGCCCTACATCTTCGTGGTCGTTCTCGCCGTCGCGTGGCTCCTGCCGGTTTACGCGATGCTGACCACGTCGCTGAAGACCCAGCAGGAGGTCGCGGTTCAGCACTACCTTGCCCTTCCCGCCCATCCCGAGACGGCGAATTACGGGCAGGCCTTTCAGGCGCTCAAGCAGGGACTCGTCAACAGCCTCGTGATTACCATTCCCGCGACCTTTCTGTGCGTTTTCCTCGGCTCGCTCGCCGCCTACTACCTCATCATGTTCGAGTTCCGCTACGCGACGATCGCGTTTTTCGGGATCGTCGTCGCTTCCTTCCTGCCCTATCAGGTCGTGCTCATTCCGCTCACGCAGCTCATGAACGATCTTCGGCTCCTCGACACCTACCAGGGCCTGATCTTCGCCTACCTGATCGTCAACACCCCGATGGCGACGCTCGTCATCGCGACGTTCTTCATGAAGACGCCCCACTCGTTTCTCGAGGCGGCGGCGATCGACGGCTGCCGGCCCTTCACCTTCTACCGGCTCATCCTCGTCCCGATGTCCATCCCGGGAATCGTCTCGGCGGCGATCCTCGTGTTCGTGCAGATCTACAACGAGTTCCTTCTCGCCCTCGCGCTCACCTCCAATCCGTCGGTTCAGCCGGTGATGCCGACCCTCGCGACCCTCAAGGGCTCCGAGGTGGCGCAGTGGCAGATCCAGATGGCGGGAGCCGTGATCGTCTCGGTCGTGCCCCTCGTGGTCTTCGTCTTCCTCTCGCGCTACTTCGTCTCGGGCCTCATGGCCGGCTACTCGAAGGAGTAGCCGCCGCCTCCTCAAGGCCACGGGTCCGGAAAGCCGTCCAAGAGGCCGGCCGGGGCGGGTTGCGCGCTCGCGCCCGGGCGGGCCATACTTGCGTTCTCTTTTATGGAAAAGAACAGGATCCAAACCGAGCTCGAGCGCCTCAAGGCGGCGGGAGCGCCGGTCATCGACATGATCGACACGAACTTCCACCGGAACGGGTTTCGCCTCCCCGACGAGGTGCTTCGGCCGCTCTTCGAGGAATACCTCCGCGTCCGGAGCTACGAACCGGACGCGAAGGGCGATCCGAGGGCCCGCGAGAGCATCGCCGCCTACTACGCCGCGCGAGCGGTCTCGGCCTCCCCCGAGCGGGTCATCATCACCGCGTCCGCCTCGGAGAGCTACAACCTTCTCTTCAACACGCTCGCGGAGCCCGGCGACAACATTCTCCTCCCCCGGCCCGGCTATCCGCTGTTCGAGTACCTAGCCGGCTTCAACCGGCTTGAGGCGCGCTTCTACCGGATGCCGAGCGACGAACGCTACCGGATCGATCTCGATTCCCTCGAGGACGCCGCCGACGAGCGGACCCGGGCGATCGTGCTCATATCGCCGAACAACCCGACCGGGCAGATCGCGGAGGAAGCCGAGATCGAAGGCATGCTCCGGGTCTGCGAGCGGCGGGGCGCCGTCTTGATCTCCGACGAGGTCTTTAGCGAGTTCGTCTACGGCGAAGCTCCGTCGCTCCCCCGTCCCGGGGCGCTCGGCTCGCCGGTCCCCGTCTTCACCCTCAACGGAATCTCGAAGATGTTCGCGAGCCCCGATCTGAAGCTCGGCTGGATGTTGGCGACCGGCGAGCCGAGCCGGACCGCCGAGCTCCTCAAACGGCTCGAGATCGCGAACGACGTGTACCTAAGCTGCTCGAGCCTCTCGCAGCGCATCCTTCCGGGGCTCTTCGCATCGGCGGCCGCCTTCACTCAGGCGATGGTCCGGGAAATCGAAGGCCGTCGCGCGATGCTCATCCGCGCGCTTGAGGCGACCGGAACGCTCGGCTTCGTACCGCCCCGCGGCGGCATCCACTGCCCCGTGGAGATTCCCGGGGCCCTCGCGGGTCCGGACGACGACGAGGAGCTCGCGCTCAGGCTCCTTCGCGAGCGCCATCTCTACGTCCATCCCGGCTTCTTCTACGGCTTCGAGGAGCGTCCCGACCGACTCTTCATCGTGGTGAGCTTCCTCCTCGCGGCGGAGAAGCTCGCCGAGGCGCTCGCGCGCCTCTCAAGCTTCGCCTCAGGCGGCCGCTAGCGGCCCGCGACGGGAGGCCGGTCCGGTTCTCATTCGACGGGTACCGCCGAGGCGCGCCGGGCGGAGAGCACCACCCCCAGGACCACCAACGTCAGCACCCCGACCGTCGCCTCGATCGACGGGAGGAGACCGATCGTGACCGAGAGCACCCCGGCGCCCAAGACCGGCACGATCATGCCGGCATAGGCGCAGAGAAAGTAGGTCGTCATGACCCGGACCTTGACCCCCGCGAGGGCGATCTGTCCGGCGAGGGTGAGGCTGGCCTGGAACACGAGACCGACCCCGGCGCCCTGCGCGAGGACGGCGAGGACGACGAGAACGGGACTTGACAGCGCCTCGGCGGAGACGACCGCCCAGCTTCCGAGACCCATCGACACCATGCCGAGCGTCAGGCGGCCGCGCAGGGTGGCCGGACGAGCCGCCTGCTGCGCGATCGCGCCCGAAAGCGTCATGAGGAAGATGAGGATTCCCCCGGTCCCGGGAGGCAGGCCGCGGAAGGCGAGCCGCGCTTCGCTCGGCAGGAGCGAGAAGGCGATGCCGCCGAGCGCGAAGGCGGCGAACATCGAGGGGGCGGCCAGGGTCCAGAAGGGGAGGCGGCCCTCGGCCGGCACGCCGAGCCTGATCCTGAACGGACCGGCGGCCTGTCCGCCTGACTGCGGAACCTTCAGCGTCAGGAGAACGACGAGCCCGGCCGCGAGGGCGAGGAGGAGGATCTCGTAGGGCGACCGCGTCGGCCGCCACGGGAGGTAGGCAAGGAGCGCGCCGCCGACGCCCGGGCCGAGCCCGAAGCCGAAGAGGTTCAGCGTGCTCGACAGCCTCATGGCGCGGCCCAAACGTTCGGGAGACGAGAGCTGGACGAGGAGCGTATTGCTCGTCGCCATGAATGCGCCGACGGCGAGGCCTCCGAGAAGGCGGCCGACGAAGAGCGCGGTCGCGCTTCCGGCCTCGCGGAAGGTCAGCGCGGAGGCCATCGCGACGAGGAGCGCGGCGAGCGCGACCGGCTTGGGCCCGATCCGTTCCGCGATCGACCCCGAGACGAGCAGCGTCGCGAGGACTCCGAGCGCGTAGACCGCGAAGATCACGGTCACGTCGGCCGTGCTCAGGCCGAACTGCCTCTGGTAGAGGGGAAAGAGCGGGCTTGCGACGTTCGTGCCGAACGCGACGGCAAGGATGACATACAGCATTCGCTTCATGATTACCTCATGGTGTTTCGTCCGGCGGCTTCGGTCTCGCGCCGGCCGGAGGCGGCTCGGCGGCGGACCGGCGGAACGGGTTCCGGACGCTTCCGCCTTGGAGCGAGATTCCCGGGAAGACGGTGCCGGGCGCGTCGCCCGGGATTACGACGCGAACGAAGTCGGCTCAGGAGGAGGAGCGCCGGGTTCCCCCTCGGTCCGGGTGCGCTCTCCTCGATGACCAAGATCGAGACGAGCGGGCTCGCGCCTGAGGCGACGACGATGAACGGCATTCGTTTCACGATGACCGCCTACGGGCGCAACGCGGTCGTGAAGCGGTGGCGGTACTCGCTCGGGGTCGTTCCGAGATCGGCGAGGAACCGGCGCTGCAGGCTGTCGGCGCTCCCGAAACCGCACGCGGCCGCCACCCCTTCGATGGTCTCGTCATGTTCCTCCAGGCGTCTGCGGGCCTCCTCCATCCTGAGCTCCTGCACGTACTTCGCCGGAGTCGTACCCGCCTCGCGCGTGAAGACCCGCGCGAAGTTCCGGGGGCTCATTCCGGCGATCGCCGAGAGCCGCTCGACCGAGAGCTCCTCGTCGAGGTGCTCATGGATCCAGAGCTCGGCGCGTCCGACCGGCGAGACGCCCGAGCTCTGGCGGCGAAGCGCCGCGCTGAACTGCGACTGGCCGCCGGGCCGCTTGAGATAGAGCACCATCGACCGTGCGACGGAGAGCGCAAGGTCGCGGCCGAAGTCCTCCTCCACGAGCGCGAGGGCGAGGTCCATGCCCGCCGTGACGCCGGCGGACGTATACACGTTCCCGTCCCGGACGTAGATGGCGTCGGGCTCGACGGTCGTTTCGGGATAGCGGCGGGCGAGCTCCGAAGCGTAGCGCCAGTGTGTCGTCGCGCGGCGGCGTTCGAGAAGCCCCGCCTCGGCAAGCAGGAAGGATCCCGTGCACACCGAGGCGAGCCGCCGGACGCTCGGAGCGGTCAGGCGAATCCAGTCGACGAGCTTCCCGTCGAGGGGCTTTCCGCTCGACACGGCCGATCCCGCGACGATGAGTGTGTCGATCTCGCCGTCGAAGGAGTCGATCGAGTCGGTGCAGATGAGGCCCAAGCCGGTCCGGGACCTCACGATCCCGTCCGGATCGTCTGAGAGGACGCGCACGCGGTAGCAGTCGGGGGCTCCCGGCGCCCGAAGAGCGCGCTCGGCCCCGGCGCGCGTGAAGACTTGGTGCGGACCGACGATGTCGATGAGGAGCTCGCCGCTTCCGGACAGGATCGCCACTGGGATCGGAAGCGATCGGCCGTGTTTTCTTCCATAGGTTCGATGGGGCTGTTTCATTCCTCGAATATAATCGATCGAGGTATTGGCAGCAATGACAATTATGCCGCATTTTCTGCCAAAAGAGGAAGAACGGAGGACGGGACGGACAGCAAGCTCTCTCAAAGGGCATCTAGTCTTCCCAATCGCCCCTGCCCGAGGAGCCGCCTCGAACCTCGCGCTGTCCAGGCCGGAGGGGACGGCGGAGACGGTCGGGGCCTCGTTTCGGCCGCCGACAGGACGTAAGAAACTATCTCTGAACGTAGTTTGGTCGTATGGTGGATTCTATTCCTTGGAAGGGCACAAGGACGGAAGCCTCGGTTTCCGACCCTGTAGGAGGTTCCCGACGTTGGAGGGGACCGCATGCAGCCCATTCGTGACGCACTGCTCCTCCTTCCCGCCCGACCTCTTCATTGTCTATTGTCTACGGACTCATGTGGGCCCCTACAAAAGGCTTGGCGGCCAACAATGTTCCCGTGCGCGCCGGTTCCGTAGGTCGCTTTTTAACCATAAACCTCTATTCCCTCCAAAGTAAAGGGGACATCATGTCCCCTTTTCCCCACCAACCGCTATCAGCTTCAGCTCTCCCGCCGACGCCCGCCTCGCCCTGTCCACCGCATTTTTCTCTCTGATCGCGACGACCGCTTGACCAGCGTCATCGCCAATCACCGTGATTCGGTCGATGAAGATGATATCGAGCTCGCCATGCCTTCTCGTGGAAGCTTTTCTGGCGAAGCGCTTGCTCTTCAAGCGCGGGCGTTGATGGTCCGATCGGGGATCGCGGAGGCTCTGCGGGCGGCCCTCGCCCAAGACGGGACGAGGCCCCACCGCGCGAGGCGCACGGTCTTTTTCTCGCTGCGGCCGACCGACAACTCGGGATGGGCGAAATCCGAGGTGACGTAGTACGCTGACAGCAGAGCGAGGGAGGGCTCTCGGGGTCGCCGAGGAACGCCTCCATCTGTTGACCGGCTCGAGGTCCGTCCAGAGACATCAGAAAACACATGTGCCAGAAACGCTCGCCAAAACACTTGACGTCGGGGCCGATATTCCCGATACTTACCTGGATGTATCCGCCCTGTCGTTCCGTAAAGCGCAGATATCTGCGCGGAGGATGACAGGAATAAATGACCAAGTGGAAAACGAAGGGCTGTCAAATGTGGCAGCCCTTTTTTTTGCGAAAAGGGGAGGCTCCGATGGGAGATTCCGTTGCCATCTTCATCGACGGCGGATACCTCGAAAAGGTTCTCAAAGAAGACTTCGGACAACCCAAGGTCGATTTCAAGAAGCTATCCCTCGAAATCGTCCGACAGGTCGGCGGAGGCCGCACCCTCTACCGCACCTACTATTACAACTGCCCTCCTTTCCAAAGCTCTGTCCCCACCGACGAGGAGAGACGTCGTCTCGCAAGCCAGGAATCCTTCATTCATGCCCTTAAGCAGCCATCCAGACTCGAAATCCGCATGGGCCGACTCGTCAGAAGGGGCCAGCCCGGCGCCTACACCTATGAGCAAAAGCAAGTCGACATGCTGCTCGGAATCGACGTTGTTCGACTCGTCGCCTCACGGGCGATCTCGGATGTCGCTATAATTGCCGGCGACAGCGATTTCGTCCCGGCTCTTCAGGTCGCAAAAAACGACGGGGCGATTGTCCACCTTTTTCACGGCAAGAATCCACATCTGGAACTTCGCGACCTCTCCGACGAACACCACTTGATCGACCAAGACTTTATCAAAGCCATTTCGATGTACTAAGAGTATCGCTATTCGACGTCGGCATCGGACTCCAGTATCTTGTAACGTACGGTTCCTTGCAAAACACCAAGCGTATTGCCGAGCGGACCGCGTATCTCGCAGCAAGGCTCAAGGGAAGCGGTCGTACGGCATAGAAATGCGGTCAGAGGCAGTGCGATCGCAGATAGGATCATCCCCCGGCGACCGGCCCTTTCGGGCCGACAGAACGCCGGGTCTTTTAACCCCACCCGGCCGCGGGTCAACCGACCTTTCCCGTCGATTGCCTTTTCGCCGCGCTTCAAGTATCGTACCCGGTCTCAGCCGCCGATTTCGGTCGGGCCATCGAGGCGACCGTGACGCCACGGGTCCGGGGACCACGAAGGAACATCGATGGGAAGCTCTACTTCGCGATTCATCGAGCGCCGCTACCGGATAATCTTCTGGCCGATTCTCGTAGCCTGCGCGACGTTCGGCACGAGCTATACGACGATCGGGGCCCTCCTCCCGAGGGTGCTTTCGGAGTTCGGCTGGACGTTCACGCTGGCCGGCTTGGTCATCGCCGCCAATTCGGTGGGCTATTTCACCTCGACGCTTCTGTGCGGCGTCCTCGTCCACCGGTTCGGCCTGAAGCCTGTCGTCGTGGTCGGACTTGTCCTCCAGGCGGCGAGCCTTTTCCTCTTCGGCACGACTCCGAGCGCGGCGCAAAACGCCTTCCTGAGCTTTTTCATCGGCGTCGGCGGAGGGGCGGTGGAGGTCACCATCAACTCGAGCGCCGTGCGGATGGAGCGTCCGGGCCAGAGCCACCTGATGAGCTTCATTCACGCCTCCTTCTCGGTCGGCGCGATCGTCGGTCCTGTCGTGATCGGCCTCATCGTATCGCGAGAGCTTCCCTGGCAGGGGGTCTATCGTGCCCTCGGCCTCGTCTCCCTCGCGATCGCGCTCCTCATGGCGCTCCTGCCCTTTCGCGTGCTTCGTTACGGGCGGGAGCCGGGACACGACGGAACGGCGCTTCCGGCGCTCTTCTCCCGCCCGCTTCTCTTCCTCGCGTTCTTCGCCCTGTTTCTGTACGTCGGGTTCGAGACGGGGATTACGAATTGGCTCTCGGAGTATTTTGTCAGGGTGCTCGGTACGCCCGCGCCCGTCGGCGCCTTCATGGTGGCGCTCTTCTGGGCGGGCATCCTCGTCGGCAGGGTGGTCCTCCCGGTCGCCTATCGCGGCGGGCGCCAGGCGGAGGTGCTCGTCGGTCTCGCCGGGCTCTACACGGTGTCGCTCGTCGCGGGGCTCCTCGTGCATTCCCCCGGACCGGCGGGCCTCTTCTTTTTCCTCGCGAGCCTCGGCTGCTCCGCGGTGTACCCCATCGTCATGACGCTGCTTGGGCGCCACTTCAGCGAGGCCCAGAGCGTCGCGGTCGGATTCGTCACCACCGGAGGCGGGGTCGGCATGCTCGTCTTCCCGCTCGCCATGGCGGGCGTCGCGGAGCGCTCCGGCCTCCGCGCGGGGTTCCTCCTCTACGCCCTGATGGGCGCGGCGCTCTTCGCGCTCGCCCTCTTCATCCGGCGGGAGATCGAGGCTCGTCGGGAGGTGCGATAGCGCGGGCCTCCGATCGCTACAGCGGCTTCACCGCGATATTGCCCGACCGGGTCGAGAGCTCGACGGTACCGCTTGCGCCGTTGAGGACGCCCCGAACGCGTCGATCGCCGCGCTCCGCGTACTCAAGCGGAAGCCCGCAGTCGATGTCGCCGCTTCCGGTCTCCGCGGCGAGCTTGAAGGACGCATCGGCCGGGAGCTTCAGGCGGAGGTCGCCGCTCACGGATTTCAAGTTGACCGAGGAGCGCTCCTCCGGGCGGAGCTCGACGCGAACGTCGCCGCTCACCGAGTGGCAGCTCACGGTGCTGGCGCGGTGGGAGAGCACCGTGATCCCGCCGCTCACCGCGGCGGCGCGGAGGGCGCCCGAGCAGCCTTCGATCTCGAGATCGCCGCTCTTTGAGTCCGCGACGAGGTCTCCGGCGACGCCTTTCGCCGTCAGGTCGCCCGAAAGGCTCCAAAGCCGAGCGTTGCCTTCCGTGCCGGCGACGGAGAGGTCTCCGCTCATGCTCTTCAGATCGACCTCCATCGCCCGGGGAACCGAGATTTCGAAGTCGACCTTGTAGCGGCTCCTCGCCCATCGGGGGCCCGGCGCGTGCTTGATCACGAGGGCGTCGCCCTCGCGCGAGGCGGCGATCTCGACGCCGTCGGCGAACTCCTGCGCGGCGGCGCGATCGGGGCCCCAAGCCGAGACCCGCGCGTGGACCACGACCTCGGACGTCTCGGCGGCTGTGACTGTGGCGTTGCCCCAGGAATTGGACAGCGTCAGGCCTCGAAGGCCGGAGCTCGACACGCGGGACTCCTTGACCGCCTCGGCGCGCGCCTTTCCGAAAATTCTTCCGAGGTGGCCCTCGAAGTCCATCTTGGGAAAGTTCTTCGCCGCCTCGCGCAAGGACTGCTCGAAGCCCTTGAAGGCCTCCTGGAAGCTCGATTGAATGGGCGAGAAGTCGAAGTCGAAGCTCGACCAGCCCGGTCCGGGACGATGCCCTCCGCGGGCCCAATCGTGTCCATGGCGCCAGTGGCCCCTGCCGCCGCTCGCCTCGCCGGGACCCTCGCTCCGGGTTCCTTCGCCCGACTCTTCGCCTTCGTTGAGTGCGTCGAGCAGGAGCTCCGCCTCCTCCACGGTGATCCGGCCCTCTTTGACCATTTTGAGGATCTTTGCGCGCTCTTCGCTCATACCGGCCTCCTGATTAACAATCTTAATAACGATCCGGTTGAAAATCAAGAAATTTAACTCCATGGTGCAGTTTTTTAATATTGCGCTCCGCTTGACCGACTCACCGTTCGCTAGTAGCTTACAGTCCACCATGGACTACGCGAAGGCTCTCGGCGAGTGGCTCGATCGACATCCTCCGGTCCCCAAGGAGCCGGAGGAGGAGCCGTCGAGACGAGCGCTCGGAGAGGAGCGGCGGGCGCTCCGAAGGCTCCGGCCCGAGGCTCGGCTCGACCTCCACGGGCTCACGGTCGAGGAGGCGCTCGGCCGCGCCGACCGGTTCTTACGCGATTCCAAGGCTCAAGGCTTCCGGAAGGTGCTCATCATCCACGGGAAGGGCAACCACTCCGCCCAAGGACGCGGGGTTCTCCGCGAGAAGGTGCGCGAGCTCGTGAGAAATCATCCATTATCGGGGGAGACAGGCGTGCCCGATCCCGCCGAAGGGGGCGACGGAGCGATCTGGGTGATCGTTCGGTGACGGGGCGCGGTATCAGCGCTCGCGGTAGATGATTCGACCGCGAGTCAAATCGTAGGGAGAGAGCGCGACCCTGACTTTGTCGCCGGGTACGATGCGGATATAGTGCTTTCTCATTTTGCCCGACAGGTGGGCGAGGATGACGTGTCCGTTCTTCAACTCAACGCGGAACATGGTGTTCGGGAGAGACTCTTTGACGATGCCCTCAACTTCGATTGCTTCCTCTTTTGCCACTCACGCCTCCCGATGGTCGTCCCATACTATGGAGACGAAAGTAGTTTGTCAACGTATCCCGGCCGGAGCGGGAGGCCCGGACGGGACGATTGCGGAAAATGGAAGTTCTTGACTTTTCCAACCATATCGTACATGGTTGGTTTTCCAAAAATCCCGGGTTGGAAGGTTACCGGTATGGAGAAGACTTTTATCGAAGGTCAGAAGGAATCTCTCCTGCGACTCAAGGAAGAGATCATTGAGAATCTGATCGCCGAAAGCGCGGATTTCAAGACTCTCGTTGAGGATATGGACCCGAAAGACCTGGTGGATGTCGCGGCCGACGATATAGACCGCAAGACCCTCGACACGCTGAGCTCGAAGGACATCAAGCGGCTTCGCCTCATCGACTCGGCGCTTGCGAGGATCCAGAACGGCCGCTACGGCCTGTGCATGAAGTGCAACAAAAAAATCCCGAAGGAGCGTCTCGAGGCGATTCCCTACGCGCTCATGTGCATCGAGTGCCAGACCTCCGACGAGCGGCGCAATCGGTAGCGACCCCGAAAAGCGCCGAATTAAGTCCTTATCTCTGGGCCGGCCCTGCCGATAGCTAAAGATAAGAGGACCGTATGGAGATCAGAGCGATTTCCCCCGAGACGATTCCCCTCGTCAACATCGTGGCGGCGCGCGTCAACACGACGAGCACCGTCTCGGTGCCCGTCGACCCGGACGCTCTCCTCTACGCGCGCTTCAAGCACATCTCCGGAGTGCCGGCGACCGACGGCGACCAGGGGGTGTCGATCGAGCGGCTGCGCATCCTCGACAGTCTCATCGACCGCCTCGTCGCGACGAACGGCCAAAAGGCCTACGTGCGCGACGTGAGGGGCATGTCGCCGAACGAGGCCGAGACGCTGATCTCCCGCTACGAGCAGGAGCTGCATTCCGCGCTCCGCGCCTCCCGGCCGGAGCCCTACCGGGACTCCGCCGCAGCGGGTATCCTCCTCAATCTCGTCGCATAGCGCCGCTACCCAGGGCGTGGCTGAAAAAAGGATTATGAAGCTGCTCGCGCTCGATGGTCGTGAAAGGCCCGTGGCCCGGAAAGACGCGGGTGCTCGGCGGGAGGGTGAAGAGCCGCGTGCGGATGGTCTCGCGAAGCAGCGCTCGATCGCGGGCGGTGAGGCCGGTCTCGCCGATGCCCTCGAAGAACAGGGTGTCTCCCGAGAATAGGAGCTCCTGGCCTTCGCTGTACAGGCACATGCTTCCCGGCGTGTGGCCGGGAGTGTGAATGACGCAGAGCTCGGAACCGAATACGAAATCCCCTTCATGGGAGAAAACGTCGGGTTTCGGAAGGTTCGCGATCGCCTGCTCGTAGGAGGCGCCCGAGCCGGATTCCATCTTCGCGATGTTCCTTCGATGCTTTTGCTTCGCGGCCCGGCCGAAGTAGGAGGCGTCGGCCTCGTGGACCGCGACGGGCACGCGAATGGACAGCTCCTCGAAATGCCGCCGGATGCTCTCGGCGGCGGAGATGTGGTCGATGTGCCCGTGGGTCAGCACGATTCCGCGCGGCCGCAAGTTCTTGACGGTCATGCGCTCGATGATCTTGTCTTCTTCGGCGCCGGGGTCGATGACCAGGCACTCCTTCTTCCATTCCGAGTAAATGTACGCGTTGGTATTCATCGGACCTACAGCAATTCGCTCGACCATGCTACAATCACGGTACGTCTTTTGATTCGAAGTATCAAGGGCGGCTATGGACTCACTCATCCTCGTCCTTGCGCTCGCGGTGGTTTTCTACGGGCTGATTCCGGGCTTCGGCGCCTTCTACGTCCGCCGTCGATGGCGGGAGTTCAGGCGGCGGATCATCAGCGCTTCCCTCTATCCTCTCGCGGAATACCGGAGCCTGAGGCGGACGGAGCACGGCTTCGTCGGCAATCTTCGTTTTTTTGGGGGCTTGGAGGCGACCCAGGGCGACGACGTGGTCTGGCTGCGCAGCGGAAGCCTCTCGGTCGCCGCCGAGCTCAAGAAGGTGGCCGTCTACTGGCTTCCGTCCTTTGCGTTCGTGGAGGCGGAGGGACCGGTCGAGATCAACGAGGAATCCCTCCCCGACGAGACACCGACCAGGGTCCGCTGGGAGCGGATCTTCTCGCTTCCCGAGGGGACGCAGGTCTTCGTGAGCGGCCCCCTGTACATCGACCGCGGCCGGCCGGTCTTCCGCTCCGACCGCCAGCGCTCCCTCACCGTCGTCATCTACGACGGCCAGCAGAACACCATCCTCAGGCGCTCGATCTGGGGAGGCCGCCATCGCAACGAGTACGTGAACCCCTTCACCCCCGGCTCGATCACCGCGGGGTCGTTCTCGCTCCTCATCCTTGCCTACATCCTGCTCCGCTCGCCGCAGCTCAGGTTGCCGGCGATCATCGCCCTCACGGCGAGCCTTTTCCCGCTGCTCGTCCTCCTGCCGCCGGGGCTGCTGTTCTTCTTTCTCTACAGGAACTGGTGGAAGGAGGCGCGCTTCCTGCGAGCCGAGCGCGACATGCTTCTCCTGCCCTTGAGGTACTTTCCGGATTTTCCGACCGGGAGCGCTTCGGTGCGCCTGCCCGACGGCGAGGCCTACGTCATGGAGCGCCACGCCGAGCGCGCCGAGGCGATCGCCCGCCTCGGCGCCGGCAAAATCAGGCAGGCGACGCGGCTCGGCTCCGCCGCGCTGCGCGAAGCCGACTACTACGTCTTCGGCGGTCCCGCGCAGGGAGGCCCGCTCGGGCGGCCGCTTGACCCGATGGCGGAGCTCATCATGATCCCCGGCCATCCGCTCGAGCTCTCGCGGCGCTGCTCCAAGCGCGCGAGGTTGTTCGAGCTCCTCTCGACCGGCGCGATCGTGGTCGGGCTCCTCATGAACCTGTGTATCTTGCTCGTCCTGCTCGCGGCGCTGATCAAGTAGAGCCGGACTGCTCGTCGCGCTTGCGGGCGCGGTTGACGGTGATCTTTCTGCCGCGGTAGTCGGTTCCGTCGAGCAGGCCGATGGCTTTGTCGGCGAGGCTTTCGGGAAGGTCCACGAAGGAATAGTTGTCGAGAACCTTGATGTTCCCGATCGCAGCGGCGTCGATTTTGAGCGCCGCGGAAAAGAGCTTGGAGAGATCCTTCGGAAACGCCTTGCGGTTCTTGCCGACGCTCACGAAGAGCGTCTTCATCTCCCCCTGAGGAGCCCGGCCGGCCGCCGGCTGGCCGCCGAACAGCTCTTTGAGGATGAAGGCGGCGAAATAGCCTCGCAGAAACAGCGGGACGTGCCGTCCGATGATCTTGCGAAAGCGGTTCAGCTCGTCGGGATCCTCGTTCTCCTTGATCCGCTTGAGGATGCTCGTGATCCGCCCTTTCAAGACCTCATCGGGCGAGGGGTTGCTGCTCCTATCCACGTGGTGAACCTCCTGAAATCGGTGAATGGGGCCGGTTTCTTCCGGCGAGCTCAGAATGGCGAAACGGCCGCGCTCGCAGGCCCCCTTTGCCCAGGCGTCGGCGGCCTTGGTCGCCGGGACGCCGTAGAAGAAGAGCGCTTCGCAGGCGTCGGGCGCCTCGCCTCCTTCGGCGAGCTCGGCGACGACCGCGCGGAGCGCGCCGGAGGCGAGATCCCTCGACAGCGTCTGTCGCTCCTCGGCGCCGGTCCCCGCGCCGAGGTAGGCGGAGGAGATGCCCTCGTGATCGAGGTAGGCGCCCAGGGCCCGCGCGGCGGCCGGGGTGCGGCACAGTACGAGCGAGCGGGGGAGGCCGGCCGACCACATGAGGTCGGCGAGGAGGCGCGGCTTGGACTCCTCGCTTTCGGCCTCATAGAGGTCGTAGCGGACCTGCGGGTCGGGAGAGGTCCGAAGGACCACCGGCCGCCTGAGGAGGGCGGCGAGCGGATGCGGCTCCGCGACCTCGGGATCGATGACCACGGTCTGAACTTTGGAGGGCAGCTTCGAGCAGATGAAAAGGACGTCCTTGTCGAACGCCGTCTCCTCGAAATCGAGCCCGAGCTCGATGTAGACCCGCCGGACCCGGCCGAGGGCGAGATTGTCGCGCCGAATGTGGTCGATTATCCGTTCGGACGTGCCGATAACCACCTCAAAGGGGTGCGCAAGTAGCTGCAGCTCCTTGCGGATGTTTTCATCAACGCCGAGCTCGACGGCGGTGAGTTTCCGCGAGCCCGCCGAGGCGAGCTCCTTGATCCGCCGCCCGAACCATTTGACGCTTTCGACGCTCGACGCGATGATAACCGTGTGAAGTCCGGCGCCCTCGCGCTCGTGGAGAAGCGGTACGACAAGAGCATGGCCAGTGTCCTCAACATTCGGAACTTCGATCACGACGTCTCGTCCCGAAAGGACGGGCACGCCGTACCTGCGCTCGGCCTTCGTCGGGCTGCCGTACCCAAGCTCGCGGCTTACCGTCAGAAAATCTCCCTCCCCTCGAGATGTCCCGAAAATTTGAAACACTTCTTCATCCTATCGGCCGCGTCAGACCCGGATTCCTATCACTATAGGCGATTTCCGTCGTTTGTCAATGGAAGTCATTTTTCGAATTCCTCGTTTCTCGGGAAAAAAGGACCGGATCTCGTACGTCCGGATCGGATGCGGGGCTGAGCGGCATGGAGAGGACGATTCGCGCCGTGCTGTTCGACATGGACGGGGTCATCGTCGATTCCGAAGGGTTCATCCGCGACGCGGCGATCGCGATGTTCCGCGAGCTCGGTCTCGCCGTCGCGCCGCGGGACTTCGTCCCCTTCGTCGGCACCGGCGAGAACCGCTACCTCGGCGGCGTCGCCGAGCGGTACGGCCTCGCGATCGACGTCGAGGCGGCAAAAAAGCGCACCTACGAGCTGTTCGGCGACCTCATCAAGGGCTCCCTGAAGGCCCTTCCCGGCTCCGTCGAGTTCATCGAGCTCTGCCGGAGCCGCTCGCTGCGCATCGCGCTCGCGACGAGCGCAGACCCGGTCAAGGCTCGCGCCAATCTCGCGGAGATCGGGCTTTCCTTCGCGACCTTCGACGCCGTCGTGAGCGGGCTCGACGTCGCGCGCACGAAACCCGATCCGGACATTTACCTCGCGGCGGCGAAGCGGCTCGGCGTCGCCCCCGAGCGCTGTCTCGTCGTCGAGGACGCGCTCACCGGGCTCGCCGCCGCGCGAGCCGCGGGGTCGAGGTGCCTCATGCTCACGACGAGCTTCCCGCGAGAGACGATCGAGCCGCTCCGGCCCGACTGGATCGCCTCCGACCTTTCGAAGGCGCCTCCGGAGGCGCTTGAATGGTAGCGAAGCGCCTGACCTCCTTTCGAAAGCGCGCGGAGGGGTTCGTCTGGACCTTCCGCCATACCCGCTTGCCGCGGCTCATCGTCGCGTTCACCGCGTTCTTCCTCGCCGCGGGAGCCGCCGTGTCGCTCTTCGAGCGGGGGCGCAACCCCCAATTCTCGACCATCGCCGACGGCTGGTGGTGGGTCATCGTCACCTTCAGCACGACCGGCTACGGCGACAAGGTCCCGGTGACTCCCGAGGGGAGGATCACCGCGGTCTTGACGATCCTCGCGGGCATCGTCGCCATGGCGGTGATATCGGGATCGCTCGCCTCGTTCTTCGTCGACCAGAATTCCCGCGCAAGGAGAGGCCTGATGCAGATAACGCGGTTGCAGAACCATTTCATCATTTGCGGATGGAAGGACCAGATGCAGGAGATTCTCCTCGACATGCTGAGCCTCTCCCCGGATCTTTCCGCGCGGATGATCGTGATCGTGTCGAACATCGAGGGCGAAAAGGTCGACGAGCTGCGCCACGCCAAGGAGCTGAAGACCGTCAATTTCGTCCGCGGCGACTACTTCTCGGACTCCGCGCTCGCGCGCGCCAACGTCAAGCAGGCGCGGAAGGTCCTCGTTCTCTCGGACGTCTACGAGAGCGCGGCGACCTCGGAGGTCGACTCGAAGACCGTCATGACGGTGCTCACCGTCAAGTCGATATCGAAAGACATCTACGTCTGCGCGGAGCTCATCGATCGGAAATACGAGGTCTACCTCAAGCAGGCGATGTGCGACGAGATCATCTTCACGAGCGATTTCAACAAGCGCATCCTCGGCAGCGCGTCGGCGATCAGCGGAATGTCGCACATCATCCGCGAGCTCCTCTCGCACGAGGTAAGCACCACCCATCTCGCGACGCTCGACATCCAGCCGGATTTCATCGGGAAGCCCTACCACGAGTTCAGGACGTTCATGCACCTCGAGACCGGACGGGTTCTTCTCGGGATCCTCGAGAACACCGGGTCGCCGAACAGGATGAAGCTTGACGCGCTGCGCGACGCGCAGAAGACCTCCGACGTCTCGCAGCTCGTCGCCAACCTCCAGTCGGTGAAGGGCCTCGAGGTCAACAAGCCGGTCTTGGTCCCGGAGGACGCCTACGTCATCCCGAAGCACTCGCGCGCGATCGTGCTGGAGCGCTGACCATGGCGCAAGCTTTGTCCTCCAACGAGGCGCTCCTCGAGAAGCTCCGCCAGATTCCGCTTTTCGCGGGCATCAAGGGAAATCCCGGGTACATGGAGCGGCTTGTCGCGATCTGCACGGTGCGCGCCTTCAAGCGCGGCGAGGAGATCATCCGAGAGGGCGACCTCGGCTCGCAGATGTACGTTCTCGGGCTCGGAAGGGTCGGGATCCAGAAGCGCACGAGGGCGGGGGACACCTACACGGTCGTGACCTTGAAGGCCGAGCAGAACGTGTTCTTCGGGGAGCTCGCCCTGATCGACGACGAGAGGCGGTCGGCGACCGTGACCGCGATCGAGGACTCCGAATGCCTCGTCGTAGCGAAAGAGGACTTCACGGTTCTCGGCGACGAGTTCCCGGAAATAGGCCTACCCATCACGCGCGAGATCTCCAAGATCCTCTCCGCCCGCCTTCGCTCGACCACCGAGGACATGATGACGATCTTCGACGCGCTCGTGAACGAGCTCAAGGAGTAGCGGGCATTTGACTATTTCGCCGGAATGCGTATGATAGCGAGCGGAATCTTCGCGCCGCGACCTCGAGGAGGACAATCGGCTTGAAAGGAAGGCGTTTCTCCACGATATTCCTCGGCGTCGCGTGCGCGGCGCTCCTCAGCTCGTGCCTCGGCGTGGACATGAACACCCGTTTCGCGAAGGACGGCTCGGGCGCCCTTACGGTGAAGCTCCGGCTTTCCCAGCAGATGCTCGCCATGGCGCAGGAGCAGGGCAAGTCCGCGATTCCCCTGACCAAGGAAGACGTCGAGGCGTCCTACAAGAATCTTCCCGGCGTGAAGGTGGAGAGCGTCACGCAGGAAAATACGGATCAGGACAGGATCATCACCGCGGTGATCAGCTTTCGCGATTTCTCGGTCTTCAAGGCTACCGACGGGCTCGCCGGCTCCGGGGCGACCCTCGCGAGGAGCCCCGACGGAACGACCACCTACCGCGTGATCGTCGGCTCGCCCGACGCTTCGAAGGGGCTCCAGCAGGGGCCGTCTCAGGCGACGCCGTCGGCTCAATCGCCTCAACCCGATCCCCAGACCGAACAGGCGGTGGAGGCGATGCTCAAGAGCCTCATGAGCGGGTACTCCCTCGTCTATTCGGTCACCGCTCCCAGCAAGATTCTTTCCCACACGCTCGGCAATCTCTCCGCGGACGGCATGACCGTCGAGTACAGCATACCGATGGCCGATTACGTCGACCTCAAAAGTCCGCTCACCTTCGCCGTGACCTGGTAGGCCGGATCGACTCCCGCGACCGGAACATGGTCACGAAGCGCGCGGTCATTCAGAACGACGCCGGTATCCACGTGCGGCCTTCCGGTGTCATCATGCAGGAGGCGTCCGGCTACGCCGGGACCATCGTGCTCAGGACGAAGTCCGCCGAGGCGCCGCTTGAGTCCGTCATCGGTCTCATCGCGCTCGGGCTTGCGCCCGGCGACTGGGTGGACGTCACCGTTTCGGGACCCGACGAAGAGCGAACGTGCGACGCTCTCGTAGAGCTCTTCGAGCGTCGCTACGACTTCCCACCAAAAACATCATAAACTCCATTATCTCCTTTTATCAGGAGCGCTTCACTTGACAGGCCCCTGCTCGTATGGTAGCTTCCGTCAGATGAAAACCTGCTTCCTGTTCCCGGGGCAAGGAGCACAGTCGCCCGGCATGGGCCGCGATCTGTGGGAGCACAGCGCCCGGGTGCGGGAAATATTTGAGGCGGCAAGCGCCGCCGCCGCGTTCGATGTCCGCGCGCTGATTTTTGAAGGCACCGAAGAGGAGCTGCAGGGCACCGACCGGGCTCAGATCGCGATCACGACCGTCAACCTCGCGGCAAGCGCCGTGCTTCGCGAGCGCGGGCTGTCGTGCGACGGCGCGGCGGGCTTCAGCCTCGGCGAGTACGCCGCGCTCTACGAGGCCGGGGTCATCGCCCTCGAAGATCTCTTCCCGATCGTCACGGCTCGCGGCGAGGCGATGGCCGCCGCGAGCGACGCGCTTCGCACCGACGCGGGACCGGCCGGCATGGCGGCCGTTCTCGGCCTCGACTACTCGAGGATCAAGGAGCTCTGCGAGACCCGCCTGCGCGACGTCTACGTCGCGAACTACAACAGCCCCACCCAGACCGTGCTCTCCGGAACCGCGGAAGGTCTCGCGGAGGCGGACCGGCTCTGCAAGGAAGCCGGCGCGAAACGCTTCATCGCGCTCAAGGTGTCCGGACCCTTCCACTCCCCGCTCATCGACGGCGCGCGCGCCGAGCTCAAGCGACACCTCGAGGCCTACACCTTCCGGGACCCGCGCCTGCCGGTCTACTCCAACGTCACCGGCGCGGCGATCCGCACCGGCGCCGAGGCGAAGGAGCTCTGCGTTCGACAGATCGTCTCGACGGTTCGGTGGGTCGACGACGAGCGTGCGGTGCTCGCCGACGGCTTCACGCGCTGCGTCGAGGCGGGGCCCGGAAGGGTTCTCACGGGGCTGTGGAAGTCCGTCGGGGAGACCGTGCCGTGCGCTCCGGCCGGGACGATCGAGCAAATCGAAGCCCTCGTGGAGGACGCCCGTGAGCATGCTTGAAGGCCGAACCGCCCTCGTGACCGGCGGCTCCCGGGGAATCGGGAGCGCGATCGTGCTCGCCTTCCTCCGCGAGGGGGCGAGAGTTTTCTACGCGTCTCGCACCGAGGGCGATCTCGCCGCCTTCAAAGAGGAGGCTTCGCGCTCAGGCGCCGAGGTGCGCTTTCTGCCCTGCGACATCGCCGACGGGACGCGGCTCTCGCAGGTCGTCTCCGAGGTCCTCGAAGCCGGCGGCGTCGACATTCTCGTGAACAACGCGGGGATCACCCGCGACGGGCTCATTTTCAGGATGACGCAGTCCGACTGGAGCGACGTGCTCGCGACGAACCTCACGAGCGCCTTCATCGCCTCGAAAGCGGTCGCCTACCACATGATCAAGCGGCGCGCGGGCTCCATCGTCAACATGTCCTCCGTCGTCGGGCTCCTCGGGAATGCCGGCCAGACCAACTACGCCGCCTCGAAGGCGGGCCTCATCGGGTTCACGAAGAGCCTCGCGCGCGAGGTGGCTAGCCGCGGGGTCCGGGTGAACGCGATCGCGCCCGGATTCATCGAGACCGCCATGACCGAGCGGATGGGCGACAAGCACAAGGAGGCCATGCTCGCCCAGATACCCCTCGCCCGGCCGGGCTTGCCCGGGGAGGTCGCGCAGGCGGCACTCTTCCTTGCGTCGGACATGTCGTCGTATATTACCGGACAGGTCATCCAAATCGACGGCGGATTGGGGATGTAGGAGAGGATATGGAGACAAAACGGAGAGTCGTCGTCACGGGCCTCGGAACCGTGAACCCTCTCGCCAACAACGTGAAGGACTTCTGGAAAGGGGTCCGCGAAGGCAGGAGCGGAATAGCGCGGATCACCCGGTTCGACACGGACGAGTATCCCGCGAAGATCGCGGGGGAGGTGAAAGACTACGATCCGTCCTCCTTCCTCGACGGCAAGGAGGCGAGGCGGATGGACCGCTTCGCGATCTACGCGCTCGGCGCGACGCTCGAGGCGATGGGCGACGCCGGGCTCGACGCCGAAAAGATCGATCACGAGCGCTTCGGGGTGGTGCTCGGCAACGGCATCGGCGGCATGGAGAGCCTCGAAGAGGCCTACTTCATCCTTTTCGAGAAGGGTCCCCGGCGCATCCCGATCATGACCATTCCGAAGCTCATCAGCAACATCGCCCCCGGGCAGATCGCGATCCGCCTTCAGGCATGGGGGCCGTGCTATACGATCGTCACCGCCTGCTCGTCGAGCTCGGACGCGATCGGCGAGGCGGCCAAGTGGATCCAGGACGGCCTAGCCGACGTCATGATCACGGGGGGCACCGAAGCCGCGATAACCAAGATGGGGATCGGCGGGTTTTGCATGCTCCAGACGCTCGCGACGAAGTTCAACGACGCCCCGCAGCGGGCGAGCCGCCCCTTCGACAAGAACCGCGACGGCTTCGTTCTCTCCGAGGGCGCGGGAATCCTCGTTCTCGAGGACTACGAGTACGCGAAGAAGCGCGGCGCGCGCATCTACTGCGAGCTCGTCGGCGCCGCGATGACCTGCGACGCGAACCACCTCACGGCGCCGCATCCTGAAGGGCGAGGCGCGGTCCTCGCGATGAAGACGGCGCTCAAGCGGGCCGGCCTCGAGCCGACCGACGTCGATTATATCAACGCCCACGGGACGTCCACGCACCTGAACGATTTGACCGAAACCAAGGCGGTGAAGATCGCCTTCGGCGAGCACGCCCGCAAGCTCAAGATCTCGTCGACCAAGAGCATGACCGGTCACTGCGTCGGGGCGGCGGGCGGAATCGAGGCCATCGTGAGCGTGCTCGCGATCAGAGACCAATTCTTTCCGCCGACCATCAACCTGGAAGAGCCGGACCCCGACTGCGACCTCGACTACGTTCCCAACAAGGGTGTCCATGGGAAGATCGACGTGGTGATGTCGAACACGTTCGGCTTCGGCGGGCACAACGGCACCATCATCGTCAAGAAGCTCGCCTAGGTGGCCTCCTCGCGGCGGTTTCACAAGCTCGTCCGCCATCTCGCGAAGGATTCCGCGGACTTGGGGAGCGGGGAGATCGAGGAGCGGCTGCGTTCGCTCTTTTTCGCGGGCACGAGAGAGCTTCCCGAGGCGCTCAGGGACGACCTTTTCGACCGCTACGCGGGATCGCTCGAGCGCGATCCCGGAAAGGACGGTCTCTTCGAGGCGGCCGCACGGCTCGGGGAGATCATCGACCTGTTCGAGCGCGACTACGACGAGGAGGGGGATCCCCTCCCGGCGCCGGAATGGGATTTCATTCGCGACGCCGTGAGCGAGAGCGCGGGGGATCTCGACGTCGAGACGCTCTCCTACGTCATGAGGCTCGTCGTGGAACGGCACCGCCTGTAGCGCAGTCGTCCTCCGGCAGACTTGAGTCCCGCGGGCTCGGCGGCGTATCATTGCGCGAGCATCATGTTCGAGTATATTCGGTTCGTTTCCGTCGCGGGCTCGCGCGAGGAGCGCGATCTCAGGCTCTTCACGCTCACGACGTGCGCGTTCTGCGCCCGCTCGGCGAAGTACCTCTCCGACCGCGGATTCGCCTACCTGAAGGCGAACGTCGACGAGCTTCCGCTTGAATCGAGGAAGATGTTCCGAAACGAGATCCATCGGCGGTTCGCCTCGCAGCTTCGCTATCCGATGCTGGTCGTCGACGGGAAGACCCTGCTCCGCGGTTTCGAGGAGCGGGAATGGGAGGAGGCGCTCGGAAGCCCGGAGGGGGGACGCGGTGGCGAATAAGGCGCGGGAGCCGAAGAGCCCTGCGGACGGCCTTTTCTTCATCCGCTCCGTGGCCGCGAAAAACGGCTTCGTCGTCAACCCCGACGTCGGGCTCGTCGACGGCTTCGCCGAGGGCTTCGCGATAAACTACAATCGCTACGGCTTCTACCAATGCCCCTGCCGCGACTCCTGGGGCGGCGACCGCGTGCTCGATCGGGACATCGCCTGCCCCTGCGCGTACTGCGCCGCCGATCAGGCCGAATACGGGCACTGCTACTGCGGTCTCTTCCTCGCGAAGACGTTCGCCGAAACGGGCGGGAGGGTGAGGCCGATACCGGAGCGCCGGCCGCCTGAGCGCTTTCCGTAGGGGAGGACTCGGTGAAGGTCTTGGTCTACGGCGCGGGAGTCCTCGGGAGCCTCTACGCGGCGCGCCTGCGGGACGCGGGCGTGGATGCGACGATACTCGCGCGCGGGCGGCGTCTGCAGTATCTTTGCGAGAACGGGATCGTGCTTCGGAGCGCCTATACGGGCCGGAAGACCGTTCACGAAGTCCCGGTCGTCGACAAGCTCGATCCCGAGCTCCGGTGGGATCTCGTTCTCGTCGCGGTCCGAAACAACCAGATCGCCTCGTCGCTGAAAGATCTCGCCGCCGCGAAGACCGAGAACCTGCTCTTTCTCGGAAACAACGTGAACGGAACCCCGGTGCTCACCGAGGCGCTCGGCGCCGAGCGCGTCCTGCTCGGCTTTCCGGGCGCCGGAGGCATTCTCGAGGACGACGTCGTGGTGTACATCGACTCCGAGGAGGGCTCCTCGAAGACGTGGGGATTGGTCATCGGCGAGATCGACGGCTCGGCGACCGCGCGCCTCGGCAAGATCAAGGCGCTTTTCGAAGGCGCCTCGGTACCCGCGGAGATCGCCTCGAACATCTGCGCTTGGCTCGTTACCCACGCGAACGTGGCCGTCCCCATCGCGTACGCGCTCTACCTGATCGACGGGGGTCTCGGCGATCTCGCGGAGCGCGCCGACGTGCTCCGTCTCCTCATCTTCGCGATTCGCGAGGGCTTCACGGTCCAGGAGGCGCTCGGCATTCCGGTGACGCCGGCGCGCATGCGCCTCTACAAGCGGGTGCCCGCCTGGGTGCTGAACGGGATGCTGAGGTCGAGGTTTCGTTCGCGCATGGCGGAGATCGGCATCCAGGGCCACGCGCTCGCGGCCCCCGACGAAATGAACGCCCTCGCGCTCGATCTCCAGGAGCTCATTCGCCGCGCCTCTCTTCCGACTCCGGCGCTCCGGACCCTCTACAACATCGAGGAGGACTGAGTCCCGTGCGGCGCCAGCGCTACGGCTTCGCGTACTTCGCCGGCTTCCGGTCGAACTCCTTTTTGCAGCCCGGCGCGCAGAAATAATAGGATTTTCCGCCGTATCGCGAGACGAACTGCGCGCTCTTTTCGTCGACTTCCATTTTGCACACCGGATCGATGACCATGCGCCACCCCCGCCTACCATACGCGGATCCGCTCGGCGCGTATAGACGTCTTCCGCGCGCAGGTTGATTAATCCGGCCGGGGGGACTAGTATCGAGGCGGGCCCCACGAGGTCCTCAGGGACACGGCGGAGGGGACCGGTTTTCCCCGATCGGCGTTCGTCGAGGCTTCGAGCCGAGCGCGCGCCTTGGCGGGCGAGGCCGGACCGGGCTACGGCGTCGGACATCGCCTCACGGCGGCGGCCGCGTGCCCGGGTTCCCGGAGAAACACCTCCGCGGTTCGCAGTGTCTGTCTGCCCGGTCGTGCGCGAGGTCCGCGCCACCCAGGCTCTCTCCCGCTCGCGCGGCGGAAGCTCGCGCCTGATACTGAGCCGATTACGGAGTACGGAATGAAACGAGCATCGATTCTCGCGGCGCTCGCCGCGGCGCTCGCCGCGCTTCCCGCGGCCGCCCAACAGGTGGGGGAGATCACCTACTCGGAGGGGACCGTCGGGATCGTGCGCGACGGCCAGGCCGTCGATCCTTCGACCATCGGCCCGGGCACGGCGATCGACGACATGGATCTCATTCAGACCGGCGACGACGGAAGCGCTACGATAACGACCGACGCCTCAAGCGGCGTCTCCTCGACGATCAACGTCCAGCCGGACACGAGCTTTACCGTCAATTTCGCCGACGTCTCGACGCCGAACGACCATTCGGTCGACCTCCTCGCGGGGAGCCTGGCTTTCGCGGTGAACAAGCTCGCGGAGAACCAGAACATGGAGGTCGACACCGACACGGCCGTCATGGGCATCCGGGGGACGGTTTTCGACGTCTCCACGGTCGCAAGCGGCGACGCCCTCCTTTCGGTGAGCGACGGAAAGGTGAGCTGCCAGACCGACAGCGGCGGCACGCTGTACGCCGATCCCGGGAACGCGGTGCAATTCTCGGGCAACACCTGGGGCAACACCGCCTACACCGCCTCCGGCATCGCCTCCTTCCGCACGAAATGGCACGCGAACCATCTCGCGACGCTTCGCGCCCACGCGGGCGATATCCTGAAGGCGACCGCCGAGCGCTACCTCGCCCTCAAGGCCAAGTTCGACGCCTCCTACGCCACGTTGAACCGGCAGAGCGGCGTCATCAACGGGTGGATCAACGACTCGCGCTCGCGGCGCGCGGTCACGGCCCGCGAGGTCGCCGCTCAGCGGAGCGCGGTCGCGGGCCCCTTGAGCGCGGCGCACGAGAGTCTCGTTCCCCTCGAGCACGTCTATTACCGCCTGCGCCGCCTCGAGGCGCTCCAGAGCCAGGGGTACGCGTTCGGCGACGTGCGGCCCGGCCTCAGCGCCGCCGCCTTTTTCGCCCAGATCGAGCGCGACCGACCGGACCTCACGCAACGGATGTACAAGCTGCGCTACTTCGTGAAGGTCGATCGCGCGCGGATGCGCGCGGCGCACATCCGGCCGCAGCCGTCGGAGTTCCGGGAGAGCCGCATCCTTCGCGCGACTTCTCGCGAGCGCGGGCCGGAGGGACAGCGGGACAGGGGGCGGACGAACGTGAGAGAGCGGAATGACGCCGGGAAACAGAACGATCGGCGGCAAGGCGACGAACGAAAGAGGGAAGACGATCGCTGACCGTC
>JASHNV010000101.1 GCA_030041455.1 Spirochaetia bacterium
AATCGCCGTGGTGCCAAGCGCCGGCTTCGTCGAACGGCCGACTCGACGGAGCGGGAGAGTCCGGGGCCCCGCAGGC
The DNA here is from genome assembly GCA_030041455.1 of Spirochaetia bacterium. Classification (GTDB taxonomy): domain Bacteria; phylum Spirochaetota; class Spirochaetia; order DAHUYW01; family DAHUYW01; genus DAHUYW01. The sequence continues at coordinate 77 of JASHNV010000101.1, forward strand.
GCCTTGACCGGCCGGCGCCCGGTGTTTACGATCAGCGAAAGAGGCGCCGACTTAAGGAGGCTTCGTGGGAAATCCCGTTTCGCAGTTCGTGTCGCAGAACTTTTACTGGGTCTTCATCGCGATTCTCGTGGTCAACCTGCTCCAGCGGAAGTACCGAAGAGCCGCCTTCAAGAAGCGCAACGCGACGCTCTACCTTGCGATCGCGGTCTTTCTCTTCTCCGTGTGCGCCGTCGGGATCGTCTCGCTCAAAATTTCGGATTACTACCTCCTCATTTACGCGGGGATCGCGATTCCGGTTTTTATCGTCTTCAGAAAGACGCTGCTTCCCTTCACGCTCCGCTGCCGCGACTGCCGCGAGACGCTCGATTTCAATCGCGTGCTCTATGCCGACTCGAACCTGTGCGCGAACTGCGAGCGAAAGCTCGCCGAGCCCGCCGAGGACGCCGCGCATGGTGCATAGGATGACCGTGGCCGCCAATCCGCGGCTCTTGGCGCTTTTCGTCATCGTCCTCGCGATGGCAGCGCTCGCGATCGTCGCCTTCGCGCTCCTCGGCGCCCTGTTCGGCGTCATCTTTCTCGCCCTCGCCGCGTTCCTCGGCTACCAGTTCTCGAAGTTCGCCGCGGCGCACCTCCGCAGCAGGATCGTGACCGCGCCGAAAGGGATCTCCTTCGTCATGCCGACGAGCGATCGCGAGGAGTTCCCCTGGGAGAAGGTCTCTCTCTCGGGCTACTGCACGCGGCGACGAGGAAAGCCTTTTCTTTTCGTCTACAACGAGAGCGACGACCGCCTCATCACCGTTCCGCGCGAATATTCCGATTTTAACGCTCTCGTCGAGGAGGTGAAGGCGCGGTCCGCCTTCGAGCTCTACGCGCTCGCGAGCGGCGAGACGATCCAGGACGTACTGCGCGCGCGGATGGGAATCGACCCGCCGTCGAAAAATTGACTAAGGATTTTTCGCCTACGGGGTGATAGAATGTCGGCGTGGGTAATATCGTGAAAACGGTCAAAGGGGGCACGACACGATGAAAAAAACGGCGGCTATCTCGATCTTGGTGCTTGCACTGACTTCGCGGGCCCTTATGGCCCAAACGACATCCTCGTACTCGAGCGTCCTGAGCGACTTCGACGAGTTCGCCTCGGACGTCTCCTCAAGCCTGCCCTTTGCGTCGACGGACGGCCTCAACTGGTCCTCCGCGTACGTCGGCGGTTTCCCCCACCTCGGAATCGGCGTATCGGCGGGATTCGCGAGCGTGCCGCTCGGCGGTCTTGAGGCCGTCGCGAACACATTCGGAATGTCTGCCCTCACGAGCCAGCTTGGGCAGTACAGCCATATCGGTCTGCCGCTTCCGTCGGCAGTCGTCGAGGCGCGGCTCGGCGGCTTCATCATCCCCTTCGACGTGGGCGTGAAGGTCGGCTACATCCCGCAGCAGCTCGACCTCGACAGCTTCCTTCCCGACGGAATGTCCGTGAACTATCTCATGTGGGGTGTGGACGCGAGGCTGCAGCTCGTGAAGCAGAGCTTCTTCCTTCCCGAGATCTCCATAGGCGCCGCGTACGACCACTATGAGGGCGGCCTCACCGTCCCAACCGGCTCGGGCAGCATCTCCGTCCAAAATCTCGGTGGCAGTGGTGAGAACATCACCGTCTCGGATCCGACGCTCAACTTCTTCTGGGAAAGCAACGACGTCGACTTCGACGTCGAGGTGAGCAAGACGCTTCTCTACTTCGTCACTCCCTACATCGGAGCCGGCATCACCTACGGCTGGTCCACCGCGGGCGGCGGCCTCTCGTCGACCGCCCAGATCACCGGCGCGTCCAATTATAGCCAGTACTTCTCGAGCTCGACTCCGACCTCCTTCTCGCTGAGCGAGTCGAGCGCGAACTGGAGCGGCCGCATCTTCGGCGGCGCGTCGCTGAATCTCGTGTTTCTCAAGATCGATGTCACCGGAATGTACGACCTGACGACACAGCTCATCGGCGCGTCGGTCGGTACCCGCCTGCAATTCTAACCTCGTTCGCGGCTCTCGGGAGCTCGAGCGCTCTCAGCCCCTGCGGCCGGGAGCGCTCGAGGCCTCTTCGGAGGAGTCGCGGCGAGCCTCGCCACGCGCGGGTCCAACGTCTCGAACCGGGAAGTCGGGGTCGAAGCCCGGAGAGCGCGGGGAGTCCGACCGGTCCCGCCCCTCGAGCGGACTCAGGCGAGTCGCCCCGGCGGAAGGCCCGCCGTTGCACTCGCCGCGCGACTCCACTATGCTTCGCGGATGAAGACATCGCTTGCTTTGCTTGGTCTGGCGGCGGCCCTCATGGCGAGCTCGTGCGCCACCGTCCAACAGAACGTCGATGCGCGAACCTATCTCGCCAAATGCAGGTACGAGTACGAAGGCCAAAACGTCACCGGCGTGCTATTCTCGACGGGCACGGTGATCGACGCGGTCGACCTCGACGTGGAGGTGAAAATAACCGACACTACCGATCGCGACGTCGCGCTCGACCACGTCGACGCATCGTTCTTCCTCGACAAGAACCGGGTGCTCGATCTCACCCACAAGAACTTCGTCCGAATCGCGCCCGGCGCCTCCTCGATCGAGACGGTCTCCGCGCGGATCCCCTTCGCCGGGGTCCTCAAGTCGCTCGGACATCGGCCCGAAACCCTCGGAATCAAGGCG
>JASHNV010000102.1 GCA_030041455.1 Spirochaetia bacterium
ATCCATCGTCGCCTTGGTGGGCTCTTACCTCACCAACTAGCTAATGGACCGCAGGCTCATCCTCGGACGGCCCCTTAGGGCCTTTCCCCTATCCGTCACAACGAAAAGGTCGTATCCGGTATTACCCCATGTTTCCATGGGCTATCCCCAATCCAAGGGTAGATCACCTACGTGTTACTCACCCGTTCGCCACTCTCGCGGGAGTCGCCCCCCGCTGCCGTTCGACTTGCATGCTTAAAACGCGCCGCCAGCGTTCGTTCTGAGCCAGGATCAAACTCTCCGTGATGTACTTACCACTGCCCTTGCGGACAATGGATCGATTTCTCACGCATATTCCCTTCCCCCTCTCCAGGGCCCCTCAGGCTTCACCGCCTCAAAAAACCCCCTCAAGGAGGCGCCCCCCTTCGCGCTTTCAGTCCCTCGCTCGAGGTACCTGAAGCCCTCCAGGCGGCCTTTCCCTGCACTCCCTCACCTTCGCTTGGCTCTCCATCCCTGTCTGCGTTTCCTTCCCTTCCCTGTCGACTCCCCCTCTCCGGACGCCGATTCCCCCTCCGGCCGCCCTCGGGCTGAGTCCTTTTGTGAAAGATCAAACTCCCTATCGCGCGGCAGACCGGCGAAAGGGTGCTCTTTATAGCCGCACCTTGCAAGAAAGTCAACCACTGAACAGTAAAAACTTTTACCGACCCCTGGAGATCGCTCCCTCAGGTACAAAGCAGCTTTTCTTGGCGTTCAAACTTGCACGATAGGTATAGCAACATTTTCGGCAATTGTCAATCGCGGCGAGCATCCTGGGCCCCGACCGTCTTGAGATCGGCTTCTTTTTTCTCGATCTGGTCGTGGATACGCTCGATCTCGGCGACGGTCTCTTTGATCCCGGGCGTCGCGAGGCTTACCCCGGACTGGCCTTTCCGTGCGAGCGCGTCGTACACGCGACCGCCGAGCTCGCCGAGGAGGCTCTCGGCCTCCTTTTGCAGCTGCATGAGCTCGTAACGGAGGAGGCCCTTCTCTCCGAGGTCCTTCGCCCGTTCCTTGGCCTTCCCGTAGAGCTCTCGAGAGGAAGCAAGTCCTTGGGAAAGCGACTTCTGGAGTTTTCCCACGAAATCCATACGGCTCCTTCCTTTTGTCGTTCTTTTCAATTACAATGTCCCGTAGAGCGGACCGGCGGAGCCTACCATACCCTTCCACGCTGTTCAACCCGCGAGCGCTCGGCCACGGAACGTTTCGGAGGCGACGGGATTGCGACATGGCGGACAATCAGGTATTCTCGAGGTGCAGAAACTGCTCTCGGTACGTCCCGGCCGCTGAGGCCTACCGCAGGTACTATTGCTGCGAGGAGTGCGCCCGCCAGTTCCTGCGCTGCAAAAACTGCGGACGGTACTTCCCGAACGCCGGCGCGGGAACGGTGTCCTACTGCTCGTCGGAGTGCGCGGCCTTCTACCCGCTGAGGTTGGAAGAGCGGATCGTCGAGCTCTTACAGGAGGAATCATGAACCTTATCTTCTTGGGGCCGCCTGGCGCGGGAAAGGGAACCGTCGCGGCTCGCGTTTCCGCGGAGTACCACATTCCCCACATCTCGACAGGCGATCTGTTTCGCTCCGCCATCAAGGACGGCACCGAGCTCGGCCTGAAGGTGAAGTCCATCACCGAGTCAGGCGACCTCGTCCCCGACGAGCTCACGATCGCGCTCGTGCGCGAGCGGCTCGAAGAGGACGACACCGACGACGGGTTCATCATCGACGGCTTCCCGCGGACCATCCCGCAAGCGGAAGCCTATGGGACGTTCGTGAACGTGACGAAGGTTCTCAACTTCACGCTGCCCGACGCGGAGATCGTGGCAAGACTGTCGGGAAGGCGGGTCTGCAGGAACTGCGGACGGACCTATCACGTCGTCACCATGAAAACCAAGAAAGAAGGAATCTGCGACGCGTGCGGAGGCGAGCTCTACACCCGAAAGGACGACACCGTCGATTCGATCAAGAATCGCCTCGAGGTCTACGCGAAACAAACGCTCCCGCTCGTGGACTACTACGAGAAGCTCAAGCTGTTGGTCGACGTCGATTCGGCGCCCGCCCCCGAAGCGGTTTTCAAAGCGGTGACGGACGTCCTCGGACGCCGCGCCTGAGGTTACGGAGGGGGCGCATTGGCGGAGGAAACGGGCTTCTTCGCCCCTTCGGCCGCATGCGGAGGGAGGAGGCCCTTGCCGCTCAGGTAGCCTCGGACCCTCGCGGGGTCGACGAGCTCCGGGCTGGCGAGGAGCGCCTTGATGCGCGCGGGATCCTTGAAGCCCGCGTCGACCGCGGCCGAGAGCGCCTTCATGCCCCCGTCGGCGTCGTCTATCGCCGTGAGGAGAATGAACGCCTGATCGAAGAGAACCTCCGACGCGTGGGGCTTCAGCGCGAGGGCGGTGGCGAAGACCGCGAGCGCGCGATCATAGCGCTTTTCCTGCTCGTACGCCTCGCCGAGCGTGACGAGCACCGCGAAATCGCCGGGCTTCTTCTGGAGATAGGCCTGCAGGTAGCGGATGCCCTCGTCCCGGTTCCCGAGCGCGATCTCGATCCTGCCCATATAGGGGAGAACCGTGTAGTCGGAGGTCAGGTCGAAGAGCTTGTCGAACTCGGCGAGCGCCTGCTTCATGTTTTTCTGGCGCTCGTAGATCACCGCGACGTTGAACAGCGCGTTGGAGTCGGCCGGTGAGATCGCGAGGACCTTCTGAAAGAAGCCGAGCGAACGGGGGAGCTCGTTCTGCTTGTAGTAATCGTAGCCGAGCGTGTCGAGGGTGATCGTATTCTGCGGGTCGCGCGCGAGGAGCTCGTTCAGGAGCGCCGTCGCCTTGGCGTAGTGGCGAGTCTCGATATACGCGCGGGCGAGGTTGTAGCTCGCCTGGAAGAGCGTGCCGTCGAGCTCGAGGGCGTGCAGGTAGGCCGTGGTCGCCTTGTCTTCTTCGCCGAGCTTCGCGTAGGCGTTCCCGAGGTCGTAGTAGGTCTGGGCGGCCTCCTTCGGCGAGACGCCGGTCACGCAGCCCGCGGAGAGCGCGATGGGAACGGCAAGGATCCAGAGCTTCCTCATGGATTTAGCGGCCGAGCACGGTCTCTTCGATCTTTCTCAGCTGCGCACGATAGAGAGCCGCGATCCCCTCTCCATAATCGGCGACCAGCTGAATGATGTTCCGCCGATACTCCGGGCGATCGACTCCGTTCAGCCGATCGCCCGCGTCGCCGAGTCCCGGAAGAATGTAGGCGCGGTCGTTGAGAACGGGATCCATCCAGAGCGTGTAGATCGTCACGTTCTCAAGGGCGCGCGCGATCCGCAGGGCGCCCTTGAGAGCCGAGATGACGGTGAAGAACTTTATCGAGCGCGGGCGGATCTTTTGATCGAGCAGATACTTCACGACCGTCACGAGACTGCCTCCGGTAGCGTTCATCGGGTCGGCGAAAATGAGATCCTTGTCCTGGAGGTCTTCGAGGTCGATGAACGAGCGACCGAGCTCAAGGACGTACTCCATGTCGTGCTCCCTGCGCGACTCGTCGCGATGGATCCGGAACAGGGCGAAGGGCGTGACGTAGCCGCTTGAGGAGTACTCCTGGATCTCCTTCGACATGATGATCGAGGGGAGGAGCGCGCCGCGGAGCATGACGCACATCACGGAATGCTCGATCTCCGCGTCGACGTCGGGAATCTTGTGCACCGCGTAGTTCTGGACCGGCTCGACCACCGGGGTCTTGATGATCAAATAGTTCTTCCTCTGCGTGTTCGAGCTGCAGAACGCGAGGTTGAAGAGCATCTCGTAGGCGCGCTGAATGTAATAGACGAACTCGTGATGGTCGGTGCGAAGGTCGCGGAGCTTCGCGATCAGGCGCGAGGCTTCCCCGTGGGTATTGGGCGGAGTCTCGAAAGAGTAGACGCGGATCGCCGGCTCTCGCACCGTGATGTCCTGCATGAGATCGCCCATCGCGTTGTAGAGCTTGACGAGCTTCGCGTTCGCGCCCTTCGCCGCCTCGGCGTCTTTCGCTTGGGACAGCGCGGCGAAGGTCCTGAGCGCCTCCTCGTAGAGGCGGTTCATCTTCTCGATCATCTCGCGGTCTTCGGCGGTGAGATAACCGTCCAAATCGGACGCGCGAAGCACGACGTCGGCCACCTTGAGCCCTCCTCGTCGAAGAGGAATTGGAGTCACTGTAACTCATCGCCCGATCCGGGTCAATTCGAGCCGCGAGGAAAGGCGTTGCGAAGAGACGGAATCTCCGGCATAATCGAGCGATACTCTCGCCATAAGGAGCTAGCGTTGAAAAGGTTAGCGACAGTCGTGCTTTTTGCCGTCGCGCTCGGGACCTCGGGCGCCTCGGCGGCCGCCATCGGCGGCGAGTTCAGCAGCGGGGTCGTCGGCGGCCTTCCGAACGCCGCGATGGTGACCTTCAAGCTTGACCACCTCCCGGTCATCGGGATCGGCTTGTCGATCGGAGGCTCAAGCAGCGCGGTGAGCGTGACCGCCGATTGGTGGCTCTACCACCAGGCTCTCGGCGGCCCCTTCTACCTCTACATCGGCCCAGGCCTCTTCGCCGACGAGGTGAACGGCTCGGTGAGCGCGGGCGGCCGGCTCCCGATCGGCTTGCAGTACTTCGTGATCAAGCCGGTCGAGCTGTTCGCCGAAGTCGCGCCGACGCTCGGCGTCACCCTCGGCAACGTGGTGCAGTTCCCGACGTGGGGAGTCCAGGGATCTCTCGGCTTCCGGTACTGGTTCTAGTGCGCCTTTCGGCGCGGGGCGGTTCGCGCCCGACCCTTGCGGCCCGCCCCGTCGCCATCGGGCGAGCCTCATGAACCTGAGATCGAGACCGCAAGATCGGCCTGTCGGCGGACGCTCGCGAGGCGATGATTCCGCTCACGTTCGAGGGCGGACACCGGGGGACGCTGTCCTTGAGAACGCGCGGGAAAAAGCACAGGCCGCGTGCGCGAGGCGTGAATCGAAGCCGGCGGTGGGATATCTCCTACGGGAGTTGAACCCGTGTTGCCGGGATGAAAACCCGGTGTCCTAACCGCTAGACGAAGGAGACCTGCAGGAGACGGGGGGGAGTTTAACGGGGTTTCGGGGCCATATCAAGTGGTGGCGCCGACTCAACCGTGCGTGTCGGAGAGAACCGCAAGGAAGTCCGACCGGAACCTGCGATCCGGGAAAGGCCAGGAGACCCCGCGAACGTCCGAGCCGACCTCCTCCTTCCCAGGCCCAAGGAACGAGAGCTCGACCTCGCGGCGAACACCGTCGGCTGTCGCGGCGGCGTCCGAAAGAATGGCCCGTGCGCTTCGATGAACGACGTCGGCCCCTTCGCGGCGGTTTCCCCGTGACGTCTGGAGCTTTGAGGCGGCGGATGCATGTCCGGCGCTTCCGGGTGTGGTCGGGATTCCCGCCCGACCTCCCCTCCTCCGCGAGCAGGCTCGATGTGCCGATCCCGTCCTCAGTCCCGAGGCCAACGCTCGATCCCGCGCTTTTCGATTGAAGGTTCCCAGGCAGTTTCGTCATGCGCGCTTGCTCCCCGCCAAGGAGTCGCGGGAGCGCCTGAGCGGCCGTCGGGTCCCGACCGGTCGTCAATCTCGCCGGACCGACACGCTCGCCTCCGTCCCGTACCTCATGTGCTCCCGGTCGGTGGTCACGACCGACTCCCGGGAATACCGCGTGAGGTCTGCTTCGGCGCTTCGCGCGCCCGCGTTCCGGTCATCCCCGCTCTCTGAGGCATTCGCCCGCGCGCTTGAGCGCCGCGGTAGGTTGGCGTCGACCCCGCCACGGCGCTCGGTCGAGCGTTCGGCGGGCATCCCGGGCTCATGAGGCGTTCCTGAGCGGTCCGTCGACCCGGGAGCTTGCGTGACCGGCGTCGAATCGTACGCGACGAGCAGTCCAGCTCCGCGTCGAGGAGAGCGCTTCCGTGCGGCGTGCGCCCGAGTCCGGAGCGGATTCCGACCCGCCTCTCGCATTGAGCCGCACGGGAATCGAACCCGTGACCCACGCCTTAAAAGGGCGTTGCTCTACCACCTGAGCTAGCGGCCCGTTAGGGCGACTGTGCGTAGGGCGAAACTTTAGCAACTCGCCCCGAGATTGTCAACGCGAGGGCGACTCGTTCTCGGAGGCGGCGGACCGGGGAGAGCGCGAAAGCGCCTCGAGCGGTCGGCCGACGAGCTCGCGCGAGTGAACGGGCTTCAGGCGAACAGGAGCCCGCGGAACCGAAGAGCTCGCGGCCGCCCGCCCCAGGCCGCTCGGATCAAGCCGGCTCAGAACGAAATCGAGAAGTTAAGCGACGCTCCGCTGTTCGGCAGGGCTCCTGAGGCGCCGCCTGGGCGCGTGAAAAACGCGCCGTCGATCTCGATCTTCCAGAGCTTCACGCCGGCGCCGTAGGTGAAGTACCCTTGGTCGTAGCCTGCGCGCACGCTCACGAGCGACATGAGGCGAACTTCCGCTCCGAGGTGAAGTCCGGCCGGAAGGGGCTCCGGCGTAAGGTCCGCGCCGAAGACGTAGTGATAGTCGGCGCGCACGTCGGGATCGAAGAGCGGCTTGAGTTTTCCGACGTCGGGATGGTAGTCGACGCCCACGTCCATGTTCATCGGAATCGTGGCGTCGTCGCCCTGCGGAGTCGACCCTCCGGGCAGGTTCCCGGTCGATCGGAACGTCGAGAGGAAGTCGGCGATGCCGTCCTCCGCATAGTAGAAGCGGGTTCCCCCGATATCGTGCACGGTGAGGCCCACCGAGATCGGCGCTTCGTCCCAGAGCAGGCCGAAGTCCAGGCCCGCGCCGAAGCCGTAGTACACGGGGGTCGAGCCTCCCTGGGTTCCGCCCTGGAAGGCGTCGACGAGCAGGTCGTCGAGACCGATCTCCGGCGCCTCGACGCGGTACATGGGTCTCACCGCCCCGCCGATCGAGAGGTGATCGCCGAGCGGAACCGACAATCCGATGACGACGGCGAGCGTCGTCATCGCCTCGGCCTCCTCGGAGGCCGCCTGGGTGCTGTTCGCATAGACGTCGGTCACGTCGATGACGCCGATGCCGAGCCCGTTGCCGACGTATCCGAGTCCGGCCGTAAGGTTCGCGCCGAGGCCGTTCGTCGCCAGGTTCGGCGCGAGCGCGGCGAGGGCGGCCGTGGGGTTGCCGGGGATGGCCCCGAAGGAGGCGAGCGAGCTCGCCGTCGGGACGAAGTAGGTGCCGGGATCGACCCCGAGCGCGGTGAACGAAGGCTGGCCCCGATCGAAGGCCGCCGGGTTCACGAACAGGGAGTCAAAACCCTGCGCCGAGGCGGCGTTCGCGCCGCCCGTCGCGATGATCGCGGCGTCCTGCGGGGAGAACTCGCGCTCGGTCATGGTGGACTGCGCGCTTGCGCCGCTCGCGCAGATCGCGAGCGCCGCAAGCGCGGAAAGGTATCGCTTCACGGAGCTCCTTCCGAGATTTCTTCCGGGCGCCCAGGAACGGACGAGCCGGTCGCCAAAGGCACTATATCCCGTTCGTATGCGGAAATCAAATTCCGGGCTCAGCCCCCGGCGGCGGCCTCGACCCTCGCCTTTCCCTGCGCCGCGTCGTCGAGCGACGGATTCAGCGTCAAGGCGCGATTGTAGGCGTCGAGGGCGATGGCGTAGTGCCGCGCCATTTCGCGGGCGTACCCGAGGCGCGCCCACCATTCGGCGACGTTCGGCGTGAAGTAGCAGGCGGTATCAAGCGCGATGTCGGCGTGGTTGTACTGGCCGAGCTTGATGTAGATCTCCCCCATGAGATCGTAGACGATGTCGATGCGATCGCCGTTCGGCGCGAGCGCGGCGTACTGCTGGAGGTAGCCGAGCGCGTCGGAGTCGTCCCCCGTGTAGTAGTAGCCCTCGCCGAGAATCTCGATGATTCTGACGTCGTACCGCGAAATCGCGAGCGCCTTCAGACCGTAGGCGACGGCGTCCTGGTAGCGCCCGAGCTTGAGCAGGCTCCAGCCGAGGACCGAATAGGAGTCGAGGTCCTTGGGAAGCTGCTGAATCTCGTCGAGGCAGGTCTGGACCGCCTGATCGAACTGGCCGTTGCGATACATGGCGAGCGCGTCCGGCCGGTCCTGCGCGTACACCGCGGGCGTCGGGACGGCGGCGAGCCCCGCGAGCACGAGGAGCATGGAGGCTGCTCTCCTAGTCATGCGGCGGGACCTCGGGGGGCGGAACCATGGAGCAGATGCCGTTGAACCTGCAGCCACTCTCCATGACGATGTCCGGCGCGGCGATGTCGCCGTCGACTCGGGCGGTCGCGAAAAGCTCGACTCGATCGAGCGCGACGATGTTGCCCTTGACCTTTCCCTTGAGGGAGACCGCGTTCGCCTCGATTTTCGCGTTGACCTCGGCAAGATCGCCGATGTACAGATCCCCGGTGGCCTTGATCTCCCCGGTGAACTTTCCCTTTATCATGAGCGGCTTCGAGAACTGGAGCACTCCGGTAAAGTCGATGTCGTCGGCGAGGACCGTGTCGAGCGTCGTCTCCTCCACGCTCTTGATGTGCACCTCGGGCAATGCGTGTTCCACAGGCGGCTATCCTATCGACCGCCCCCGGAGGGTGTCAAGTGGACCTGAATCGAGCCGGGTTCCGTCGAGGGTGGTCTCGAGCTGTTCCTTGATTTTCGCGAGGGAGGCGTAGAGTGAGGCGCGCATGTCGGCCGTGTAGGGATTGTAGCGCTGGAGGTCGAGAAAGAGCTGCCAGGGATCGTTGCAGGTCTGCTCGATGATCTCGAGCAGCTTCGCGTAGCCCACGGTGGCGATCGCGCTCGGCTTCAGACGGAGGTCCTCGAGAACCCGGCCGACGAAATGCGCGACCCCTTGGGTATAGGCCGCCTCGCGGTCGTGCTCGTCGGGAGAGAGCTCCGTGACCGCGAGCCCCATCGCCTCGAAGCGGCGCTTCCACGCGGCGCCGGTCTCCTCATCGACGCGGACCGGACAATAGACGAGCGGAAGCCCGCTCACGCCGTTACGCCCCGAGTCCGGGCCGAACATGGGATGCGTGCCGATGATCCGCACCTCAGGCGGTAGGAGCCGCTCCATGAGCTTGACCGGGTAGACCTTCACCGAGCAGGTATCGAGCACGAGCGTCGTGGGACGAAGGCGCGCGCCGATGCGCTCGAGCACCTCCTCCATCGAGGAGATCGCCACCGCGAGAAAGAGGACGTCGCAGCGGAGCACCTCGTCCTCGTCGACCCTGCGGACGCCCTCGGGAGCCTGGCGGCTCGGCGTCCGCGAGTAGCCCATCACGGGCTGCTCTTTCGCGAGGAGCCCGGCCCAGAAGGCCCCGAACCGCCCGAGCCCGTAGACCCCGATATCCATGGGGGAGATACTACTCCATCGACCGGGATGGCTCAAGAAGCGCGCGAAAGACCGGACCGCCCTGGTCTTTCGTCGGACAACCGGGTAGAATCCCCGCGCGCTCGAGGCTCCGCGGCTGCGGACGTGACGGCCGTCGCCGCGGAGCCGGCGCGCGAGAGGAGCATGATGACCTTTGTGGAACGGATGCGGGGGAAGGCGAGAGAGCTTCGCAGGAGCCTCGTGCTTCCCGAAGGAACGGAAGGGCGGACCCTCAAGGCGGCGCGGATCCTGCTCGATGAGGGCATCGCCGGGGCCGTGCACCTCATCGGAGGCGCGGAGAGCGTCCCGGCCGCGGCGCGACGCGAGGGCGTCGACCTTTCGGGGATGACGCTTCTCGACCCCGCGGGCTCGCCGATGATCGAGGCGTACGCCGAGGAGTACTGGAGTCTCCGCAAGCGCAAGGGCGTGACCATCGAGCGGGCCCGGGAGGAGATCGTGAGCGAGCTCCGCTGGGGCGCGATGATGGTGCGCCGCGGCGATGCCGACGCGATGGTGAGCGGAGCGGCAAACACGACGGCGGATCTGCTGCGGGCCGCGATCGCGATCATCGGGACCGCGCCGGGAACGAAGTACGCCTCATCGTGCTTCGTCATGACGCTGAAGGATCGCTCGTGGGGCGCGGAGGGCAGCATGATCTTCGCCGACTGCGCGACGATACCCGATCCGAGCTCCGAGGAGCTCGCCGAGATCGCGCTTGCGGCCGCGGAGTCCTGCCGGAGGTTCCTCGAGGTCGAGCCGGTGGTCGCTCTCCTCTCCTTCTCGACGAAGGGGTCGGCCCGGCACGCGAGCGTCGAGAAGGTGACCGAGGCGCTCGCGCTCGTGAAGGCGAAGGCCCCCGCCCTCCTGATCGACGGCGAGCTCCAGGCGGATGCCGCGCTCGTCGCCGAGGTGGGGGCGCGGAAAGCGCCCGGCTCTCCCGTGTGCGGGCGCGCGAACGTGCTCGTCTTCCCGAACCTCGACGCCGGAAACATCGGCTACAAGCTTGTCCAGCGCCTCGCGGGCGCGGAGGCCTACGGGCCCTTCCTTCAGGGCTTCGCGAAGCCGGTGAGCGACCTGTCGCGCGGCTGCAGCGTCGAGGACATCGTGAACACCGCGGCGGTCACCCTGTCGCAGGCCCTGGCGGCCCGGCGGGACTCCTGAGAGGGGCTTGTGCAGGCGCCCCGGCGATTCTATGATGCGAGCCATGAAGGTCCTTATCGTCGGCTACGGCGGTATGGGAAGGGAAATCGAGCGGACGCTCGCGGAGCGCGGTCACGGCGTCCTCGCGCGGGTCGATCCGCAGCCGGGCGTCGGCGATCTGAAGAGCCTCGCCGAGGCGCCGCTCGGCGAGGCGGATGTCGCGATCGAGTTCTCCGCTTCCTCCGCGGTGCTCGACAACGCGAAGCGCTACGCCGCCTCCCGCCTGCCGGCCGTCGTCGGCACGACCGGATGGGAGAGCTCGCGCGAGGCGGTGCGCCGGACCGTCGAGGACGCCGGGGGCGCCTACATCTGGGGCGCCAACTTCTCGATCGGAGCGCACCTCTACTTCGACCTCGTCGAGCGGGCCGCCCGAATCATCAATCCCTTTCCCCAGTACGACATCATGGTGCTCGAGATGCATCATAGGCGAAAGAAGGACTCCCCTTCGGGCACCGCGCTCAAGATCGCCGAACGCATCCTCGCGGCGAGCGAGCGCAAGCGCAGGATCGTCGACACGAGGCTCGATCGGCGCATCGAGGACGACGAGCTCCACGTCGCGTCGCTTCGCGGCGGAGACTTTCCCGGGACCCACAAAGTCTACCTGGACTCGCCCGCCGACACGATCGAGATCACCCATACCGCGCGCAACCGCGCGGGATTCGCGCTCGGCGCGGTGCTTGCCGCCGAGTGGCTCGTCGGCAAGCGCGGGTTTTTCCAGGTCGAGGATTTCATCAGGGAACGACTAGGCTGACAGGAGAACCGCATGAAACTTCAAGGCGTGTATACGGCCCTCGTGACTCCGTTCAATCGCGACGGCTCGATCGACGTCGAGGCGCTCGAGGAGCTCGTCGACTTCCAGATCCGCGAGGGAATCGCGGGCCTCGTGCCCATGGGGACGACCGGGGAGAGCCCGACGCTCAGCCACGAGGAGCACGGGCGGGTCATCGAGCTCGTCATCGCCCAGGCGGCGGGCCGGGTGCCGGTGATCGCGGGAACCGGATCGAACAGCACGTCGGAGGCGGTCCGCATGACCCGCAGGGCGAAGGAGAACGGCGCCGAGGCGAGCCTCCAGGTCGCCCCCTATTACAACAAGCCGAGCGCCGAGGGGTTCTATCGCCACTTCATGGAGATCGCGGATTCGGTCGACATTCCCCTCGTCATCTACAACATTCCCGGCCGGACGGGGAAGAACATCGAAAACTCCACGATGCTCAGGCTCGCGCAGCACCCGAACATCATCGGCGTGAAGGAGGCGAGCGGCAACATTCCCCAGGTCATGGAGCTCCTCCACCGTATGCCGAAATCCTTCACGGTCGTCTCCGGAGACGACAACCTCGGGCTCCCCATCATGGCGCTCGGCGGGAAGGGGATCGTCTCCGTCGCGAGCAATATCGTCCCGGGGCGGATGGTGGCGCTCGCCAAGGCGGCGCTCGACGGAGACTTCCTCCGCGCGCGCGAGCTGCACTACCGGCTCATGCCGCTTTTCACCGCGCTCCTCGGCCTGGAGACCAACCCGGTTCCCATAAAATACGGCCTGAGCCTGAAGAAGATGATCCAGGAGGTCTATCGCCTCCCGCTCTGCCCCATGGACGACGAAAAGAAGGCGGCCTTCGCGGCAATCCTTCGCGAGCTCGAGATCATCTAAAGCTCCTGCGCCAGGATCCTGTTGGCGAGGTCGACGATTTGACCGATCTCGAGACGCTCCGCGCGCTCTTCGGGGTCGATCCCGCTCGCCTCGATCAGGCGCACGAGGAGGTCACGGTCGAGCGAGCGCAGGCGCGCGCTTGAGAGGGCGTTGTTGCGAACGGTCTTCCGCCGGGCCGCGAAGAGCAGCCGCGTGAGCTCGTGAAAGAGCGCGGGATCCGATACCTTGAACGCGTCGTGGGGGACGAGCTCGACGATCGTCGAGACCACTCTCGGGACCGGGTAGAAGCTCCCCGGCTTGAGGTCGCCGCGGATTGCCGCGGCGAAGGCCGACTGGCAGAGGATCGAGAAGCTCGAGTAGTCCTTGCTTCCCGGCCGGGCGGAGATCCGCCGGGCGACCTCGCGCTGCACGGTGACGACGAGACGAGAGCGCGCCCCGCCGCCCTCGATGAGGGAGGCGAGGATCCTCGCGGCGGAGCGGTACGGAAGGTTTCCGAACATGGTGTCCGGGGGCCCGCTCTCGGCGTAGACCGCCTTCCAAGTGTCGACGAAGTCGCCGGTCACGACGCGAAAGCCCGGCCGCCCGCCGAACGCGGCGTCGAGGTAGCGGGCGAAGCCCCGATCGATCTCGAAGACGGTGAGCTCGCGCACGCGCTCGACGAGCGCGTGCGTGATCGAGCCGACCCCGGGGCCGATCTCCCACACGCGCTCGCCGGCTTTCGGCTTGATGACCCCGAGCACCTTCTCGCGGGCACCCGGGCCGACGAGGAAGTTTTGTCCGAGCCGCTTCTTCAGCGCGAGGCCCGCGCGGTCGAGGAGCGCGGCGAGCCGGGCCGGCGAATCGTAGCTCGACGCCTCCTGCGGGCGCTCAGTTTTGGGGCGCCTGGGCGGTGAGCTCGTCGACGGCCTCCCGAGCGGCTTTTTTCACGGCGTCCGAGTAGTTCAAGTATTGCGTATAGAGAAGGTTTTCAAGCGCCACCCGGTCGCCGAGCGAGGAGAGGTTGGCGATGACCGCGCTCACGATCCGGTCGTCGGTAGGCTGTCCGCTCTGGGTCGAGGTGTGGATGAGGTCGAGGTAGAGCGTGAGGCGCACGGCCGCCTCGTGGGTCCCCATGGCGCCGAGCGCGTCGATCGCGTCGAGCAGGTCGTCGACGGCGTCGAGGCCGCGGGTGTACTCGTCGAGCGTGCGTTCGAAGTTCGCGATCACGAGGCCGGTCGCCGCTCCCCACTTGAGCGCGGCAAGATCCTTGAGCGCCTGGAAGCGCAGCGCGTTGAGCTCGTTCGTGAGCGCGGCGCTATCCACGGTCGAGTCCAAGCCGACTTGGAGCGCGGCGCTCGCGACCGCCGCCTTGTCCGCGTCCGGCATCGCGCTCTGCGCCATCGCCATGGCGAGCGCCGGGAGCTTGTCGGCGATGCGGCTGCCCCGGATCACGGCGATCAGGTGGTCCTTCAAGGACCCCTTGACCGCCGCAAGCGCCGCAGCCGCCGCGCTCGTCGTTGCCGGAGGATAGCCCTCGAGCGTCGCGGTGAAAAGCGCGGGAAACGAGCTCTGGTCCCGGAGCTCTCCGAGCGCCGTCACGCACGCTGTCAGGACCGGGATGTCGACCGCGTTTCCCGCCTCGTGGAGATTATCCTCCGACACGAGCCAGTCGTTCATCTCCCCCACGACCGTCGGGTCCTGCTCGCCGATTTGACCGAGCGCGCCGAGAATCGCGACGCGCACGGGGGAGTCCGCCTGGAGATTGAAGAGCTTCCACAGCGGCGCGGCGGCCTGGGGGACCTTCGCGCCGCCCGCGAGCTTGACCGCGATGAGGGCGAGGGAGGGAGCCGCGGGGTCGGACTGGAGCGTCTGGTCGTTCGTCACGAGATAGTCGAGCGCCTTCAGGTAGAGCGCGTCCATGGAGGCGCTCGGGAAATGAAGGCTGTCGTTGAGGACCTGGATCTTGATGGTCGTGGTGCCGCGGTCGAAGTTATTCTCGAAGGACTCTAGGACGGTGCCGGCGTCCTGCCCCGCCGCGCGGGCGATGAGCGCCACCGAGTACACAAACATGCAGGCGATCCGCCTCAATGTCTTGCTCTCCTCCAGCCACCACGGTGTCACGGCGTCGTCGCGGCTTCCGCGCGCCTGGGCACTATAGCAAAATCGGCTGAGCGTGGGAAGAGACGGCCGAGGTCGGCCCCGCTACAGGGAGCTTGCCTGCCTGCTTTGCGGATGGGTCTTCTTGATCTCGGGGTCCCGCTCTTGAAAAAGATTGTACACGAAGGAAAGGATCTGGTTCCTCGTTCGGTGGCTGAGCGGAGTGGCCTGCATGTGGAGGATCGACTGGTTTTTCGACTCGTTGAACGTAACGCCCTTCACCACGCCGGACATCACGATCGGCGCTCCGTTGATCTCGAATTGAATCTTGATGCTCAGCCCGGCCTTCGCCCGTCCGCCGACGAGGACGGCGGCGCCGTCCTCCGAGACGTCGACGAGCCGGCACTTGAGTCCCGGCGACGTCTCGACCTCCTCCGAGGCGACCTCCTTGCCCTTGAGCGGATAGAGCGTGGTCGGCCTGCTCGTCTCCACGCGGACCGACCGGCGCTTTTGGCTGCGAACGAGGGCGTCGGAGTGGATCACGTGGATGATGGGGTGATTTTGATCGAAAAAGTCCTCGATGACCTTCGTCTGAAAGACGTAGCCGGCGTCGTCCGCCCTCCAGAAGTAGACGTTGACCTTCTGGCCCTTCCACGAGAAGCCTTGGGGCAGCTTTGGGCCCTCCGGATAGGAAAGGGCCAGGTAGCGCTTGAGATTCTCCACCACCGTGGCGCTGAAAGCGCCGACGCCGGGGAGGCTCACCTTCACGCGCTGTCCGGTCGACATCTTGCGCGACGTCTTCAGGCCGATCGTGTACTTCGGGAGATTGAGCTCCACCCGGCGCCTGAAGTCGAACAGCTTCCCGAGGAAGTCGATGTTGTCGTCGTTGTTCTCGCTGCCCTCCGCGCGAAATTTCACGATCATACCCTTGATGGAGCGGTCAAGCTGCTTGATCGACCAGAAGAGCGAGGTCGGATTCTCGAGGCGATTCTCGACGGCGACCCTTCGCAGGAGGTTGATCTCGTGGAAGCTGAATCCGGACTCCTTGCCCTTCGTGTAGAATTGGAGCCATGGGAAGTTCCCGCCGCCGGCTCGCCTGAGAACGGCGACCGCGACGACGATAGCCACAACGCAAAGCGCCAAGAGAGCCAGGACCATAGTGCTAGTATCGTCCCCCGTTCGAGTTATATTAGCATAACAATATGCTTTTTCCCTTCGACCCGGGCCAATGTCGCGAGAAATTTCGGCAATTATACAGTATTTTGGTGCCCGAGTGCAATTTTTTTCCTTTTGGAGACTCGCGTGGCCGATGTACGTCTTCTCAGGCGGGCCGAGCCCCTCCTGCTGTTCCTCGTTTTCTTCCTTCCCGCGTTCCTCTTCCAGGGGCGGGAGGTGAGCGGAGACCTCTTCGACAGCCTCGCGTTCAACCTGGTCTATCTCCTCCAGGCCGGCCCCCAGGTGCTCCTCCTCCTCTACCTCATCGTCCTGCGGACCGACGCGGAAGGCACAAGCCTCGCCGCTTTCGGGATCGCTCGCCCGACGCCCTGGACGGTCGTCTGGTCGCTCGCCCTCGCCCTCGCGATCTTCGGCCTCCTCACGCCCCTGACCGAGGCGGGAAAGCTGTTCTCCTCGGGGCCGCTCGCCGACCGGGTCCGATGGCGCCTCACAAACCCGGCGCTCGTTCCCGTCGTTCTCCTCACCTGCGTCCTCACCGGCTACCACGAGGAGCTCTTCTTCAGGTCCTATCTCCTCACCGTCCTCCCAAGTCTCGGCTTTTCCGACCTCGCCGCCGTCCTCGCGACCACGCTCCTCTTCGCCTCGGGCCATGTGTACCAGGGACTGCCCGGGTTCATCGGTACCGCGGTGATCGGCGCCTGCCTTTCGATAGTCTTCCTCAGGAAGCGCAGCCTCCACCTCGTCGCCTTGGCGCACGGACTCTACGACTTCCTCGCGCTCCTTTCGACTCTGCTCCTCCCGCCTCAGGCCGGATAAGGCCCTTGTTCGCTCGCGCCTTCAGGCGGGACGCCGCTTCGGATCCAGGGAGCCGCGCCCGACGGGAAGGGACTGCTCGGGCGAAGGGGCGGTCCGCTTCTCGGGCGCGATCGAGCGATCCCGCCCTTCGAGCGGCTGAAATCGCATTTTTCGCGGGATTCGGCGCAAATTGAATCGTTCGGTGGATACCGCAGCGCGCCGGCATGGGCTACGGTCTGCGAATCGCGGGCTTGATTTCGGAGGTACGATTCCAGCGACGCTGCGCCGTCGAAGGTCTCTAGGCGACACCTGAAGCCGCTTTCCGGCCGGATGCCCCTGCTTTCCTGCGGGTCCGATCGCGAGCGGCGAAGACCCGCGAGCGGAGCGCCGGCGCACCTCAGGAGCGGCTTATGGAGAAGAACACGTCGCGGCTGAAATCGCGGCGCAGCGACTCGCCGCCGCCGCGCTGGCGGCAGCCGTCATGACTGCTTCCGCGTGTTACCGGTTCGCTCATCCTGTCGATTCCGGATCGTACCCTCGGCCGCATGGTTCGGGGACGCCTCCACGTTCTTCAAGACTTGCTCTGGTATCGGGAGGGGTGCAACGGTGCCGGCGATAAAGATTCCTTTCCAAGCCGCGGGGAAACAGCTGGTCCTCCTCTTGCGGCCCGCCGCAACGATAGTTCTGACTGTTTCGACCGCTCTCGCGGTCGGTTCTTGCTTTCAGTTCGGTAATCCCGCCGATCCTCAATCTTCCGCCTACAATGGCTACCCATCGGACCTCAAAGGCGAGACCTTCGGAACACCGTATCCGGTGATCACGACGGTCGCC
>JASHNV010000103.1 GCA_030041455.1 Spirochaetia bacterium
TATCGTCGTTATGCAGAACCGCCGTCTCGACGCGGCGGGGCCCGCGCCGGATATTTGATCGGCGATCATTTTGGAACGAATGCGACGGATACCAATTCCGAACCTATCGGCGAGCTGCGCGCAGACGGTGCGCTCGCCCGCTTTCGCGGGTTCGGGCTTTGCCCCCTTCTCAAAGGCCGACCCATCCATGGCGTACAGCTCGGGCCTGCTGCCGAGCTGATTGCGACCGGAATCCCAAGGCTCGAATGATCCGCTTGTTCGTCATTGCAGTTAGCAGTACGATGGGAGCCGTCATGTGGCGGAGCGGAGAAAAAGGCCCTCGGTCCACGGTATCAAGCTATCGAGGTCGGGCATTTATGGACATCCTAAGATTACTTTTTCTATCGGTCACGAGGAATCACGGTGGCGCAAACTGAAGAGCGCAGCAACACAGACGAGTCGTTGCGCGAGCCTTCGGTGGAGGCGAAGCCCTCCGGAAGACGTCCGTCGATGACGGATGTCGCCAACCTCGCGGGGGTTTCGCACATGACCGTCTCGAGGGTGCTCAACGAACCGGACAGCGTTACGAACCAAACCCGCGCCAAGGTGGTGGCGGCGATCCGAGAGCTGGACTATCACCCCAACTATGCGGCGCGTACCCTCGTTACGGGACGGTCGAAGACGCTCGGTGTGGTCGCCCTCGATTCGACGCTCTATGGGCCGGCGAGCACGCTCTACGGCGTCGAGAGCGCGGCCCGCGACTCGGAGTATGGGATTAGCATCGTCAGCCTGAGGGCGCCCAACCGTCAGTCGATCACCGAAGCGATCGAGCGGCTGCGCGCCCAGGAGGTAGACGGTATCGTCGTGATCGCTCCACGCGTCGCCGCGGTTCGCGCTCTGCAGTACGTGCCCAAACCGCTTCCGATCATCGCCACCCAGGGCGCGCCCGGAGGGGCGGTGCCGGGCGTCTCGGTGGATCAATACGCCGGGGCGCGGCTGGCGGTCGAGCACCTGCTTAAGCTCGGACACCGCACCGTGTACCACGTTGCGGGGCCCGTCGAGTGGTTCGAAGCCGAGGAGCGCGAACGCGGCTGGCGGGAGACGCTACGGGACGCCGGCGCAAGCATCGCCCCGGTCTTGCGCGGTGACTGGAGTCCGCGCTCCGGCTATGAGCTCGGCTGCCAGCTGTCGGAGGAGGAAGGCCTCACGGCGGTGTTCGTGGCCAACGACGAGATGGCCCTGGGCCTCCTGCGTGCGTTCACTGAAGCGGGGGTGGAGGTTCCTCGGGACGTGAGCATCGTCGGATTCGACGACGATCCGGCGGCCGAATACTTCAGCCCGCCGCTCACCACGGTGCGTCAAGACTTCATCGAGCTGGGACGGCGCACCGTGACCTTGCTCCTTGCGGGCATCGAGGGACGACGAAACGAGGTGCTACCGAGCGTGCGTCCCGAGCTCATTGTCCGCCAAAGCACGGGACTGCCGAAGCGCCGAGGAGGAGCCGGGCTCCGGTTCCGCCCGACAGGTAGCCCGCGGCGATCGCCTCGATGACCTCCACCTTCGTTTGCACGTACGTCGCTTCGCTACCCTGCTCCTCGGCCATCTGACGCACACTGTGCTGCGGCGCGATCACCTGTCTTACCGCTAACCCGATTGCTCGGATGCCATCGTTCGCATCGATATTTCAGGTACCAATCTGCCGACTCACCCAGAGCCATCCTCCCACGAAATAAATGTTAGCGTGAACAGCGCAATATACCTGCAGAGGCGAGTAGAGATCGCTTTTAGATAAGACTTGACAAGCTGAATGTTAGCGTTCACACTGGCTGACACGTCATATTTATTTGGAGGAGGAATGCGCATGAAAAAGACCGCATTATTGGCGCTTGTCGGCCTCTTCGTCGTCGGCACCCTCACGGTGAGTGCTGGAGGGCAGAAAGAGTCCCAGACTGCAATGGCCGCACCCGCCCAGCTGCTCGCCTCGACCGTGCATCCGCCGACGTTCGATGATTCGAAGCTGTTCGGCTTGCGTGATGCGCTCTATAATGCCTTGCAGGGCAAAAACCTGTCCAAGGTCAACACGTGGATGGTGGTAAACATTCTTGCGACGTACTGGGTAGCCGGCAAGGAAGGCGACGCGCAGGCTGCCAAGGAGCTCGGGATCGCCGCCCAGTACGAGGGTCCGCCACAGGGCCAGCTCTCCGAGCAGGTCTCGATGTACCAGACGCTTGCCTCGACCGGCGCGAACGGGCTCTTCACGTCCGTGATCGACCCGACATCGGAGGCGACGATCCTGAATAACGCCGTCAGTAAGGGCGTCAACCTCGTGGCGATCGATTCGCCCGTGCCGTCGTCCGTAAATTCATTGGTCTACGTCGGCACCCCGAACTACGCAGCCGGACAGGCGGCGGGGGCGGCGATGGCGAACGCGCTGCCGCAGGGCGGCGACGTCGCGATCCTGACCGGTTCACTGACTGCGGAGAATGCGCTTCAGCGGATCGCAGGCTTCAAGGCGGCGCTGGCCGGTACAAACGTTCGCGTCGTGACGGTCCAGAACGACAACGGGTCTGCCGCGACCGCGTCCTCGAATGCGAGCTCGGTGATCGCCTCGATGTCGAACCTGAAGGGCATCTACGGCGTATACTCCTACGATGGCCCGGCGGCGGCGGTTGCCGTCAAGTCCAAGGGCGAGATCGGCCAGATCAACGTGATCGCCGACGACAGCGAGCCCGGAACCATTGCCGGACTGAAGGACGGCTCCGTCACGGCGTCGATCATCCAGCAGCCCTACATGCAGGGCTATCTCGGTGCATACATCACGGCGGCGATGGAAGTGCTCGGCAAACAAGCCGTTGCGAACATCCTGGTGCCGTTCGAGACCGACGGGGTGATCAGCACCGGAGTCGGGACGTTGACACAAGCCAACCTGTCCGCTGATGAGAGCTACAACTCGGAGATTGCCGCTGGTGGCTGATTCCGCAGCACCGACGTCAGTTCCTGGCGCCGGCGAGGAGATGATCCTCGCCGGCGTCCGCAAGACGTACGGGCCGGCGACCGTCCTCGACGTAGAGCGCTTGTCGCTGCGGTCGGGGGAGGTCGTGTGCCTGGTCGGCGAGAACGGTGCAGGCAAGTCGACGATGATGGGGGTGATCGCCGGTTCGGTTATACCCGATACCGGCAAAGTCTTGCTTGGGGGGCAGACGCTCGAAGGCGGAACGCTCGCGGCTCAGAAGATGGGCGTGGCGATGGTTTCACAGGAGTTCCCGCTCGTCGGCGAGTTGTCCGTAGCCGAGAACCTGCTGCTGGGCAGACGCCCGAGCAACAAGCGGTGGTTTGTAGACCGACGGGCGGTCACCTCGGCCGCTCAACAGATGCTCGAACGTGTCGGGCTCGATGTAGAGACCCGCCGCCGCGTCAATTCGCTGTCGGTAGCCCAGCGGCAGATGCTCGAGATCGCCAAGGCGATCGGGCGTGACCCGCGTGTCCTGATCCTCGACGAGCCGACATCCGCTCTCGGGCCCAGGGAGTCCGAGCACGTGCTGCAATTGGCGAAGGAACACGCCGGTGGCGGGGCGATCGTGATCTTCGTCGGCCATCGCCTTAAGGAGGTGCGGGACGTAGCCGACCGGATCGTGGTCCTGCGCAACGGTCGAGTCGTTGCCGACCTCCGCCCGAAGGAGGCGACGGAGCGGCGGCTCGTCCAGGAGATGGTCGGAAAGGAACTGGGTGAGATTGACGAAGGCAGCGCGGCAGCGGATGCCCCGCCGGTGTTCACCGCGCGCGGTCTTGAGACGTATAACTTCGGACCGGTGGACCTCGAGGTCACGCCCGGCCAGGTTGTGGGTGTGGCGGGGTTGATGGGCTCCGGACGCAGCGCGCTGCTCCATCTGATCATGGGCTCACGCGAGCGCACGGGCGGCGAGATGACCCTCGGCGGGAAGCCGTACGCCCCGCGGACTACCGGTGACGCGGTCAGAGCCGGGGTTGGCCTCGTGCCTGAGGATCGCAAGGCCCAGGCGTTGCTGCTCGACTCGCCGATTCGCTGGAACATCACGCTGGCAACGCTGCGACAGATCGCCTGGCGCGGCGTGTTCCTGGGCCGCGGCACCGAAAAACGAGAGGCTGCGGACCTGGTCCGGATCGCAAACGTCATATGCCAAACCCCCGAGCAGGCGGCACGGTCGCTGTCCGGGGGTAACCAGCAGCGGATGATCTTTGGGCGCTGGATTGCGACGCGGCCGAGGCTGCTGTTGCTCGATGAGCCGACCCGGGGGGTGGACGTTGGCGCAAAGGCCGAGATTTACCGTCTGATCGAGCAGCAGCGAGAGAAGGGGATGGCGATCATCGTGGCTTCCTCGGAGCTGGAGGAGCTCCTCAATATCTGCCATCGCATCGTCGTGCTGAGGCACGGCCGGGTGGTGGAGGATGTGAACCGTGCGGACTTCTCGAAGGAGCGAATCATGGCTGGGATGGCCCTGGGGACAGGAACAGAACGATGAAAACGTACGGAACGGATAGCGCCGGCGATGTGGCGCCAGGGGGCGGTCGATGAGGAGCGCGTGGTCTCGCGCTCCTCGAGGCTTCGGGAATGCACCCGAGGTCGGCATCATTATCGCACTAGTGCTCGTCTTCGCGGCCTTCACGATCAGGAATCCGCTGTTCGCTAGCCCTTCCGACCTGCAGAATCCGCTCGGCATCGACTTCGCCGCTTTCGGCATTCTAGCGATCGGCGAGAGCTTCACGATCATCACCGCCGGGATCGACCTGTCGGTCGGGTCTCTGACCGCCTTCTTCGTGGTCGCCTCGGCGTGGCTGAACGTGACCGCTCATCTGCCGATGCTGCTGACATGCCTCGTGACGGTCGGCGTCGGAGCCCTCTGGGGACGATGGCACGCATGGTTGATCACGAGGCTCGGCGTGGCCCCCTTCGTCGCGACCCTTGTCACCTTCATCTT
>JASHNV010000012.1 GCA_030041455.1 Spirochaetia bacterium
GCGGCGGAGAGGACTTCGAGCTCGACGAGTTCAACCTCGGGGATATCGGCGAGCAGTTCGGCGCCTCGGAGCCTGAGGAAGGCGCCGCGTCGTCGGACGAGGAGCTCAACCCCGCCCTCTCCGTTCGGGGGGGAGAGCCCTCCTCGGGCGGCGGCGTCGAGCTCTCCGACCGGGACTTTCGCGCCCTTCAGGCGACCCTCGCCCGACTTCCCCAGAACCTCCGCCTCGCGATCGAGGAGCTCATCGGAGAGAAGGGGCTTTCAGGAACGCAGCTCGTCGAGCTCGTGGACCTCCTCGTCGGCGGCGCCTCGGCCAAGGAGATAGCCGCCCTCACCGGGCGAATCACCGGAGTCCGCATCCGCGTCCCCGCGCAATACGAGAAGAAGACCGGTCTCGCCTTCGAGGAGGAGCGGGACACCTTCTCCTACCGCTTCAGGCGCAACATCCTTCCGGTGCTCCGCGGCTTCCTGCTCGCCGCCGCCGCGATCGCGCTCCTCGTATTCCTCGGCTACCGTTTCGTCTATCGCCCCGCCTCCGCCTACCTCCTCTACAGCGCAGGCTACCGCGAGCTCGTGAACGACCGCTTCGTGAGCGCGAACCAGCTCTTCGACCGCGGCGTGCGCCGCTGGCAGATCAAGAATTGGTACTACCGCTACGCGGAAGGATTCGCGCAAAAGAACCAGTACGCCTTTGCGGCCGACAAGTACGACGCCCTTCTCAGGAGCTACCCGGACGATCGGAAGGGGATCTTCGACTACGCCGACCTCGAGTCGAAGGTCATCGGGAATTACCCGAAGGCCGAGGAGCTCGTCAACCGCATTCTCTCGAAGAACATGTACGATTACCAGGGCCTTCTCGCCGCGGGAGACAACTACCTCGCCTGGGGCGCCCTCGACCCTTCCAAGTACGAAGAGGCCCGCAGGGACTACGCGACCATCCTCCAGAAGTACGGGATCAAGAACGAGATCCTTTTCCGCATGCTCCGCTACTTCATTCGTACGAACAACTACCCGGAGGTGGAGAGCCTCGAGAAGCGCTTTCAGGCCGACAAGAGCCTGAGGGTGGATCCGGAGGCGTACGCCGAGCTCGGCGGCTACCTCATCTCGCAGAATCGGCTCGAGGACGTCCGGGATATTTTGTTTCGCGCCAAGAACGTCGACTCGAGGCTGCCTGAAGTTCACTACAACCTCGCGCGCTACTTCAAGCGGGTCGGCGACTTCGGAGAGGAATCGGTCGCGCTTGAAAATACCCTGTTCTATCTCCGCCGTTCGCTTCCCCTCACGAGAGAGCGGCTGGGCATGCTCGTCGACACCTTCGATCGCGTCGGGGAGAGCCATTACCGGAAGAAGGAGTACCTCGACGCCGAGCAAGCCTACCTCGAGGGCATCAGGCGCTACGAGTCGGCGCTCGCGCAGAACCAGCTGCAGCCGAGTGCTCAGTTCGGCAAGCTGTACTCCGACCTCGGAGACCTCAACTACTACGTGAGCGGAGACTACGATCAGGCGCTCGCGCTCTACCGGACCGCGGAGACGAATCTGTACACTTCGACCGACCTCAAGTACAAGGAGGGCTACGTCAACTACCGCGACGGGCGCTACGAGCCGGCGCTCCTCGACTTCTACAACGCGGCGGGCACCTACTCAACCAACTTGAATCTCATGTTCGCGACCGCGAACACGCTCTTCGAGCGGCACGATCTCTTCGCGGCGCAGGGCTACTACAACGGCGTGCTCGACGCCCTCGAGCTCAAGCGGGAGAATCGGACCGATTTCGCGCCCTCTTCGAACGTTCAGGACCGGGAACTGCTCACCGACATGATGATGACCTACAACAACCTCGGCGTGACGCTGAACCTGCTCGGACGGCAGAGCGAGGATTCCGCCAAGTACTCCCAGGCGCTCGTGAACTTCACGCGATCGATGGAGGCGTTCGACCAGCTCTCACGCGATCCCCTGACGATGCGGGGAACCCAGTCGGTGAGCCTCGCCGCGCTGAACACCAAGGAGATCCTCTTTCCCCTCCCGGGCTACGAGCTCCAGATCTACGCGGACCTGCCGATGGATCCGCAGGCGCCCGGTTTCCAATCGACCGCCGCGCCCTAGATGCCGCAGGCCTCGTCCTCCGGGGCGCCGCGCGGAAGCTACACTTCCCGCAGCCAATGATGGGTGTCGGGGAGCGCGCCGTACTGGATCCCCTTGAGGGCGTGCTGGAGGAGCCTGCTTACCTCCCCGGGCTTTCCGTCCCGCGAGTAGATCGCCGTCTTGTCGCGGTGGGTCAGCGACTCCATGGACTGGATTCCCGCGGCGGTGCCGGTGACGAAGACCTCTTTGCCCTCCGACATCGCTTCTTCGATCGATAGCCGCCGCTCCTCGACCGGAATGCCCAAGTCCTTCGCGATCGCGAGGACGCTGTCGCGCGTGATGCCGGGAAGGATCGTGTCGCCGAGATCGGGGGTGACGAGCCGGTTGCTCCGCAGGTAGACGAAGATATTGCACGAGGAGCCCTCTTCCAGGTAGCGCTTCTCGCCCGCGTCGAGGAAGACAGCCTCCATGTAGCCCTCGGCCTCGGCCTTTTTTTTCGCGAGAATCGGGGTCACGTAGTTGGCGTTGCACTTGATCCAGCCGGTTCCGCCCGGGACCGCGCGCACCTTGTCGGTCGTGATCGCCTTGGAGTTGCCGGGCCGGAAGTAGGAGCCCACCGGCGTCGCGACCATCGCCACCCACGGATTGTGGCTGAGGCCGAGCCCGATCGCGGGCTCCGAATAGGTGAAGGGCCGGAGATACACCGAGTGACCGGCCTCGAAGTCGTCCTTCTCCCATCCGGGATCGTACTTCGGCGCGAAGCCGAGATCGAGGTTCCTCCGTACGAGGCCGATGGTCGCCTTCACGAAGCTTGCCTCGGGGAAAACCGGCATCCGCAGGCCCTCCATCGAGCGCGCGAACCGTCCTCCGTTCTGATCGGGCCGGAAGAGCTTAAGGCCGCCGTCGGGCTGCGGAAAGGCCTTGAGTCCCTCGAAGCAGCCGAATCCGTACTGGGTCGTGTAGTTGACGAGCGGCATCTCGGGAAAGCTGTTGCGCTTCGCGAGCAGGGAGCCGAGCTCGTCGCTTGAAAGGCGCTCCTCTTCGTCGGCCCGCTTGTGGGGTTTCTCCTGGAACTCCTCCCGCCACGCTCCGCTTTCCGTGAAGCGGGCGAGATAGACCCACGGATAGACCGACAGCGTGAAACCCTCAGACATGGCCGACTCCTCGTGCTGATTAGAGCTTGTCGTCAGATAGTATGGAGAAGCCGGAGGCGGGTCAACCGGGGGTTCCCTGGCGTCAGACGAGCGGCTCGTCGTCGGGGAGCTGGGTTCGCTGCTTTCCGAGATGGTAGCTGACTTCCCAGCCGAACTCCCGGGCGACCTCCTTCGCGTGACCGACCGAGAGTCTCTCGTACTCCCGCAGCTCCCGCGCGAGGAGACCGAGCGTCGGCTCCCGTTCCGAGGAGATGCCCGCGAGAATCTCTCGCGTCTTGTAGCGCTCCTTCTCGGCGTACGCGTAGACGGAATGGACTTCGGCAAGCTCCTTCGCCTGCGAAAGGTAGAGCGGGCCGAGGGCTTTCAGGTCGAATCGGGCGAAGATGGTGGTCGCGCTCTCCCGCTTGGCGCCGAGGTCCGCCTCGTTGAGCAGCTCCGCGTAGTTGTCCTGGACCTTGCGCGTGATGCTCTCGAAGCTTTTCTTGAAGTTCTCCTGGAAGGAGGCGAGCTTTTCCTTCGGGATATTCGGCGCGAGCTCCTTCAGGTTCGCGAGCTCCTTGCCGTAGATGCTCACCTGCATGAGGATGTTCTTGACCGCCGCGCTCTTCCTGAGCTCCGGGTTCTTCCCGATCCGCGCCTGGACGTCCGCGACGATCTCCTTGACGTCCTTGCCGATCATCGAGCCGTCGATTCTCACGTCGGCGCGCGGCTTTCGCGCCGGCACGGTGCCGATCGCGATCAGACGCTGGACGAGGATGGCATAGACGGCTCGGCGGAGCGCGGCGATGTGCGTGCCGATCTCCTCGAATCCTCGCGAGTCGAACTTTTGGCTCTCCGCGAAATCGAACGCGCGGATCGCGACTTTTCGCTTGTACTCGACGATTCCGTCGTCGACCGCGAGCCTGATCTCCCCCAGGATCGCGTCCAAATCCTCGTCGGCCAGGGCAAAGACGGTCTCAAGCTTGAGGAGGCTGTCGCTTGCTTCCTTGATGTCGTACCAATCGCCGGCGATCTTTTTTTCTACGAGTTCGTTCACTGTGGTAAGTCTACTGCCTTCCTTCAGAATAAACCACCGACCGGCAGCCTTGTCACACCTCATTATCGGCGCGGCGCGAGAATATCCATCATGGTAAAAATATCAAATTCTCGCGGAGATGAAGTTTTCTAAAGAAGCACATCACGTGAAATCCGGCCGGCCCGGGACGTCGCGGTATTCCCGATGACCGGCCGCCCGCGAATCAGAGGGAAGCCTCTTCTTCGCCTTCGGATTCCGCCGCCGCCTCCGTGCCGGTCCCTTCCTTGAGCTCCGGCTTGAACTCGACGTGCTCGGCGACGATCTTGATCTTCTCGCGATGCTTGCCGTCGGAATCGGTCCAGCGATCCTGTCTCAGCCTCCCGACGACGCGGACCCCGCGCCCTTTTCGGAGGGTCTTGGCGCAGGCCTCCGCGAGCTTGGCCCAGGTTTCGACGTCGACGAAGGACACCTCCTTCTGGAGCTCCCCGTCCTGGCGGTAGTAGCGGTTGGACGCCACCGAAAAGACGCACACCGCCGTTCCCTTCGGCGTCTCCGACAGGACGGCGTCGGCCGTCAAGTTTCCTTCAATAAGTATCGAGTTCAGACTGTTCATGGCCGTTTCCTCCGATGGCGAACGCAGGACACGGCGCCTTCCGGCCGCCGCCCCGGTCGTAGATACTACCTTCGTCTCCTGTTGCTTCATTCAACGAAGGAGAAAGAATCTCGAAGCCGAATGAGAGAGTTTCTGATCATTTTAGTTTTTTTGGATATTTCTTCCTCCTTGCTGACGACGCATTGCCTCACCGCCGCACCATTGCCTGCTCCGGACCCAAGAAGCTCGACGGTCCGCCATGCGAAACGGCAATCGAAGGGGAAACTTTTGCGCCTCCCGGTCGATCTAATACCTCGCGAAATGGTGGTTCCCGTCGCGAAAGGACCGTACGGAAGCGCGCTTCAGGATGTATAATGACCAGCTCGTATCGGCTGATGATCCAAGAGGCTCTTCAAGGTGCAGGGTGCTCGCGTGAGGGAAGACATGGAGGGAGGATTATGACGAAAAAAAACGCTCTCATTCCGGCGGTTTTGGCGGGACTCGCGCTCGTTGTGGCCGCGGGCCCGGCAGTCGCGCAGACAAGCCCGTCGCTCCGGGTCTCCGTTTGGAACACGCACATCAAGCCGGGCGACACCTATCCCTTTCCCAACAACCCGATAGGAATCTGGGCGCCTCCGGAGAGGGTGTCCATCCAGAACGTGGGAACGACGCCGATCACTTTTGAAGGAAGCGAGCCCATTACCGTCTCCGGTCCCGCCGCCGGTATGTATTATGTCCTTCAGGAGCCGAAGGGAACGCTTGCTCCGGGCCAGTTCTTCAGATTCAACCTCCAACTGGTGCCGACGCAGGTCGGGCTCAACGAAGCGACCGTCACGATCCAGACGGACGATCCGGTGGCGCCGAGCTTCGCTTTCACGGTCGAGTCGGTCGCGGGAAACCACCCGGGCGGCGGGCCCTTTTCGCCCTGACGCCGGAAGGCGCGCCATCGCATGAGGGGTAGGGTCGTCGGCATCCGCAGGGCAGAGGGAGGCCGAGTCCTGCGTGTGCGTCGCCCCGGGATAAGCCATTCACGGAGAATTCGGGTGCTTTTCTGTACATTATTTGGACATTATTCTTCTTGACAGCCTATACGGTGCACGGTATACTGCCCGTTGTTGAGAATAGCGGGGTGGCTGGGCCGTCAGGTTCACGACCTCGAAATCATCCTAAGAATGCTAAGGAGGCTTCTTGATGAAGAAAGCACTAGTCCTTCTTCTACTTCTCGCGTTAGTCGGCGCTTTCGCATTCGCCCAGAGTGCCCCGTCGGCTGGCTCGTTCCACGCGTGGAACCGAGGAACGTTCTACCCCTATGCGCAAGTCGGAAGCGATCCGGCGGTGACGGCGTGGGGCCCGCAGTGGGATAATACGGGAATCGACCAGGAGTGGAACTTCTCCTACGATTCCGGCGCCGACAAGAGCGGCAACTCCTACGGGTTCACGGCCACCGACGAGTTCGGCGGAAAGCAGCTGTTCGCGACGAACGGTGCCTCGGGTACGACGCAGTGGTTCAACACCTACTTCGACGTGGCGAACACCGTGAAGCTCGAGTTCGGCATTCCCCGAAACTACGACTATTCGATCGGCGGTTTCGCCGAGCCGTACAGCGGATGGGAAACCAACAACTGGAACATGATCGAGTGCAACACCGACGCGCTCGCGCTTGCGACTCTTACGCCGACCGCCGGCTTCAAGATCGGCTTTGGTATGTACTCCGGCGACGCGCCTCAGCTGTTCACTGCTCAAGCGAGTGGCGGCGCCCTGAACGCGACCGAGACAGGTCTCGCGAACAACTTCGTCGTGCTTGCCTCCTATACGGCGCCGAAGATCGCTACGATCAACGCGTGGTACAAGGCTGAGGATCAGGACACGAGTGTCACGAACGACCCCTTCATCGCCAATAGCACCTCCGGCGAGCTCAAGGCCTTGGACATCAACGCGACGCTCATCTCGGTCACGAACTACACCTTCGAGCTCGGGTATGTCGGCGAGTTCCAGAACTCGAGCAACCCGATCACCCGCTTTGAGTTCGGCGCAAAGGGAACCCAGTCCCAGTTGAGCGACGCGCTCGACTTCGTGTATGCGGGCGACAGCGCCGTGACCGCGTTTGCTGCGGAGCTCGCGCTTGAGTATGCGGTCTCCGGACCCTATGCCATCGGTGCGTTGGTCGGCTACGACAACGGAGACGGCGCGAACTGGTTCG
This sequence comes from Spirochaetia bacterium, assembly GCA_030041455.1. GTDB lineage: Bacteria > Spirochaetota > Spirochaetia > DAHUYW01 > DAHUYW01 > DAHUYW01. The sequence goes on from JASHNV010000012.1 coordinate 7,043, forward strand.
AGGGCGGCTACGGCGGATACGCGGGCTTCATGATCAACCCGTACTTCGCGATCAACTTCGCGAACGGAAGCAGGGTCCGGGTCGGCGTTCTCTACGCGAGCGGCGTGAGCAGCGTTACCTCCGATCCCAGCAACCAGCTTGGTCCGAACTTCCCGAGCACGGTTACCCAGGCCGTCATCGGTATCCCGATCGATTACGTCTGGTCGTTCTAAGCATCTTTTCCCCAGGAACGAAAACGAGGGCTCCCCACCGGGAGCCCTTTTTCGCCTTCGGACAGCGTTTCGCGGCGCGTGGCACGTCAAACCCCATGGGCCGCGAGTAAGGCAAAGCCAATTCTCATGACATCATTCAAGAGCTCACAAACCGACAGTTCTCGGAGCCAAGCAGTGTGGCTTCCCGTGATCCTCGCAGGCCTGGTCGCGCTCTCCGCCTGCTCGACGACCCAGGGATCCGTAGGCTCATCTCCCACGAAAGAATCCTTCACGGCTTCGATCCTGTCCGCCGATCAAGTACGCGCCCAATATGGGCAGAACTACCTTGTCGATCCGTTCCTTTCGCAGGGAGGCAGCTTCCTCGGCGCCTCCAACGACTTCATCGTCGTGCGAATCGCCCTTGCCTCCCCGTCGGGCGGAGAGTTTTCCCTCGAGTCCGCGTCCGCGGTTGACGCGAAGGGCAATACGTTCGCAGGTTATCTGAGTGCGCTGCGCCTTGAGAACCTCGCCGCCGAAGCGTCGAGTGCGGACATCGGCGGAGCGTCGACGCTTCAGGCGAAAATCCAGTGGTACTATCTCTTGTCCGAGGATTTTCAGGTCAAACCGGGGCGCCACTCGTATTTGGTCATTCTCGCCGGTCGACATCCGCTCCCGGATGGCCTTACCGCGCACATCGTGGCGGTCTTTGACGGCACGGTGAAAGTGTTCGATCTCCCGATTCCTGATGCCGACTGAACGTGTCGGTCCTAGATCCCGCCTCAGGCACGAAGAGAGACGGCCGGGTGGCCACGCGGTGTGAGGGGACCCCGGTGGTCGCGCACCCGACTGCACGGTACTGCTTGTCGTCCGGCTCTGGAGCGCGGGCTCGCGCGTCGAGAGACGGGCGAGAGGACCGGCCGGTCGTCGGAAGAAGCTTAAGCCCGGACGGTTCGGAGCTCGTGCGGCTGGCAGCCGTCGACAAGGTCGGTCGGCGGCTTCAACCTTTGGTTCCCTTCGCTTTCGTTGGGCCGGCTCGGACTCCTGCCGAGCCACGAGAGCCGGGACTGTGCCGCCGGCTCTCAATCGTACGGCTTCGTCAGGGAATCGTCGAATGCCAAGCCCGGAAGCGGCGACATGCAAGACGGCCGAAAGCCCGAGTTCCTCGATCTCCGGAATTTTTACCTCCAAGCCGGCACCTCTCGTAGCTCTTCCGCAGATCGTCACAACCAATTTTTCGACGCTTCCGTAGAAGCGCTCGTACCTTCGATTCCTTGCGGCCGGAATTCGGTCATCTCCTTCCCGATCGCCGATTGCAACCGGATCAAAAGGACCAGATGTAGTCGATCGGAATCGCGACTGCGGGATTCTTTTGGTTGACGTTCGGCAGGATGATGGCCTGGGGGTCCACCGGACCGGTACCGGCTCCCGTGGCGTAGAGCACGCCGACCTGGATCCGAGTCCCGTTGTCGAAATGGGAAACCACGTACGGGTAGATGAGAAAGCCGGCCCAATCGCCGGTGCCCCACTCGAACCAATTGACGCCCTTGCCGTCGTCGTAGCCGAGCTGCACGCCGAGGCCTCGACGGCTCCGCACGGCGTACTCGGCCTTCATCTGGACCGCGAACGACGCGACGCCGTTGTCGGCGGCAAGCGCGCCCTCGATGTCGACCGTCAGGCGCCGTCCGTCCAGTCCGCAGCCGAGCATGGCATAGCTCGCGACGTCGCGCTCGATGCTGTAATCGGCGGAGTAGGAGGCGACGACCACGACTCCCCGGATCGCCGTTATCCGGGAGTCCGCGGTGAAGACCCTCCGGACGTTTCCGGGCCCGCTTGAGCCGAGCACCTGCTCCTCGTTCTTCAGAAAGCCGCTCAAGGTCACCCCGGGCAGGACGTCATAGGAGGCGGCGAGGGCGAAATTGTCGGCAAAATTGGGGCTCACTCCCATCACGGAGTTCACCTGTGCGGAAGTCTGCACGGCGCCGCTGAACAAGCCGCCCGCGATCTTCAAGCCGGGCATCGGAGTCACCTCGAGGAGCGCGAGGAAGGCCTCGTCGCAGTCGAGGAGGTTGTCGTAGCTCGTTCCGTTCGCCTCGATGAGGCTCGTCACCGAAAAGTCGTAGTCTCGCGGGTCGCCGAGCTCGATCGTGAGCTCAGGCGACAGCTTGAAATAGGTGTCGAACCACGCGGCGCCGCCCGCCTGACCGGTCGCGTTGAAGAAGTCGCTCCCGCCGAACTCCGTCGTCGCGCTGAAACCGTATCCGTCGCCGTCGTAGGAGAACTGCCACTCCTGGTCGACTCCGGGCGGAATATCCCACTCGGGCCCCCAGCCCTGGGACGCCGGGCCGGCGCCGGC
>JASHNV010000104.1 GCA_030041455.1 Spirochaetia bacterium
CCGAAGGACGACACGCCGGGGTGCACGACCGAGGCGTGCGGCATCCGCGACGCCTATGACCGCTTCCTCGCGAAGGGCGCCGTGGTGCTCGGCGTAAGCAAGGACTCCCCGGACTCCCACGACAAGTTCAAGAAGAAGTACCAGCTCCCGTTCTTCCTCCTCAGCGACGAGGACCGCAAGGTGATCGACCAATTCGGTGCGTGGGGCGAAAAGACCAACTATGGGAAGACCTACGAGGGGATCCTGCGCTCGACGTTCATACTCGACGAGAAAAACACCGTGATCAAGGCGTTCCCGGCCGTGAAGCCCGAGGGGCACGCCGAAGAGATCTTGAAGTACCTGTAGCTCTCGGGCGGTGTTCCGCGGGCCGGCTCCTCCGGGGCGACTGTAACCTTTCCCCCCTTCCGCGGTTTACCTTCCGGCGCCCAATGACGCGTCTTTTCAGCGACCTCCTTTTTGATGTCCCCTCAGGGTTTTACCTCCTTTTCCCTGAGGGGCTTTTTTTGTCGGCACCCCGTCAAGCCGCTCCTCCAGCCCTCGCGCCGGGGAGCCCAGCGAGCGCTACCCGCCGACTTCGATCCCCGCTTGAAGGGTGAGATTGAGCGAGTCCAGGTTCGCCCCCGCGTAGAGCACGCGCTGGTAGCCGGCCGTGAGCTCGATCGGAACCGCGCCGGCGATTAGGAGCTCGATCCCCCCGCCGGCGTCCACGTAGAGGTCGGTCGAGGTGCCGCTCGCGGCGGCGATGGGGCTCGACTCGCTGAAGTCGGACAGAACGAGCCCCCATCCGCCGCGGGCGATGAGGTTGACGGGAAAGCGGAAGTCGGTCTTGTAGAAGAGGTCGGTGCCGACGTGCCAGAGGCCGAGCTCGCCGGAGCTTTGCGCCGCGGCGACCGAGGCCGACAGGCCGTTGTAGCCGACGTCGATGTCCAGGCCGAGCTGTCTGACGACCGGGATCGGCGCCAGGAACCGGTTGCCGAGACTGAGCGCGACGACGAGGTCCCCCCCCTCGAGGGAGTTCCCGAGGTCGGTCTGGCTCCCGGTCGGCAGGAGGATCATGGAGGTCCATCCGCCGCTGATCGAGATGAAGGAGGGGACCGGCTTTGTCCTCGGCAGGACCGTGAAGCCTCCGGGGAGGCTGCCGGCCGGCCGCCCGTCCTCGTAGACGACGAGGCCGTAGAGCCCGTCCGCCTTTCCCCGGAGGTCCATGTCGAGCAGCGCCCGGGACGGCGAGACGATCGTGGCGGCGACGGGAATCAGCGTTCCGCCGCCCTGGAGGTAGAACCTCTCGCCGTGCCGCAGGTTTCGCCCGCTGAGGCGGACCCCCCGCAGCAGCTGCGCGTCGGTCCCCGACCGCGCCGAGAGCGCCTCGAGCTCGGTGGCCGGCTCGGGCCGCACCGTAAGGGCGCCCGGGACCACCACCTGAAAGGCGAGGCCGTTCTCGATCACGAGGTCGTAGCGCCCCGGCGCAAGCGCGCCGGGGGGAAGGGCGAGGCGCGCCGCGGCCGGAAGGGGGCTGCCGACGAGCGTCGCCGGCAGGAGGATGTTCCCGTTTTTCAGGAGGAAGACCGTGGCGGGAATGAAGCCCGAGCCGCGGACCGTGAAGCCGTAGGGCCGCCTTCCGGCGGTGACGACCGACGGGCTCATCGACGCGAAGCGGGGGGCTCCGATCGCCCTCACCGTGAGGGCCGAGCGCAGCCGCGCCGAAAGGCCGCCCGGATTCGTCGCGACGAGGTCGTAGCGGCCGGCCGGTGCGCCGGTGAGGTCGAAGGTCGCGATCATCCGATCCCTCGACTCGACGGCGATCCGGTACGCCTCGATCCGCGTGCCCGGCCGCCTGAGCGCGAGCCGGATGCCGCGGCGGAATCCGCGCCCCCCGATCGTCACGCCGCGGTAGGCCTGGTCGTTGTAGCCGGTCGCGAGGCTCATCGACTCGAGCGACGGCCGCGTTCGATTGACGAGCGTGAGCGACAGCTCCTTCGCGGCCGGGCTCCCCCCAGGGTTCACGAGTCTCAAGGAGTAGCGGCCGGCGGGCAGCGCCGAGGTGTCGATCCTCATCCGCAGGCCGTCCGGCGCGGTCTCCTCGACGGTCGCGTCGCCGAAGGACCTCCCTCCGTTCGTGATCTGGCAGCGCACGCCGGGAAGGAAGTCCGACCCGGAGACGAGGAGCTCCCGACTCCCGGTGCGGCGGTAGAGGAGCCGCGGCTCGACCGAAGTCGGCCGCGGAGGCACGCTGCGGTAGACCTGGATCTGCCGCCACGGCGAGTAGCTTGCGGGCTTACCGAAGAGGTCGATGGCGGCGACGCGCACGTAGTAGGTGCCCGGGGACAGCCGCAGGGACACGGCGGTCTGCGTCGTCGCGGCGGTCGAGATCGTGTCGCCGACCCAGTCGCGGACCGCGACCTGATAGGAGACCGCCCCCTCCACGCGGCTCCAGGTCACGGTCACCTGTCCCGGCTGGGTTTGCGAGGTCGACACCTGCGCGTTCGCGGCGGCGCCGAGGAGCATTCCCCCGATAGCGGCGAGCGCGCGTGCCGTCCATCGAGCCCTCCGGAGCGCCCGGCCGGCGCGCCTTCGTTCGGACGGCCGTTCCATGACCACCTTATACCGCCACTCCGCGCCGCCTATGGCGAAACCTCGCGGATCGCCTGGTTGCTCGGGTCGGCGACGTAGAGGTTGGTCCCGTCGGAGGTGCAGCCGTAGAGATCGCCGAAGGTCGCCGCGGAGCCGACGCCGTTGGTGAACCCGTTTGTCGTGTGCTGGCCCGCGATCGTGAGCGTGGTGCCGTCCGCGATCGTGACGCGGCGGATGTCGTAGTTCTGCCACTCGACCACGTACAGGTAGGTCCCGTCGGTGCAGACGTTCTGCGGGATGTCGAAGAGGACGGGAGAGGAGGGGCTATCGGCCCAGCCCGCCACGCTGAGCTCGCCGGCGAGGACGGTCCCGGCCGGAGCGGCCGGATTGGCGATCTCCCACACGACGTTCCCCTGGCGGCAGCAGTCCCATCCGAGCGTGACGAAGAGGCTGGTCCCGTTCGTGGTTATTCCGGTCGGACCGAAATATTGACCGGAATCCATGGGGTCCTCCGGCGTCGAGATGAGGGTGCTCACCGGGTAGGGCGGGGCGAGGCCCACGGAGCGGATGACGTGGTTGTAGTAGTCGGCGACGTACAGCGTGGATCCGATGACGGCGAGGGGCCCGGGGCCGTTGAACAGGGCGCTGGCGCCGTCGGCGGCGTCGGTGTAGCCGCTGGTCGACCCCGACCCCGCGATGGTCGTGACTTGAAGGGTCGCGAGGTTGATCTCGCGGATCCGGTTTCCGTCGCTTACGTAGAGCGCGTTGCCGGAGGAGAGCGTTATTCCGCTGGGGCTGACCCACCGGGACGCCGCTCCGACGCCGTCGTCGGCGGAGGTCCCGCTCCCTACCACCCCCGAGCTTCCGGCGAGGACCTCCTGCGTGTCGTTCGAGAGATCGACGCGCCCGACGTAGTAGAGGTTCTGCGAGGTGAAATAGAGGTAGCGGCCGTCGCAAGCGACGCCCACCACGCTTCCGAGCGCCGGACCGGCGGGCACCGGCGACGCGACCACCGGCGAGGTCGCCGTGGGGGCGAGGTTGAGCGGCTGGGGTCCGATGACCTGTCCGCCTATCAGGCTCCCGAGCGTGTAGAAGCCCGAGGCCGTGGGCGAGGGGTTTGCGGCGGCCGAATAGGCGTAGGCGCGGAGGTTCGCCGTGCCGCTCAGCGTGATCGGTTGGGTGTAGGTGCTCCAGGCGGACAGATCCCCCGCCGTGGCGCCGGGCGCCGTGGTATAGCGGATCGTGAGGCCGGGCGCCGGGTCGGTGATGGCGACCGTGAGGGGCTGGGAGTACAGGCCCGGGCTGACGCTGAAGGCGGGCGGCGGCACTCCGACGAAGTCGCCCGCCAAAAAATCCGTCCGGCCGCACGACGTCAGGGTTCCGATCGAAAGGGCGGCGGCAAGCCACCGCAGGATCCAGCGCCGAGCTGTCGCGCCCGAGCGAACGCCGTGAAGCGCCGGGGACCCGGCCGTCGGAGCTCGAAACCCGCCGGCGGAGCTCTCGCCGAGGGACCCACGATCGCCGTCGCGGGGGGCTCGGTATGCCGTGCGTGTCGCCGGCGATGCCTTCTGGGAGATCATCAACCTTTAGTGTAGCCCGCTCGCCCGAAGAGGCGCAACGCACGCGCCGCCCTGACGCCGGACGCCTCCCTGCTAACCGCGCGGCGGCGGTGACGCGATCCCGAGGAGCTTTGCATAGGCGGCCATGACGGGATCGAGCCCCTTCCCCGACAGGATCCTGCCCGCGAGCGTCTTGCCGAGCTGGACCCCCTCCTGGTCGAACGAATTGATGTTCCAGAGAAAGCCTTGGAACATCACTTTGTTTTCGAAGTGGGCGAGCAGCGCGCCGAGCGCCTTCGGCGTGAGCTGGAGGCCGTGAATCACGCTCGATCCCCGGTTGCCCGCGAAGCTCTTGTTGGGATTCGGATCGTCCTTGCCGATCGCGAAGGCGACGATCTGCGCGGCAAGGTTCGCCGCGAGCTTCGTGCGGCTCGAGGAACCGTCGATCGACACGTCGAAGTCGTCCTGAGACTCGCGGAAGCCCACGAATTGAAGGGGAACGATGTCCGTTCCCTGGTGGAGGAGCTGGTAGAACGAGTGCTGTCCGTTCGTCCCGGGCTCCCCGAAGATCACGGGGCCGGTCTGGTAGGAGATCGGCTTGCCGTCCCGGTTCACGTGCTTGCCGTTGCTCTCCATGTCGAGCTGTTGGAGGTGCGCGGGAAAGCGGCTGAGAGCCTGGCTGTAGGGGAGCACCGCCTGCGTGGGAAGCCCGAGCACGTTCCGCTCGTACACCCCGATGAGGGCGTCCATCATGCTCGAGTTCCTCCGCGCGTCCGGCTCGAGCGCCGTGCGATCCGCCTCGCTCGCGCCTGAGAGCACCTCGGCGAAGACGTCCGGACCGAAGGCGAGCGTCAGCACCGCGCCGCCGACCGCGCTCGTCGCGGAGTACCTGCCGCCGATGTAGTCGTCGATGTAGAAGGAGTCGAGGTATTCGGACGACTTCGCGAGGGGGCTCGTCTCGCTCGTCACCGCGATCATGTGCCGCTCAGGCTTCAGGCCGCTGATCTTCGCCGCCCGCATCTTCTCGATGACGAACTGGCGGTTGGTCAGGGTCTCCTGGGTCGTGCCGCTCTTCGAGACGAGAATGAAGAGCGCGGTCTCGAGGTCCACCCCGCGAAGCGTCTCGTTCGCGTCGTCGGGGTCGACGTTGGAGATGAACCGGGCGCGGAGCCGAAGCTCGCCGCGCGCTTCGGCGGAGGTCGTGAGCGCGAGGTAGAGCGCGCGCGGACCGAGATCCGAGCCGCCGATTCCGATCTGGACGACGGTCGCGAAGGGCTTGCCGGTGGAACCGACGATTCTTCCGGCATGCACGCGCGCGGCGAACGCGTCGATCCGCCGCTGCTGCTCCACGTAGAAGGCGCGGAGGTTCCGCCCGTCTTCGACAACGTCCCGGCCGAGCTGACCGCGCACGAGATGGTGCAGCACCTTCCGTCCCTCGCCGGTGTTGAAGATCTCGCCGTCGAGGAGCGCGCGGTATTTCTCGGGCAGCTGCTGCTCGCGCGAAAGCTGCCCGAGCGCGTCGAGAACGGCGTCGTCGACGGGTCGCGCGGCATAGTTGAACGCGAGGCCCCCCGCCATCGGAATCGAGAAGCGCTCGACGCGCTCCGCGCTCAGGACTTTCTTGAGCTCGATCCGCGGCAGGCGCTTGAGGGCCGCGAAGGCCGGGAGAGTATCGAGGTTCTTGAACTCTAGTGCGCTCAAACGGCGCCTCCTTGCGGAAGTAGTACGTTACAAGTTTTTGCCGGAATAGGGGCGATGTCAAGCAACTCAGGCCGGGGTGCCCTCGTAGACAGCCGTCCCATTCCGTGGCAAGAATTCGATCGCGATGAATCGAGCGCTCCGCTACGCTTCCATCTCGTTTCTCCTCGTCATGCTCGCCGCCTGCGCGACCCACCGCGAGGGCGCTTCGGAGCCCGGGGCGGCCGGAGGAATCGAGCGGCTTACAGGCGACTGGAAGGGCTCGATCGAAGTGGGGGCCCGGTCGATCGCGATCGTCGTGCACTTGAGCCGCGCGGAAGCGGGGGGCGGCCTCCAGGGCACCATCGATATCCCCGCGCAAGGCGCCGCCGGGCTGCCGCTTGCGGACCTCGTGTATCGCGCCCCCGAGATCCGTTTCGTGCTGAACGCGGGCTCCGACCCCGCCCGCTTCGCCGGGACTTTGGCTCGCGGCGTGATCGAGGGCGGCTTCGAGCAGGGTCCCGCGACCGGCACGTTCACGCTCCGCCCGGCGGCTGTCGCGGCACTGCCGGCTCCGTCATCCCCGCCTGAGGAGCCCGAGGGCGAGCCGGTCGTGCTCCGCACCTCGATCGGAACGCTCTACGGCACCCTGGTGGTCCCGCCGGGACGCCGCGCCGTGCCGGCGGCGCTCATCGTGTCGGGCTCAGGCCCGACCGACCGCGACGGGAACTCCCGCCTGATTCCCGGCGGAAACAACAGCCTGAGAATGGTCGCCGAGGCGCTTGAGCGCGCGGGCATCGCCTCTCTTCGCTACGACAAGCGCGGGGTGGGCGAGAGCGCCGGAGCGGCGCCGAGCGAGGCGGCTCTTCGCTTCGAGACCTACGTCGGCGACGCGGTCGGCTGGATTCGCGAGCTCCGCTCGAACCGGCGCTTCACTCGCGTGGCGATCATCGGCCACAGCGAGGGGTCGCTCGTCGCGATGGCGGCGGCCGCTCTCGTCCCCGTCGACGCCTTCGTCTCCCTCGAGGGGCCGGGGGAGCCGCTCGACGAGGTCCTGAAGAGGCAGCTTGCGACGCAGCAGCCGGCCATCCGCGACGAGGCCTACGCCGATATCGACGCCCTAAAGGCGGGAAGGACCGTGCCGCGCGTCGGGGACGCTCTGAGCTCCCTGTTTCGTCCGAGCGTTCAGCCCTACCTGATCTCCGTCTTCCGCTACGATCCCCGCGCGCTCATCGCGAAGCTGACCGTGCCCTGCCTCATCGTGCAGGGCACGACCGACCTCCAGGTGACCGTCCTGGACGCCGAGAGGCTCCACGCCGCCGCCCCCGGATCGACGCTCCGCATCATCCCGGGGATGAACCACGTCCTGAAATCGGCGCCCAGGGATCCCGAGGCGAATTACGCCACCTATCGGGACCCCGACCTTCCCCTCGCGCCGGGCCTCGTCGCGGCGCTCACCGGCTTCTTGCGCTCGGCGCTTCGGTAGGGGATCGACCCGTGGCCGACGACCGGAGGGCGCGGGGCGCGAGGCGTATCGCCGCCCTTTTCGTCGCCTGCGCGGCCGCTTCCGCCCTCCCCCAGGCCGCCTGCGCCGAGCGCCTCCCCGGGCGGACCGTGCCGGCCGATCCGGAAGGCGCCCTCGCGGTTTCCGTCCCCTCGGGAAGCGTCGAGATATTCGGCTGGGACCGCGGCTTCGTCAGGGTGGAGGGATCGAAGGGGAAGGGGGTCCGCTCGGTGAGCGTGGAGCAGGGGCCCCGGGGGGTAGCGGTTACGGTCCACCTCGATGAGCGTCGCGCGCGCGGCGGGGACGCCGAGCTCGTGATCGACGCGCCGCGATCGAGCGTGCTCACCGTCGACACGACGACGGCGTTCGTCCGGATCGACGGGGTCACCGGTCCGACGGTCGTGGAGACCGTCGAGGGCGGAGTCGTCGCGAGCGGCGGGGGAGCGGGGCGCTCGCGGATCAGGATCGACACGGTGAGCGGACCGGTGGTGGTGCTCGGGCCGGTCCCCGACGCCGCTATCGATACCGTGTCGGGAGAGATCACAGTGCAGGGCGCGGTGAGGCGGCTCCAGGCGAGCTCCACGAAGGGAAGGATCCGGGTGCAGGACGATCGCCTCGTCGAGGGAGACATCTCCGCGATCACGGGCGAAGCCGATGTCTGGTGGCGTCCGCCTCGCGGCGCCCTACTCGACCTGCGCTCGGTGAGCGGCAACATCTACCTGCAGCTCTCCGCCGACGCGCAGCCCCGCTTCACGGTGAGCTCGTTTACCGGCACGTTGATCGCCGCGCGGCTGCTCTACCGCGGACGGCAGGTCGTGGAGAGCGGGCGTCTTTTCGATGCCAAGGTGGTCTTCGCGATCGGAAACGGAAGCTCGACCGTGAGCATCCGGACCTACACCGGGACCGTGGTCATCGCCAATCAGCTTCCGCCGAGGCCCGCGAGAAAATGATCGCCGCGAGGCGCCGGGACGGAGACTTTGCAAGTTCCGATTTCCTCATTACACTCAAGGGGAAAAGCTCGCGGAGCCCCGGCTCGCGAGCGGGTACGATCGCGCCTGAGGGCAAGCCGGCGTCCGTTACGAGAGGGACGCCGTGGTCGGTTCCAGGAAAGGAGGCGAGTGACCGTCCTCGGGAGAGGGCGGGCGCGGACCGTGCGGAGCTTCGCCCGGCCCGCGCGGTTCGGCATGACAACGTGGGGAGCTTGAAAAAGTATTGCAGTCTTCTTGTGCCCATTCTCCTTTCCCTCTCGAACGCCGGGTGCTGGCAGTTCAACAACCCGGTCGATGTTGACGCGAAGAGCTACCAAGGCTATCCGTCGACCACCAACAACGCTCCGGTCTATCCGGGCGACATCACCTACAACGGCAACGGCAGCACCTCGGGGAGCGTTCCGATCGACACCAGTCACTACGCGCAGGGTGTCACCGTCACGGTGCTCGGCAATACCGGCTCGCTCGCGAGAACCGGCTACGTCTTTGCGGGCTGGAATACCTCGCCCGCCGGCGGCGGGACGGGCTACTCCGCCGGATCGATCTTCACGATGGGGAGCGCGGGGATCACCCTGTACGCCCAGTGGTTGGCGCTTCCCACCTACACCGTCACGTACAACGGCGACGGCAGCACCTCGGGGAGCGTTCCGGTCGACGGCAATCAATACCTGTCGGGGGGAACGGCCACGGTTCTCGGCAATACCGGCGCTCTCGCCTACGCGGGGGAGACCTTCGCGGGCTGGAGCACAGGTACTGGAGGAACGGGCGTGGTCTACGCCGCCGGCTCGGCCCTCCAGATAGCGAGCTCCGACGTCATCCTCTACGCCGTCTGGACCGCCCAGCCGACCTATACGGTCACCTACAACGGCAACGGCGCCACCTCGGGGAGCGTTCCGGTCGACGGCAACGACTACACGGCGACCGCGACCGCCACGGTCCTCGGCAACACCGGCGCTCTCGCCTTGGCGGGGGAGACCTTCGCGGGCTGGAGCACGACCCCCACGGGATCCACGAGCTACACCGCCGGCTCGTCCCTCCAGTTAGCAGGCGCGAACGTCATCCTCTACGCCGTCTGGACCGCCCAGCCGACCTATACGGTCACGTACAATGGCAACAACGCCACCTCGGGGAGCGTTCCGATCGACGGCAACGACTACACTTCGGGGACAACCGCCACGGTCCTCGGCAATACCGGCTCGCTCGCGAGGACCGGGTACGCCTTCGCGGGGTGGGACACGTCCGCCATGGGAACCGGCACGAGCTACACCGCGGGCGGGACCTTCTCGGTCACCGGGAACGTGACGCTCTATGCGCTGTGGACTCCCGTCTACACCGTCACCTACAACGGGAACGGGAGCTCGGGGGGGTCCGTTCCGGTCGACTCCAACAGCTACGCCGCCGGCGCGACGGTCACGGTTCTCGGCAATACCGGCTCCCTGACGAAGCTCCTCTATACGTTCGAAAGTTGGAATACGGAAGCGAGCGGCGGCGGCACGAGCTACAGCGCGGGATCGACCTTCCCGATGGGAAGCGCCGACGTGACCCTCTATGCGCAGTGGAGCCTCCTCGGGCTATGATCTTGGTACACACGGCGACTCCGCCTCGAGCCGGCGCGAAGAGCCCCGACGGATCCGATTTCCGCCGGTCGCAGGCGGCGGCGCGTGGGTCCCCGAACGCCAGGAGCGCGCTCCCGGGAATTGACTCGTTTCTCGAGGGGGGTCTACGGTGAGTGGCTTTCGACGCGCGAACCGTGAAGGACCAGGGTCCGTACGGGAAGATCGCGCGGAGCTTGTGCGGCGCCGGGAGTCGGGCACGCCGCCTTACGGGAGGACATCGTCATGAATGAAGCACAGCCTAGAGATCCGGGCAGGTTTACCCCGATCGAGAGAGCGCACCTTTTCGGCTCCTACGGCACAGTGGGTGCCATGCACGTCCTCGGATGGGGACTTCTCCTCTCCCAGGCAAGCCGCTACCCCGCGCTGGTAGGTCTCGGCGTCCTTGCCTATAGCTTCGGGCTCAGGCATGCCTTCGATGCCGACCACATATCGGCGATAGACAACACGACCCGCAAGCTCCTGCAGAACGGAAAGCGCTCCGTGAGCGTGGGGCTCTTCTTTTCGCTCGGCCACTCTACGGTCGTCTTCCTGATCTCCCTCGCCCTGGGGCTCGCCGTGAAGCAGCTCGTGAGCGGCGTCGTCGGAGAGAACGGCCGGCTGCGGGAGCTCGGCGGCCTGTTCGGCACCGGAGTCTCGGGCCTTTTCCTCGTCGTGATCGGGCTCCTCAATCTCCTTGTCCTGCTCGACATCCTGTCGGTCTTCAAGCGCATGCGGCGGCGGGAGCTCGACCGCCCGACGCTCGAGCAGATCCTCGTCTCAGGCGGCGTGCTCACCCGTTTGTTCCGGAAGCTGTTCACCTTCGTCTCGGCGAGCTGGCATATGTATCCGATCGGCTTTTTGTTCGGCCTCGGGTTCGACACCGCGAGCGAGGTGGCGCTTCTCGGGATGTCGGCCGGCGCGGCGTCCCAAGGAGTCTCCCTGACCGCGGTCATGTCGCTCCCGCTGATCTTCGCGGCGGGGATGTCCCTCATGGACACGAGCGACGGCGTTTTCATGTCGCGCGCCTACTCGTGGGCGTTCGCCGATCCCGTTCGAAGGCTGTTCTACAACATCACGGTGACCGGGCTCTCGGTATTCGTCGCCTTGGTGATCGGCGCGATCGAGCTGCTGCAGATTCTTGTCCAGACCGCCTCGCTTCACGCGGGGCTCTGGGACGCCGTCGGCAATTTCGACCTCGGCACCTTCGGCTATTTCATCGTCGGTGCCTTCGTCATCGCGTGGGTGACCGCTGCGCTCGTGTTCAAGCTTCGCCGCGTCGGCGAGCGGTGGTCGGACTATCTCGGCGGGTGACCTTCGCGCAAGGTACCGGAGACGAAGCCGCGGCGGCCGCATCCGGAAGCGTCGTTTCGAAGCCTGCGCGCGCGATCTCGTCTGAGTAGCCGTTGCGCGGGCCGGCTACTCCGCTCCGATCGACCTTCGGGAGAATAGTCCGAAGCGCCAGCTCTTTTTTCGGACGACCACGAGAGGCTCGGACTGAGCTCTCGCCGGACCACCTGAGACGTGCATCCCGGACGAATCCGGACTCGGGAGAACCGAACGCTCAAAAAGCGGCGCCGTCCGCTCGCTCAGTCGAGAAAGGAGCCCCGAAACATCGCCGCTGTCTGCCTGAGCGCGCGGTACCCGGTCCGTTCGGGGCTTGAAATCGGCGGACCTTCGCGTGCGCGTGCGTGACTCGACGACGACACGTCATTGCGAGGCGCTCTCCGGGAAAGGACAGGCGTCGTTCACGCCGCTTGAGCGCCTGTCGCAGCCTGAGTTTCAAAAACCCTCTCGTGGCGAATCGGAAACGGATCCTCTCAAGGCGCGCCTCCGCGGCGTCGAAATGCTTGTCCGGTTCCGCCGCGTTCAGGGAACGGCGGTCGGGGGGAATCCTCTCTTTCAGGTTATCGGGCTCAGAACGTTTTTCGCCTGATCGCGAGGGAGAGTTTCGCGTTCCGCTTTTCATCTCGAGCCCGAGATACCGCCGCGCGAACATTCGGAAAAGGGCGACGAACTCCGACGCCTTCGCGCCCTGCGGCGCGCGAATCGTCCGTTCAGCCGGTCCAATCCGCAGGCTAGGGGACCACGATCGCGACATCGTCCGAGTCAAGCCCCGTCGTGAAAGTTCCGATGGCGCTGAGCGCTCCCCCCGCGCCGATCGAGTAGGCGGAGATCCCGTCGGCACCGTCGGCAGCCTCGTGGTTCGATACGTAGAGGTAGTCGCCGTTCGGGCTGATTGCAATAAATTCGGGGACCTCACCGGTCGTGAGGGGTTCGGAGGAAAAGGCGGTGAGCGTGCCCCCTGAGCCGATGGTGAACCCGGAGATGGTGTCCTGCCCGTGGTTTGTCACGTAGAGGTAGTCGCCGTTCGGGCTGATGGCGATACCGGTCGGGCCGTCCCCGGCTGTGAAGGTCCCGGCGGTGATGGCGGTGAGCGCGCCCCCTGTGCCGATCGTGTAGGCGGAGATCCCGTCCGTGGAGGTGGTGCCGGACGAGATTGTCACGTAGAGGTAGTCGCCGTTCGGGCTGAAGGCGAGATCGGCCGGTATCCCTGCCGTCGTGGTGGTCCCCGAGGAGATGGCGGTGAGCGCGCCGCCCGTGCCGATCGTGTAGCCTGAGATCCCGTTCGCGCCGGTACTGCTGGAGTTTGTCGCGTAGCGGTGGTCGCCGTTCGGGCTGATCGCGATCTCGATCGGCGAGT
Source organism: Spirochaetia bacterium (assembly GCA_030041455.1). GTDB lineage: Bacteria > Spirochaetota > Spirochaetia > DAHUYW01 > DAHUYW01 > DAHUYW01. The sequence goes on from JASHNV010000104.1 coordinate 12,597, forward strand.
CTCCGGTCATGGTGGTCCCCGAGGTGATGGCGGTGAGCGCGCCGCCCTGGCCGATCGTGTAGCCGGAGATCCCGTTCTCGCCGGTGGAGCTGCCTTGGTTTGTCACGTAGAGGTATTCGCCGTTCGGGCTGATGGCGATACCGTCCGGCTCGTCCCCGGTCGTGAGGGTCCCCAAGGCGATGGCGGTGAGCGCGCCGCCCTGGCCGATCGTGTAGCCGGAGATCCCGCCCGTATCGGTCGTATCGTTGTTGTTTACCACGTAGAGGTATTCGCCGTTCGGGCTGATGGCGATTGCAAGCGGGCCGCTCCCGGTTTCGAAGGTCCCCGAGGTGATGGCGGTGAGCGCACCGCCCGTGCCGATCGTATAGGCGGAGATCCCGTCCGAGCCGGTACTGCCCTCGTTTGCCGCGTACAGGACCGGCGACGTTGAGCTCGAAGCGGGAGTCGACGCCGCGGGATTTTGGCACCCGATGAGCGCGAGAGCCATGACCGCCGCGAGGCGAGACCGGGAGCCTAAGAAAGCTCCTTGACGCGAAGAGAGAACCCGACGGATTGCCTCAGTCATGCTGTCCTCCGTATGGTGCACAATAGCCGCGTTTCGTGTAACCGACGCGATTCTCCCCCGAAGTATAGTGGCCGGTGCTGCCGAGCGCAATTACATAGGTCTTGATGCGGAGGGGCATCCCCGCCCACGAGCGTCCGGTCAGGGAGAAGCGCTGTGCCTCCCCGGGAGACTGCAACGGGCCCCTGGCACGCCTCCGGCATGGGGTCGTCGGACGACAGAAATGGGGCGTACCGGTCACGGGGTCTTCCGAGGAGAACGGTCGGAAACGAAGAAGGAGATCCCTCGTCGCACGCCTTACGCTTCAAAAGCTCCCTTCAAGAAGCGCCCGTGACGGAGAGGAAAGCGAATCAAGCGGACGATGCAATCCACGGCGGCCTCCCGGCGGGCCGGGCAAGCTGTGACCGCCGCCGCGGCGAGCGAGGAGACCGGATTCGGTCGAGAGATTGCGCTCGAGGCGGATCCTATCGCGAGAGAGCCCGAGCCCGATTCGCCGGACCATCGAAGAGAGCCATGCCGCGCGAGCTCCCGCGGCATAGGCCACTCCTCCGCGGCTCAGCTCTTCGCGCCGTTGCTCCAGATCTCCTCGCCGATCGCCTCCCTCAGCTCGTAGGCGCTCAAGACCTCGTGGTAGAGCGCGAGGAGGTTACCGAGCTTCGCCTGCGCGAGGGCGGTCTGCGAATCGAGGTACTCGAGGTTCGTGATGACGCCGACGTCGAACTGAACTTTCGCGGCGTCAAGCGCCTGCTCCGCCTGCTGAAGCTGCACGAGGGAGTTCTGCACCGAATCGCTTCCGGCGGCGAGATCCTGAAGCGCCTGGAGAACCTGCGTGGTCACCGCTTGGCGCTCGGCTTGCGTCGCGTCCCTTGCGGCCTCGAGGCGCTCGGCGGCGTCCTGGGTCTGCTTCACGACCTGAAACCCGTTGAATATGGGCACGTCAAGCTCGGCGCCCGCGAGCCAGGTGAACGTGATCGTGTCGATGTCCGGCAAAAGGCCGTTCTTGTAGCCTACCTGGGCGTGTACCGAGAGCGTCGGCATCGCGCCGAGCGCGGCAAGCTGCCGGCTGAGGTTGGCGCTGTCCTCGTTCTCAAGCGCCTGCCTGATCTCCGGCCGGTCGGCGAGCGCGCGGGCGATGAGCGTCTGCGCGTCGCCTTGCGCCTGTTTCGGGGCGAAGCTCCCGCTCAAGACGGGGGTGCTGGAGCTCGGCAGCCCCACGAGCTGTTTCAGCGCGATGAGCTGCTTGGCGAGGTCGTTCGCCGCGTCGATGCGCTGGCTTACGATCGCGGCGACGCTCACTTGGGTGCTCAGCACGTCGTACTTGGTCGCGGAGCCGGTCTGCTCCTTCTTCTCGACGGCGTCGAGGTGCTGATTGAGGTCCGCGAGCTGATCGTCGAGCGACTTCATTTCGTCGGTCAGGAAGAGCGCCGAGTAGAAGGTCTGCGCCGTCTCGAAAGCGAGGCTTTCCTTGATCTGCTCCACCCCGATCTGCGCCGAGGTAAGCGCGTCCTGCGCGAGCCTCACCTGCGTCCCCTGTTTCCCGAAGGAATAGACGACCTCGTTCAGCCCGACGTGGAAGTCGAAGTTGTCCTCGGGAACGAGGGAGAAGGTGCCCAATCCCGGAAAGGTGAAGCTCTGGTTCGGCTCAAGCCGCGTATAGGAGCCCACGCCGCTCACGCTCGGATAGTAGCCGCTCTCCGCCTCGCCGATCTTCGCCTGCGAGGCTTCGACGGCCGCCTCGGCCTGCTCGATGAGCGGTTGATTCTGCACGGCCTGGGAGATGGCGTCCTCGACCGTGAGCGGCGCGCCGGCCGAGGCCGCCTGCGAGAAGGCCGCCTGGCCAACGGTCGCGAAGGCAAGGGCGCACACGATCCATGTTCTGACATTCATGATAAAACCTCGATGTAGTATTGCGCTCGCGCTAGTCGATCTGCGGTCTCGGCACGCGCGCTCCCGCCTCGGCGCGTTTGCGGGTCGTCCTCAGGAAGAGGACCGGCAGAACGGACAGAGCGAGGACGATGGTGGCGACGCGGAACACGTCGTCGATCGCCGCCACGAAAGCCTGTTTCTGGATATCGGTCAGGATCATGGCCTGTCCCTTGCTCATCGCGGCGCCCGAGGTGCCGCCCGTCGCGTTCATCGCGAAGTACGAGAGATTCGATAAAATGTGCTTGAAGCTCGAAGAGTAGGAGCTTGCCGACTGGCCGAAGGCATCCACGTGGAAGCTGATGCGGCGCGTGAACAGAGTGCTCAGGATCGCAACTCCGAAGCTCCCTCCGATCTGGCGGAGGACGTTGATGAGTCCCGAGGCCTGCGCCATTTTCTTGCCGGGAATCTCCGAGATCGCGACCACCGTTATGGGAGAGAAGATGAATCCCATGCCGAGCCCGCGAATGAAGACCGGAATCAGGATCTGGGCGCTTCCCGAGAAGAGCGAGAGCGAGGTGTATTGATAAAGGCTGAACGACATGAGGATGAGCCCGACCGCCACGGGGACCTTGCCTCCGAACTTGTCGGTGAGCACTCCGGCAAGCGGGGCGGACACGGCGACGAGGAGCCCCATCGGGAGCGTGACGAGCCCGGCTTGAAGCGGCGTATAGCCGAGCGCGTTCTGCAGGTAGAGCGGCTGCAGGAAGATGCTTCCGAACATGCCGAGGCCGAAGATGAACATGACGATGTTGCTCAGCGAGAAGTCGTAGTTCCTGAACAGCGACAGGTCGATCATCGGATGCTCGATCGTGAGCTCGAAGATGAAGAAGATCGCGAGGCTTACCGCGGAGATCGCGAAGCACCCGAGGATGAAAGCGGACGTCCAGCCGTCGGTATTCCAGCTCGCGTTTCCGTCGGACAGCGCGAGAAGGAGGCTAGTAAGGAAGAGCGAGAGGCTTGCGAGACCGTAGATGTCGAGCGGCCGCGAGTCCTCCGAACGATGCTCCCGGAAAATCACCAGGCCGGCAAGGACGCCGAGAATCCCGATCGGAACGTTGACGTCGAAGATCGTGTGCCAGGAGAAGTTGTCGATGAGCCATCCGCCGATCGTCGGTCCGAGCGAGATCGACGCCGACGAGGAAATCGCCCAGAATCCAAGCGCGACGCCCCGCTTCTCCGGCGGGAATTCTCGCGTGATGATCGCCATGCCGACGGGCTGGATCAGTCCGCCGCCGACGCCCTGCACGACCCGAAAGAATATGAGCGTCGTGATATTCCAGGAGACGCTGCAGAGGAACGAGCCCGCCGTAAAGAGCGCGACGCCGGCGAGAAACACCGTCTTGTAGCCGAAGTGGTCCGCGAGCCAGCCGGAGACCGGGAGGAGGATCGCGAAGATCAGCATGTACGCCGTGATGACCCACTGGACGGAGTCGGTGGACACGCCGAAGACGACCTGGAACTTCGCGAGCGCGATGTTGACGATCGTGCTGTCGAGAACCGCCATGAAGGTGCCGATGCTCGTCGCGCCGAGCACCAGCCACGGATAGGCGGGGTTGCCCGGCCGGAGCTGGGGCATCCGCGCGACGAAACGGTCGCGGACGCTGAGAGTATTCTGCATCATGGCGTGCCCGCTCCCGTCGCGACGCGCACTTCGACCGACATACCGGGCAGCAGGCGCTCCGCGCCCGACGACTGCAGGGCGGCGAGGTTGTCGATCGTGATTTTCACCGGCACGCGCTGCGTGACCTTGGTATAGTTGCCCGTGGCGTTGTCGGGCGGGATCAGCGAGAACTCGGAAGCCGTCGCGGCTCCGATGCTCTCGACCTTCCCGGTGTACTTGGTGTCCGGAAACGCGTCGACCGTGATGCTCACCGGATCGTTGACCCGCATGCCGAGTATCTGGGTTTCCTTGAAGTTCGCCGTCACCCACAGGTTGGCAAGATCGTACAGGGTATAGATGGGCTGAGCCGGCTGCACCACGTCCCCCGGCATCGTCCACTTTTTCGCCACGACGCCGTCGATCGTGGAGGCGATGATGGTATGGGCGAGGTTGGTCTCCACGGTCTCGAGCTGGGCGGCCGCCTGCTTCTCCTGCGCGAGGGAGATATTGTAGCTCGCCTGCGCCGCGGCGTAGGCCTGACTGAGGTGGTCGTACTGCTCCTGCGGGATGATCTTGCTTTGATACTGGACGCTCGCCCGGTCGAAATCGGTCTTCGCCTGATTCAGCTTGACCTGCGCGAGCGTCACGTTTCCCGCGGCGAGCACCTCTTCCACCTTTGCCTGGTTCTCCTCGGCTTTCAACGTGGTGTCGTCGAGCGTGACAATGACTTGGTTCTTCGAGACGTGGTCGCCTTCGGCGACGGTCATCGTCGTGATCTGGTCCAGCGTCTCGGCACTGACGACGACCTGGTTGCCGTCGACCGCCGCGTCGTCGGTAGACTGGGAGCCGGTCAGCACGAAGCGGACGTAGGCGAAGACGGCGATCGCCGCGACGACCACGACGATAATGACGATGGTCACGCCTCTCCTGCGCGACTTCTTCTTCGCGCCGTTGCCGTTCTCGGCATCGGAATGATTGTATGTCTCAGTTAACTCGGGCATGTCTCTCCTCCACCTTTGTGTAATCCTTTTCGCTTATCGAGCCCATGACCGCCAAGAGCCCTTGGCGGAGCGCGGCGAGGTCCTCCTCCGAAACTCCCCTAAGCAGCTCGCGCAAGCGCTCCTTCTTGCTTTGAAGGCGCTGCTCGGCGAGCTTCCGCCCCTCGGGCGACAGGCTCACGAGGACCCGCCTGCGGTCTTGCGGGTCTTCCGTCCGCTCGGCGAGTCCCCCGTGGACCATGCGGTCGACCAGGTGACTGGCGGTCGGCTCGCCGACCTTCAGCCGCTCGGCGAGCTTTCCGACCGTGGAGACCCGCTCCTGGGCGAGCGCGATGAGCACCCGGCACTGCGCCATCGTGAGCTGGGTGTCGCTCATCCACTCCGCGAGGGTGGACATCGCTACCTTCCCCATGAACTCGCCGAACAGGGCGATCGTCTGCTCGATCGGATCATCCTCGTCGGTTTTCAAGCTGAGCTCCTCCTCGGTCGGGCCTGTCGCGCACCAATATACTCAATTACATCGGTCGAGTCAAAATAATCGATATTTACGATCTAACCGACGGTCGCGGGAAGCGACCGGTGCGCGTCCTTGCGGCGCGAAACCGCCATCCCTCGGGTGCGCTCTCAGACCGGTCGAGCGGCACGAGACGCATGCTTCAGGAGCTCCCCGGCCTGCCTGAGCGCTTTTCTTAGCGATGGCACCCAGGGCCGGGTTTCATCCCGGCCTCGTCCGGTCGTTGTATGATTTGACCCTGATGATTCATAAAGTTAATCGTAATATACAGAAAGAGAAGAATGGTGGCAAATAAATTCAGTATTTTTCGGCAATCCGGACCAGATATCGCATCGGCCTGGGCTGGCTCCCCCGACCGGAAGGTCCTCTGGCGGCGTGGGGCGGCGGCTGGGACGTTCGACGCGCCCGGGCGCCTTCGAAACGGGCTCCGCCTCGACGCCTTCCGAGGGTCCTGCGGCGCCACGGGGATCCCCGCAGCCCGTTCCGCGAAGACCGGCGGGAGCCCGGCCCGCGCCATGATCCGCCGCTGCCGGGCGCTCCTCGCGCCGGCACACTGCCCCGGGACGGGACGGAGGGCTCTCCTCGAACCGGTCTATTCCCGGGCGGCGGGAGCGTCCGGGCTCGCCTTCGCCCTGATCCGCGAAATGCCGAAGACGAGAAGAACGATAAAAATCACGGCGAGCAGCAGGCCGTGCTTCATCCTCGGGGGGTTCGCGACGGCCATGAAGTAGACGGATGCCGCCGCGGAAACAATTGAGAGCACGATCGAGATGACGCCGACGGCCCGTGAGCTTCCCTTGTTCATTCCATCCTCCGAGACATTGGGTCTCTCGAAGACCCCCCGCGTTCGGGAAGATCTTCGATGGAGCGGCGATCCTCTCCGACCGCCGCTCGACGAGCGTATCACGATTCCGCACGCCTGACAGCCTTGGGCTCGCGCCTAGGGTACGCCCATTCGGGCGCGTCGGTGTCGCGCGGGAAGAGCGCTCCTGGAGCTTCGATCCCCGCCCCGGACATGCCCGCTCGGAGCCCTTTCCCCGCAGGAGGAGCATCGGCACACGGGGAGGCGGAGCGCAAATGTCTTGCCCGGACGATCCCGGCTTTTGCTGCATCGATCTTCCCGAACCGGGACGTCCGGAATCCGGAGCGGCGGGCTTTCGACGCCCCAGGAGCGCCAATCCCGGTCTCCAGGAGGTCGCCTTCAGGCTCGGGGTGGGCGGGCGAGCCTCCTCCGAACGGGTCCGTCCCGCCGCTCCGCGCTCCCTCCGTCGCACCATCTCACGGGCGCGCCATGAGCCGCGCCGCCCCAATGGCTGAACGACGACGTTTCTCGCGGCGAACCTCGAGCTACGAGGACATGACACGTAACCTGCCGCTTGTACGACCGAACGGAGATGCTCCCGATCCGCAAGGAAATACCGAAGCAGTCGACCTCAACGACTTCCGGGGGCGGCTTTTCCGGGGTGAGTTAAAACAATGCGCGAGCGTTGGCTACGATATCCGCGGGCGAGGCATTTTCGTCGAGAATTACCCGCATATATCCGGTCTTGTCGATGAATATGATCGGGGTGCTGTGATCCACGTCGTACCCGCCGCCGAACTTCCCGATGACTTGCAGCGCGTGGCTTACGTCGGCGTCGCTCAATCCCCTGTTCAGTCCCTTGCTTTCAAGATCGCGGATGTCGCTCATATCGAGGGTGTCGATCGTGTTCTTGTCGACCGTCACCTCGACGTCGTAGGCCTTCCACAACGGCGCGAGCTGGTCCAACGTGCCCGTCACAAAATGCCAGCGGTCGTACATCCCGAACTCTTTGCTGTAGGCTGCGAGCAAAGACGGCGTGTCGCGTTCAGGATCCGTCGTAATGATGACGAAATCCACGTCGGCGCCGTCGTTCCCCAAGAGCTCGGAGGCGTCCCGAAGCTTCGAAGCGATAAAGGGACACTCATCGGTACAGTGCGTGTAGAGGAACGTAAGAACGACGACCTTTCCCGCGCTGGACGAAAGGCTATAGGGACGATCCTGCTGGTCGGTCAGCGAGAACGCCGGCGCGGGCTGGCTGTTCGGCAGCACGGTTCCGATCAAAGCGGGTTCGGCCGCAAGGGAAGAGGCCCCGGACACGAACATTCCTCCGCAGAGCATGACGACGAGCGGCAATGACCCGCGAGAAAAGCGGGTAAACGACATGAAAGACACGACACGTACCTCCTTGAGACCGACTCTTCGAAATACTACGAGCAGCGCAAAGTAAGCGTACCCCCCTCGGAAGCGAAGGTCAATCAGGGGCGCACGACAAGCTGTAGCTGAAGCGATCTTGCTATTGGTAGAAGGTCTTATCGGCAAGAGGTCGGCGACGTTCCGCCACGATGCGCGTGAGGCGGGCACGATGGACGCTACGCTGAAGGCCCTCCACCCGCACGCCGACTGCAAGGAAGCCATCACGTGCTTGCGAATACCTGAAGACCAACCGCCACCGGATGGGCTACCCCGAGCTCCGGCGCACGGGCTCTGCGACTCAAGCGGCGCGGTGGAAGCGGGCTGCACGCTCGCCATCGGCTACCCGACCGAAACGGGCCGGGATGCACTGGACCCACGAGGGCGCCAACGCCATGATGCCCTTCGGCGCTTCAAGCTCACTGGCCGCTACGATGACTCCTCGCAACGGCGGGCGGTAGGGTAAGCCGAGCTCACAGAATTGTCGTGCGCCTTCAAGCAGGGAGGGAGAAAGTGCGCGCGCGCCAAGCTGAACTGTTCCAGCCGGGGGGAGTACCTGGACGCCGGAGGGCCAGGGTGCTTCTCAGTCCTCGCCAAACCTTACGGATTGCCTTTTCAAAAGAGTTACAAGCTTCGCCTCTTGCCGGACGTCATCCGTTCGCTCCATCCCGCCGTCGACACCTGGATAACCTAGGTCGCCTTCCGTCGTCCGAACCGAAGCGCGGTCAGCCTGCGCTCGGCGGGGCTCGTCTTCGCCGATCTCGATACCTATCGCCGGCCGGGGCTCGCAGGGCGGGCGCCGGAGGAACGGCTTGCGCTCTTACCTTTGTTCTGCGAACAGGAAGGAATGCTTCCGCCGTCGATCGTGCTCTACTCCGGGCGAGGCCTTCAGGCGAAATGGCTCCTTGAGACGCGCTTGGACCCGTCTCGTTATCTGAGATACGCCGTTGACTTCATATGGAGATCAATAGTACGGTCAGCCCGCGTGGACCGCGATGGCAACTACGGAATACTCACAATGGCTCGCGCGGCTGGACGAGAAGTCCAGGAAGTCGATTCTATCGGTCGTGTAGTTGCTCCAAAGAATACCGTCCGGCGTTGAGCCGGCCGTACGCAGATACGCTCAAGGCGAGTCGCGTCAAGAACCTGAAGGAGCTACGCGTTCAGAGCAAGGGCCATGTCTACCGCGTTGCCTTCGTGTTTGGTCGGAAACGGACTGGGGTTCTTCTCATTGGGGACGACAAGAAAGGCCAAGCAGACACGCCTTTCTACCAGCGATTCGTATCGCTAGCGGAAAAGCTTTACGACACATACGCGGCGGAAATGGAGAAAGAAGCGGAGGGCCATTGAGTATGGCAATTGTGAAAGACGCAATAAAGGATATGGAGGCGAGGATGTCCCCCGAGTCAATCGCCGAAGCTCGATTGCGGGCGAAGAAAATCATTTTCCGGATGCGTCTCGCTGACCTGCGGAAGCAGATGGGGGTAAAGCAGAGCTCTCTTTCCAGCTTTACTCAAACAGCCGTGTCGAAGCTCGAAGGACGTTCGGACATGAAGCTTTCGAACCTTATGGCGTATCTCAATGAGATCGGGCTCTCGATGGAAATCCGGGTTCGCCCCAAGACCAAGAGAAAAGGGGTACCCCGAGAAATAACGCTGCTGAAAGGGTAAATTCCAATCCCGGCTTTTCCGGCGCGATGGTTTGGGTAAGGGATGTGGCCTAACAAAGCCCGCCCGCGTGGGGACGTGGGCGGGCTTTGTCGTAACGCAACGGGGTGGGGACCCCGCTTTCTTACAACGTCGGCTCGTCGTGACGGTCAAGGAGCGCGCCGCCGCTCCCCGAGTGCCTCGACGAGGCGATCCCGTCCGTCGTTCACGCCGACGCGAGCCGTCCGTCCGTCCGGACGTCCTCGTTTGCCGGGCTCCGGTGACGGCGCAACCCGCCGGAGTCCGGACCTTAGCCCACGGCCTGACGCGTCGTGTGCGGCCTCGGCGTCCCGCGCGCCCCGGCCGCCCAATAGTCGAACAGGGTGTCCGGGATCACCACGATCGCGGCGCTCATCGCGTGGCGACCCATACCGCAATCCACCGCGGAAAGGACGCGGAAATACCCCGACCAGATCGGCGTCAACGATCGCGAGCTTCCGACGCCGGGGATCACCGTCTGCTCAATTCCGAACTGCGGGACCCAGAAGGAATGGATGACGTCTTCGGAGACAAAATCCAGCCTCACGTGTCTTCTGACCGGAAGCGTAAGCCGATCGTCGCTCCAAATGCCGAGTCCGACGTAGTGGTATCGCCAGCCCGTCTCGCTTCCCACGACTTCGATCACGAGGGTTTGTCCGGACCCTGTCGACCGAAAATCCACGATGAAGACCATGGCGAGCACGAACAGCAGGATGAGCCCGGCCGGAATGAAGGCGAGTCCGGGGCGTATCGAGCCGACGGCGCGCGTCTCGGATTTCCCGACCGGAGGCAGGCGCTTGCGCTCACGCGCCATGGTCCGGACGAGAACGACGAGTACCCCGACGAGAACGGCGGCGACGGCGACGAGAATCGCCCCCTGATGTCCGGCGACGAAGCCGGACGGCGAAAGCGCGCCCGGCCGATCGAGCGAAATCAGCGTCAAGACACCGGTCAGGAACAGGCTCTTCAATGTGCCCTCGATCG
>JASHNV010000105.1 GCA_030041455.1 Spirochaetia bacterium
GCGCGCTTTCGCGCGAGCGCCTCCGAGCGCGCGATCGTCGTCGAGGGGCGCGACTTCCGCTACGAGGTGGACAGGCGGCGCGGGGTCTTCTCCAGGATCGAGTACCGGGGCGTGCCCTTGATCGTCGGCCTCCCGGGCGTCGCGCTCTGGAGGGCGCCGACCGACAACGACCGCTTCGTGCGGACGAGGTGGAGCGAGGAGGGCATCGACGCGCTCGCCACGCGCACCTACGCGGTCGAGCTCCTTGAGCAGAGCGACCGGCGTCTCGCCGTCGCGTGGCGCTTCTCTCTCGGCGCCGCGGGCCGCCTGCCGGTCGTCCGCGCCGAGGCGCGCTGGACGGTCGGCGGGAGCGGGGAGATTCGCTTCGACGTGACGGCGCGCGTGCGCGAAGGCCTGCCCTTTCTCCCCCGTTTCGGCCTGCGGCTGTCGATGCCGCCGGGCAGCGAGCTCGTCGAGTACTTCGGATACGGACCGGGGGAGAGCTACGTGGACAAGCGCCGCGGCGCGTGGAAGAGCCGCTTCGCCTCCACGGTGGACGGGCTTCACGAGGACTACCTCAGGCCCCAGGAGAACGGAAGCCACTACGGCTGCGAGTGGGCGACGGTCACCAACCTCGAAGGCCTCGGGCTGCTCTTCGTCGGCCTCGACGAGTTCTCCCTCAACGCCTCCCATTACAGCCCCGAGGACCTTGCGCTCGCGGCGCACCCCCACGAGCTCACGCGCCGCCTCGAGACCATCGTCCATCTCGACGCGATGATGAGCGGCCTCGGGTCGAACAGCTGCGGCCCGGAGCTGCTCCCGGAGTATCGCCTCACCGGTCCGGAGATCGCCTTCAGCGTCGGGATCCGGCCGATCGCGGCGGGGCAGACGCCGATCTTGGATCGCGAGCCCGGCGGAGCGGAGGACTAAAGCCGCTTCGGTCAGCCTCGGGGCGGCAGGGCCCAGCGCCTGCCGGCCCCGAGGCCGATCGAGGCCGCGGCTAGGATCCCGACGGCCCCCGAGACGACCATGCAGGCGCCGGCGCCGAGGAGCGCGACGAGGGTTCCGGCGTAGAGGCTCCCGATCGGCGTGACGCCGCCGAAGGCGAGGGAATAGACGCTCATCACCCGGCCGCGCATCGCGTCGGTCGACTGGGTTTGGACGTACGCGTTGCACGACGCCGTGAAGACGATCGTGAAGAAGCCCGAAAGCGCGAGCAGGAGGCAGGCGAGGGGGTAGCTCCGCGCGAGCCCGCACGCCGCGAAGAAGGCCGACATGCCGAGCGCCCCCGCGACGAGCCTGCCTGCTCCGGGCCCGCCTGAGCTACGGAGCGTGAGCATGACGCCCGCGGCGAACGATCCGAGTCCCATCGAGGTCATGAGGAGGCCGTAGCCCGCCGCGTCGCGTCCGAGGCTGAGCTTCGCGAAGGCGGGCACGACGACGTTGAAGTTGAGGACGAAGATGCTGAGCAGCGCCATGAGGAGGAGGGGAAAGGCGATCCGGGCATTGTCCCCGACGTAGCGCAGCCCGGCGCCCATGCTCGCCATGACGCCTCGGAAAATCGGGATCCGGGCCCCGGCGGGGCGGCGATCCGGCGCGTCGATGAACAGGAGCGACACGATGACCGCGAGGAACGAGAAGCCGTTCAGGAGAAAGCAGGGGGCGATGCCGATCGCGCCGATGAGGAGGCCGGCGACCGCCGGGCCGAAGATCCGCGCGAGGTTGAAGGCCGTGGAGTTGAGCGAGATCGCGTTCATGAGGTTCTCGCGCCCGGTGAGCTCGACGATGAACGACTGCCGCGTCGGAACGTCGAGGGTGTTCACGAGCCCGAGCAGGAGCGAGAGCGCGAGGATGTCCCGATACCGAACGACGTGGAGATAGGTGATGAGCGAGAGCGTGAAGGCGAGCGCCATGAGGGAGCCCTGCGTGAGGAGGAGGACCTTGCGCTTCGGGAGGCGGTCGACGAAGGGACCGGCGAATACCGAGAGGAGGAGGACCGGCAGAAACTGCACGGAGCTCACGATGCCGAGATCAAGCGGCGAGTTCGTGAGCTGCAGCACGAGCCACGCCTGACCGACGTTCTGCATCCACGTACCGATGAGCGAGGCCCCCTGGCCGCTCCAGAAGAGCAGGAAGTTTCGCTGGTAGAGCGCGGGAACGTAGCGCTTCAGGCGAGGTCCGCGAGGTAGCCGCATCATGGTTGGACCTGCACGCGCGAGCAGTGTAGCGAGGAGGCGTGCGGGCCGCAACACCCTCGCTCGCGCGAGCGGATCAGAACGGCCGGCGTCCCCGGGCGATCCTGGCCGGCTCGCCCGTCGGCAGCTTGATCCGGAACTCGGTGAGCTCTCCGGGGTTGCTCGAGAACGTGATGATCCCGCCGTGCGCCTCCGCGATGCGCTGGCAGATCGACAGGCCGAGGCCGGTGTTCTGCTTGCTCATCTTCGTGCTGAAGAAGGGGCTGAAGATCTTGTCCTGGATGTTCTGGGGGATTCCGTACCCGTTGTCCGCGACGGTCACCTCGACGAAGCGCTCCTCCTCCGACGGCACGATGCCGATCTGGATCAGGCCGCCGTCGAGGACCGCGTCGATGCTGTTGAGGAGAAGATTGAGAAACAGCTGCTTCAGGCGGTTCTCGTCGCCGACGATCTCCGCTCGCCCGAGGCGCTGGCGCTTCTCCACGCGGATCTTCTTCTTCAAGAGGCTGTGCTCGAGCAGGAGCAGCACGTCGTCGATGAGCTCGACGAGGTTGGTCCTGCTCCCGGGAAGGTCGCGTATTCTCGAGAAGGACAGGAGGCTGCCGATGATCTCCACGATCCTCGCGAGCTCGGTCTCGATCTTGCGGAGCTTCTCCGCGCTGTTCTTGTCCACGATCGTGTCCTTGAGCAGCTCGATGTAGTTGCGGATGATGAACAGCGGGTTGTTGATCTCGTGGGCGACTCCCGCGGCGACCTCGGCGACGGCCGCCATCTTCTCCGCCCGAATGATGTAGTCCTTCATGTAGCGGTCCACGGAGAGGTCCTGGATGAGGACCGCGGTCCCGACGAACGCCTCCTCGGCGTCGAGCGCGGGGAAGACGTCGATCTTGACGAGCCCGTCCTCGCCGACCCGCACCTCGTCCCAGGCGCATTGCTCCCTCGCCCGAACCTTCGCGCCGACCTCCTCGGCGATCGGGAGGCGAAGCTCGCCGAGGAGCGCCTCGAGGGAGCGGTGCCGCGCGCGCGCGCCGTCCAGGTTGAACATCTCGATGCCGTCGAAGTTCGCGAACTGCAAGGCCCCGTCGGCGTCGACGATGATGATGCCGATCGGCAGGTGGCTGATGAACGTCTCGCAGTAGCGCTTCAGCAGGTAGAACTGCATGCGGCTGTTCTCGATCTCCTTCTTGCCGAGGGCGAACGAGTAGGTGAGCTGGAACAGCCGGTACTGGTCGAGGTCCGACACCGGCTCGGTCCCCCGCCGATAGCCGTCTTTGAGGATGGTCACCCGGTCGGCGAGCTTGAGCGTCTCCTCGATGTCGTGGGTAATGTAGACGATGCTTTTTCCCTGCCGGCGGTAGTCGAAGAGGATCTCGTAGACCGACTGCATCTCGAACGGGGTGAGCTTGTTCGACGGCTCGTCGAGGATGATCACGTCGGGGTCGAGGAGGAGGATCCGCGCGAACTCCACCATGAGCCGCTGGCCCTGGGTCAGCCGATAGACGGGCACCTCGAGATCGATCTCGAGGTTGAGCCTCCTGAACAGCTGCTTGGCGATGTTCAGCATCTTGTAGAAGTCGAGCCCGACGAAGTAGCGGCGGATCATGCGCCCGGCGAAGATGTTCTCGATCGCGTTGAGACTCGGCAGCACGCTCAGGTCCTGGTAGACCATGCCGATGCCGGCCTTGACCGCGCCGTCGGGGGTGAAGTCCTTCACCGCTCGGCCCCGGTAGACGATCTCGCCGCTCTCCTTGTGGACCGTGCCGCTCAGGAGCTTCACGAGGGACGATTTGCCCGCGCGGTGCTCGCCGACGAGCGCGTGAATCTCCCCCTTGTAGAGCTCGAAATCCACGCCGCGCAGGGCGTGGACGGTCCCGTAGCGGACGTGGATGTTGTGGAGGCGGACCATGACGTCCCGCCCTTGATCCGGGGCCGGGCCGCTTGGGCGAGGCGCCGGAACACCCGCTTGCCGACTTCGATGAAGCATGGGAGACTTCCTCCCGTGTTGTAGAGCGTATGAACCGAAGGCGTCAAGGCGGCGCGGACTTCGGAGCTCGCCCGAGCGGGTGCGCGGGGAATGGGTAAGCGCATGGGTAACGAGTAACGACGCGTTACCCAATTACCCGGCTCCCGCGGCGGGGCAAGCGACCCTACGCGTGCTAAGTATCTCCAGGCCGGGAGTTGCGCGGCTTTCGGGATAAGAGCGGTCTTGGCACGGAACCTGCATGTACGATGAGCACGACCTATCCGGTGGAGGGCGTCATCGGTCCACCGGCTCCCGCGTTCCGTTGGGACGCGGCCAATAGGGTCGGACAGTCATCACGTTCAGGAGGTTTTCTTGTGATGAAAATTAGTCGCATTGCGTTCATTACGGTCGTCATGGCGGCGTTCGTGCTCGCGACCGCGTTTGCCGGCGGCTCCTCGGAGCAGTCGGGTTCCATGAGCAGCGGCGGGGGCAAGATCGCGCTCCTGCTCCCCGAGACGAAGACGACCCGCTATGAGACGGCGGACCGCCCGGATTTCGAGGCGAAGATGAAGGAGCTGTCCTCGAGCGTGCAGATCCTCTACAGCAACGCGAACCAGGACGCGAACCTGCAGCTTTCCCAGGCCGAGGCCGCGCTCACGAACGGCGCGAAGGTTCTCGTTCTCGATCCGGTGGACTCCGCGGCGGCGGCGGCGATCGCTGACAAGGCCAAGGCGGCCGGCGTGCCGGTCATCGCCTACGATCGGCTCATCCTCAACTCCGACGGCGTCAACTACTATATCTCCTTCGACAACGTCTCCGTCGGCAAGCTGCAGGCGACGAGCCTCGTGAATCAGCTGACCGCGCTCGGCATCCAGAACCCGACGATCGTCATGATCAACGGCTCGCCGACCGACAACAACGCGAAGCTCTTCAAGCAGGGCGCGCACAGCGTGTTCGATCCGCTCGTCTCCCAGGGCAAGCTGACCATCGCGAAGGAGTACGACACTCCCGACTGGAGCCCGGACCAGGCGCAGAACGAGATGCAGCAGGCTCTTACCGCCCTCGGCAACAAGGTCGACGGCGTGTACTGCGCGAACGACGGCACCGCGAGCGGCGCGATCGCGGCCATGAAGGCCGCGGGCATCAGCCCGCTTCCCCCGGTCACCGGCCAGGACGCCGAGCTTGCGGCGATCCAGCGCATTCTGAAGGGCGAGCAGTTCATGACCGTCTACAAGGCGATCAAGCCGGAGGCCGAGTCGGCCGCCGAGCTCGCCTACGATCTCCTCACGAAGACGCCGGTTCCCGACAGCATGACGAACGGTCAGACCGTGAACAACGGAAAGATCGACGTGCCGTCGGTGCTCTTGACGCCGGTCGCCGTCACGAAGGATAACGTTCGGGACACGGTCGTGAAGGACGGTTTCTGGACCGCCGCCCAGGTTGGTCTGCAGTAACGCTTCGCGCGAGCGAAAATCGGCCGCTTGAATCGAGCGGCGCACGTACATAATCACGCAGACGGCGGCCGGGAACGCAAGGACCCGGCCGCCGCCATCGGCAGGCAAGCGAGAAAGCTCATGGAACAGCGGCAGCGCTCTCCCGTGCTTGAGCTGAAGGGAATCAGCAAGCGGTTCGGCGCCGTGCAGGCGCTCTCGGAAGTGGACTTCGAGGTCTTTCCGGCCGAGGTGGTCGGCCTCGTCGGCGACAACGGCGCCGGCAAATCGACCCTCGTGAAGGTCATCTCGGGAACCTATCGCCCCGACGCCGGCACCTACCGCTTCGAGGGGCGCGAGGTCGAGATCGGCACCCCGCGGGAAGCCGCCGATCTCGGCATCCAAACGGTCTACCAGGATCTCGCGCTGTGCGACAACCTCGACGTCGTCGCGAACCTCTACCTCGGGAGGGAGGCCAAGCGGAGCCTCATTCCCGGGCTCGTCGAGGTCATCGACGAGATCACGATGGAGCGGAGATCCGTCGATTTCATTCGCGAGCTCCACGTGAGAATCCCCTCGCTTCGCTCCCGCATCGCCGCGCTTTCGGGAGGCCAGCGGCAGTCCGTCGCGGTCGCGCGCGCGGCGATGTGGAACTCGAAGGTGGTCCTCCTCGACGAGCCGACGGCCGCGCTCGGGGTGGAGCAGACGCTCCAGGTGAAGGAGCTCATCCACCGCCTCCGCGAGAAGGGGCTCGCGGTCGTCGTCATCAGCCACAATCTCGCCGACGTCTTCGACGTATCGGACCGCATCGTCGTCATGCGTCTCGGCAAGCGAGTCGCCGTATTCGAAACGCACGTCACGAACCAGGAGCAGGTGGTCGCGGCAATCACCGGCGCGCTGTTCGGCAAAGAGGGCAATCACGATGGAGACTGAAAAAGACCGGCGAGCGCCGGGGGGCCTGCCCCTCACGAAGAGGCTGTCCCAGAGGCTCGCCCACGGAGACATCGGATCCCTGCCGGTCCTCCTCGGTCTCCTTCTCATCGCGGTCGTCTTTCAGATCGCCAATCCCAACTTCCTCACCCCGGTGAACCTCACGAACCTGTTCGTTCAGATCGCGTCGGTCGGGACCATTTCCGTCGGCGTCGTGCTCGTCCTCCTGCTCGGCGAGATCGACCTCTCCGTCGGCGCGATCAGCGGCTTCTGCGCGGCGATCATGGCCGTGCTCTCGGTCAAGGCCGGTCTTCCGGGATGGGCGGCGGTGCTCGCGGGTCTCGTGAGCGGCCTTTTGATCGGCCTGTTCCAAGGGTGGTGGATCACGAAGCTCCACGTGCCCTCCTTCGTGGTGACCCTCGCGGGGCAGCTCGGCTGGCAGGGCGCCCTTCTCTGGGTGCTCGGGAGCACCGGCACGATCAACCTGAACGACCACTTCATCGTCGGCATCGTGAACACGCGCCTGCCGGTGTGGGTCGGCTGGACGATCGGCGGGGCGGTGGTCGTCTTCTTCGCGCTCAACAACTACATCGAGCGCGCGAGGCGGATCGCGAACGGCCTCGAACCGAAGCCGCTCTCGACGGTCGCCGCGCGCACCGTGCTCATCTCGGCGATCGTCCTGATCAGCGTCGCGGTCATGAGCGTCAACCGAAACCCGCAGCGCGACGTTCCCATCATGGGAGTGCCCACGGCGGTCATTATTCTCCTCGCCCTCATCATCCTGTTCAACTTCATCACCGTGCGCACGCAGTTCGGCCGCTCGATCTTCGCGGTCGGCGGAAGCGCGGAAGCCGCCCGTCGGGCGGGAATCAACGTGGATCGCATCCGGATTCTAGTCTTCGTGCTGGGGTCCTTCCTCGCCGCGGCGGGAGGCATCCTCGCCGGGAGCAGGCTCTACGCGGTGAACCAGTCGTCGGGGAGCGGCGACGTGCTGCTGAACGCGATCGCGGCGGCGGTCATCGGCGGAACGAGCCTCTTCGGAGGACGCGGCAGCACCTGGGCGGCCCTTCTCGGATCCCTGGTGATCGGCTCCATCGCGAACGGGATGGACCTGCTCGCCTTCGCCTCTTCGGTCCGATTCATGATAACGGGCGCCGTGCTGCTTCTCGCGGTCACGCTCGACTCCTATACGCGCGCGCGCCGCGAGCTTTCCGGAGACTGAACGCACGAGGGACTGATTCCGCGGGGGAGGTCTCATGCCGATCAGAACGAAGCTCCTTGTGGTCATCTTCAGCCTACTCTTCGCCTTCGCGGTCTCCGCGGTCACCTATTTCGCCTTTCGCTCCCCGGTGGCGGAGGTCGAGGAGGAGCAGCAGACCCTCACCGACCTGCGCACGACGTTGCTCACCGAGGGGCTCGCGGCGAACCACCTCGTGTGGGGCTCGTTCGGCGACCAGCTCAACGCGTTCAAGGCGGCGCAGGACGACACCGCGCGCCAGTTCGGGCGCTTGAACACCCTGAAGCTCCTTCCGCGCATGAGCAAATCGGTCAAGGAGACCCTCGACAGCATCCAGACGATGAAGACGCTCCTCGACACGACCGCCGCCACCTTCCTCGGAGCCGCCTCCATCGTCGACCGCGACGGCGCGATCATCAACGGGAACGGCAGCTTCGACGTCGTGCACCTGTCCGCCAATCCGAAGCTTCGCACCACCGCGCTCGGCTCCACGACGTCGAACGAGATCGACCAGATGCTCACGAGCCTCTACATCCTCGTCGCCCGCCTGCAGGTGTCGGCGCAGGTGATTCAGACCCAGTACGGCGCCATCGAGAAAGAGGTCCAGGCGATCGAGGCGCGGAGCCAGATCGTCGCCTTCGCGATCATTCTCGTCCTCGTCTCGGGCACGATCTTCCTCGCGCTCCTGCTCACGAACAAGATCGTCCGCTCGGTCGTGGCCATCGAGCGGAACATCGCCTTCATGAAGGAGGGGGATCTCACGAGGATCTTCTCCGTCGACGACCGCGACGAGATCGGAAAGCTCTCCGCCGACTTGAATCAGTTCATCCAGTCGTTGAAAGGGTCGATCAACGAGGTGCAGGGCGTCTCCTCCGAGAACGTGCGGATGAAGGAAAGCCTCATCGTAACCACCGAGCAGGCTTCGGCCTCCGCGAGCGAGATCAACGCCAACGCGGACTCGATCAACCGTCAGATCTCCACGCTCGACGAGAACCTCCTGCAGTCCTCCTCCGCGATCCAGAGCATCGCCGAAAGCATCAAGACCCTGAACGCCCAGATTCAGGAGCAGATGACGATGGTGGAGGAGTCCACCTCGTCGGTCACCGAGATGATCGCGTCGATCGACAACGTCACGAACATCGCCGACCGGCGCCGCGAGGCGACCGACCGTCTCGTGGAGACCGTCGTAGCCGGCGGGGAAAAGATGGCGGCGACGTTCGACGTGGTCCGCCAGATCAACGACAGCGTCGGGAGCATCAGGAACATCACGGGCATCATCGAGAATATCTCCTCGCAGACGAACCTCCTCGCGATGAACGCCGCGATCGAGGCGGCGCACGCGGGCGAGGCCGGCCGCGGCTTCTCGGTGGTCGCCGACGAGATCCGGAAGCTCGCCGAGGCGTCGGCGCAAAACAGCCAGGAGATCAGCGCCATCCTCCGCAAGATCACCGAGCGGATCGGCGTGGCGTCCGCGTCCGGCGCGCAGATGAGCCAGGCCTTCGGCCAGATCGACAAAGAGGCGAAGGAGCTCCACCAGTCGCTCTCGGAGATCTTCTCGAGCATGAGCGAGCTTCGCTCGGGAGGCGACCAGATTCTCCAGGCGATGACCGTCCTCCAAGAGGTGTCGGCGAGCGTCAAGGGCGGATCGCTCTCGATCAACGAGAGCTCAAGCGACATCCGCTCGACGATGGCGAGCGTGCAGCGGGTCTCCTCCGAGGTACGCAGCGGCATGACCGAGATATCGGCGGGCCTGCGGGAGATCACCTCCGCCGTCGAGAGCGTCGTGGGAATCGCCGGGCGCCTCGGCGACCTCGGCGAGTCGCTGAACCACGAGCTCACGCGGTTCAAGACCGCTTGAAGAGGGACCCAATCCGGTCGTAGACCGGTCCCTTCGGAGCTCGCGCGCGGCCTCGACGGCGGACTTTGCCTGGCGGACGTGGGATCGGTCGAGAACGACGATATGAGGTCGCCGTTTCTCGCTCGCGGCATGCGTACACGCTCGACGACGCGCGCGAGCTCTTCGTAACGGCACGGAGACCCAGGTCGAGACTCGGCCGGACCTCCGAGCTTCGCCCGGGGACGCACCGATACGTGGCTCTTCATCCGCACCGGGCCTGCACAACCTTGCACCTTTCGGTCCGAGGGGCGGCGCTCGATCGCGGCAGTGAAAACACGAAGTGAATCGCCGCGGCCGACGATCGCGTCTCGGCGTGATCTCGATCCGGAATCGTGACCTCGTCTGAGCAACTCGCGAGCGCAGGCTCTGCCGCGTCCTCCCGTGCCGCCCGGGATCAGGGACTTCACCGCGACCCTTTCTGTCCATCCTTCCTTGCCGTGGCGGACGACGGTGCTCGCTTCGTCCGAGCCCGGCTCCTTCAGGCTCGCCCCGGGCCGCATGCCGCGAAGGGACCGGCGGGGTTCGGTTCCGCGCTACCGTGTCGCCCTCGGAGGACGCTCGAGTCAGCTTACGGCCCGTCGGCGCGGACCGACGCGCCGCCTGAGACCTCGTTCGGCGCGGCGGAGAAGCTGCCGGGCCGCGCGCTGTTCGATCGTGTACGAAAAACTCGGGCTCGGCGGGCTGCCTGCGATTTCGTTCAGGATCTTCATGCGCGCCCCCTGGAGCTCGAGTCGTTTCACGATCTGGCGGACGATGAGACGGAACAGGCCCTTCAGGCCGGTGAAAAGGAGCCATGCAGAGACAAACGCGACGGAAACGAACAGAGCGACGGAAAAAAAGAGCATCACGGGCCTCCTGCTTCTCCGTTTCAAAGATATCTCGCTCGCGCCCGGTTCACCGATGACGGCATCTGACGGGCGGGCGTCGCGCCGAATTTCTCCTCCGACGAACGGCGCGCTTGCCCGCACGCCGCGCGCGGGCGATCCGGAAGATCTCATCCGGAGCTCTTCGCCGCGCGGGAGGACCCGGAATCGGCGGACGCGTCGACATGCTGCGTTCTTGCCCCGCGCGCGGCGTGATCGGCCCTTAAGCATGAGGCGACCTTGCTGCTTCCCCGGCTCGGGAGCGCGCCACGAGGCGAATCAGGAGCACCGCGATCGGGCCCGGGAGAGGGCGGCCCGCTCTCCAGTTTCCGATCTCAGGCGCGCAAGGCTGTTCGCGCCCGCGCTCAGGCGGACTCGCCGGTTCTCCGGGGAAGCCCGACGAGGAGCGCGAGCGGACCGGCGAGGAAGAGCCACATCGCCGCCTCAAGCCCCCGGGCCTGCGCGAGAGCGGAAAGCGCAAGCGGAAGGAGCGCGCCCGCGACCGCCGCGACGTTGCCGAGGGCAAGCGCCGTCCCCGCCGCGCCCGGGAGGGATCCGTACAGCCTCGCCTCGAGGGTCGCGTACCATCCGGATCTCAACATGCCGGCGAGCGCGACGGCGAGAGAGAAGAGAACGCCGCCGCCGAGGATCAGCGCCCGTCTCCGCCCCGGGGTCAGCGAGGACTCCGAGCGCGGGCTCGAGGAGCGCGCGTACGGCGGCGGGAAGGGCCATGGCGAGGCCGACCTGGACGTAGGGAAGGGAAAACTCGCTTCGAATGAGCGGCCATGCCGCTTCTTTCGCTCCGCCGACGAGCTCGTCAAGCGATTCGACGAGAAGGCACGCGAGGGGAAGGGAAGCGGTCGAGAGGAAGCCGAGGCGTCAATGCTTGGCCATGTGGCGCTCCTAAACGCAGGCGGCCCCTCTGTCGGCGGCGCCGCGCCACGTGAAATGGTATGGGGAGTTTCGCGTTAGATGACGGATTCCGTTTCCCATAGTCCCGGGTATGTTCTCACGATTCCGTTCCTATCGACGACGAGATCCCTTCTGAAGGTACCGCCTGCGCTTTCGTAGCGGTAGGTTTGATGCTCGATTTTGCTATACTGTTGCCTCAAAGGCTTCAGTTTGAAGGTCGGAAACTCGACCCATGCAGCGGTCACATCCGCGCGTTCTCCTCGTGCCAATCTGAGTCTCCGAATCGGAAACAGATTCGTGGACGGACTAAAACCTAGATCAACGTCGACGCATCCCTTCACCGAAGGAACCAAGTGTCCGTTTACATACCATTGTTTCTGGCGATTCACTTTCAGCCGGAGCGCAACGTCCTTACGACCGATCTTGCCCGAAATCTCTCCCTCCTCGGTCTCCCACGACGCTCCGCACGTGATCGAGTACTCGATAGAGCATGGATTCTTAGGATATGCGACGACCACGACGCCTTCCAGCAGATGCTTGCCGTCGGATGTCCGGGATAGCCGGCACCATTCATGTCCAGAAAGATCAAGACGTTTCCAGAGAATGACCATGATCGACGTCGCTGTTCCTCGATGGCTAAGGTCCCTGTTCAGAGATTCCGCATTTCCGGCTCAAAAGAGCATGGAGCGGTCCCCGTCGCCTCCGTCCAGTCATGTCGTGACGTACATGACGCGGAGATTTCCCGCCGTCCTTTCCGGCCAACATCATACGGCCGGGGATGGCTCGCCGCGCGGGCTCCGCGTTTTGAAGCCGACGCGCGGGTCCGAACCGGTCGCGGTCAGCTTCGCGCCTCGGCGCCGGACAGGCGACGTTCCCGGTAGAGTCGGGCGAGGTCCGGCGCGCGGTCCGATTCCTGCCGCATGGTCTCAAGCTGCTCTCCGGCATGGTAGGAGGAGCGAACGAGAGGCCCCGCCTCGCAGTGGAGGAATCCCCGGTCGATCGCCGCTTTTTTGAGCCGAATGAACTCCGTCGGATGCCAGTAGCGCTGGACGGGGGCATGATTCCTGCTCGGCTGCAGGTATTGCCCGATATTGACCATGTCGACGCCGACCGAGCGGAGGTCGTCCATCGCCTCGAGAACCTCGTCGAAGGTCTCGCCGAGCCCGAGCATCATGCTCGACTTCGTCACCGCCTGCGGGGCGATCTCCTTCGAGACCTTGAGGAAACGCAACGAGCGCTCGTAGGTGCTCCGCGACCTGACGAGGGGGGTGATCCTTCGGACGGTCTCGATGTTGTGTCCGATGATGTCGGGCTGGGAATCGGCCACCGTCCGGATGCTTTCGACGTCTCCCATGAGATCGGAGGAGAGGACCTCGACGGAGCATCCCGGCGCGGCATTCCTGATCGCGACGACCGTATGCGCGAGGGCGCCCGCGCCGCCGTCGGGAAGATCGTCGCGGTTGACCATCGTAACGAAGGCGTGCTTGAGGCCCATGCGGCGAACGGACTCCGCGACGCGCCGCGGCTCGAACGGATCGACGGCGAGGGGTCTGCCGGTGGCGACGTCGCAGAAGCGGCAGCGGCGCGTGCAGGTGTCGCCGAGAATCATGAAGGCGGCCGTCCGGTACCTTCCCCAGCACTCGTGGATGTTCGGGCAGCTCGCTTCCTCGCAGACCGTGTGAAGCTCCTGGCTCCGGACGAGACTTTTCAGCCCTTTGTAGTTTTCATTCGGATTGAGCCGGATCTTGAACCATTCGGGCTTGTGAAGCGCGACGTCGTTGCCTTCCAAGAGCTTTTCCTCCGCCGGACAGCCGATCAAACGTAATGCAGCCGCTCCGAAAGGTCAACACGGAGGGTTCGAAGGACGTCGCGGGGACCCGCGCGCGGCGAACCGCCGGCCCGCTTCCGGGCTCTTCGCGAGAGCGTTCCCGCGCGGGCTGGGATGCTCGAGCCGTTCAGGCTCCCTTCTTCATGATGAGTTCGCCGACCCGCTCGGTGAAGCGCTGGATGTCGAGCGGTTTCTCGATGAGACCCTTTGCGCCGAGCTCGTCGGAAAGGTGCACGATCCGATCGGTCGTATATCCGGTCACGAGCAGGACCGAGACCGCCGGATCGATCTCCTTCAGCTTCAGGAACGTCTCCCGGCCTCCCATGGCAGGCATGACGACGTCGAGGATGACGAGGTCGATCTCCCCTGGGTGCTTCAGGTAGAGCGCGATCGCGTTGGTCCCGCTCTCGGCAGCCAAGGTCCGGTAGCCGCAGAGCTTCAGGGACCGCACCATGACCTGGCGCACCTGCTCCTCGTCGTCGACGACGAGAATCGTGCCTTCGCCCGCCGGAAGCGTGACCTTGACGCGCTTCGGAGCCCGGGTGGCGGCCGAAGCCTCGGCGGTCGGCAGGTACACCTCGAAGCTCGTTCCCCGTCCCATCTCGCTTGAGACGGCGA
Organism: Spirochaetia bacterium; assembly: GCA_030041455.1. Lineage (GTDB taxonomy): Bacteria > Spirochaetota > Spirochaetia > DAHUYW01 > DAHUYW01 > DAHUYW01. The sequence goes on from JASHNV010000105.1 coordinate 13,853, forward strand.
CAAAACCGCCGTGGCTGCTCACGATGCCGTAGACGACGGACAGGCCGAGCCCCGTGCCCCGCTTGGCGACCTTCGTGGTGACGAACGGGATGAACAGCCGCTTCACGAGCTCGGGAGGGATTCCGACGCCGGTGTCGCTCACCCGCAGGAGCAGGTACTTTCCGGCCTTTGCGTTCACGTGCGGCTTCGCCTCGTCCTCGCTCAGCGTGACGTTGCGGGTCTCGATGAGAATGGTTCCCGCCGCGACGAGCTCCCCGTCGGGCTCGGCCCGCTCCATGATCGCCTCGCGCGCGTTCACGCAGAGATTCATGACGACTTGGCTCAATTGGTTGGGATCGGCTTCGGTCAGCCACGGCGAATCGGCGAGATCCACGCGGATGGCGATCGCCGCCGGAAGAGTTCGCCGCAAGAGCTCGTAGGTCTCCTGCACCAAGTCGTTCACGCTGACGGGCTGGCGCTTGCCGGTCGCCTGGCGGGTGAAGTAGTACAGCTGCTTCGTCAGGCCCGAGCCCCGGTCGACGGCGATCTTGATCTGCATGAGATCCTGATAGAGATGGCTCTCGGCCACGACGTCGAGCAGCACGAGCTGGAGGTAGCCGCCGATCGCGGTGAGCAGGTTGTTGAAGTCGTGAACGATGCCGCCTGCGAGCTGGCCGAGGTCGTCCATCTTCTGGACCTGCTGCATCTGCGTCTCGAGGCGCCTGCTCTCGGTGACGTCCACGAGGGACGCCATGATCCCGATCGCGGTCCCCACCTGGTCGGTGATGTGCGAAGCCGAGACGAGCACGGTGAGCGCGGCGCCGTCCTTGCGCGTCGCGGAGTGCTCGCCGCGCCACCCGCCGCGGCTTGAGATCCGATCGAGGATCGCCCGTCCGTCCTCGTCGCTCCAAAGATCGCCGAACTGCAGGCCGAGCGCCTCCTCGGCTTGCTCGAAGCCCAACATGGCGAGGAAGGACTGGTTGACGTAGCTGATGCGGCCCGCGAGGTCGGCGAGCACGATGCCGTTGAAGGAGGTCGCGATCGCCTGGTTCCTCACGAGGAGCTCGCGGCTCTGGGACTCGATGGCCGTCGAGAGCGCCCGCCTGAGTTGCTCCTGGTCCGAGAGGATCTCCTCCCGTTGCTCGGCGCCGAAGCCCGCGAAAAGGAGGCAACCGAAGCTCACGGCGAGGTCGAGCGCCTCGGCGAGCGCGGCGGACGGCTGCGAAGCGAGCGCGGAGGCGCAGAACGCGTGAGCCTGCGGGAGGATCGCGAGGAGCGACTTCTCGGCCAGGCCCTGCCGTTCAAGGGAGCGACCGAGGGAGACCACCGGCTCCTTCTCGCCCGATTCGACGAAGCGGAGGAAGCATTCGACGGTTTCCGCCGCGGCCTGCGGAATGCGCGTCGGGTGGAACATGTAGCGGTTCTCGAAAGCGTTGGACGAGAAGAAGGCGGAGAGCGACTCGGCGAAAACGCTCTGTCGCTCGCGAAGCGACGGAAAGCGGGGGGAGCTCATCCTGCTTGCGGCGTCATCGCTTTTCGAGGATGGCGCCGATGAGGTTACCGCCCGTTCGACGTGTAGTCTTTTCTATTCCCGATCGGTCGATGGGGAGCCAGGCTTCAAGCGGCTGGACGCCGGGCTCCTGGATCGTCCAGCGTCCGAACAGACTCTCGAATTGTTCCACGGAACGCAAGAATACCGGCTGGCGGACCTGCTTGTAGAACTCCGCGATCTTGTCGGTCGAGGAGGTGACGACGTTGACGTTCGTGTCGCAGATGAAGAGCTTCGCTCCCGGGCTCGCCCAGTCGTAGAGCACGTCGAGCGCGTGCATGATGTCCTTGTCCTCGAGAAACCACGCGATGCCGTTAAAGCCGATCGCGAGGCGATGATCGGAGCCGAAGAGACGTTTGACGACGTCGAGATCGAGGATCGATTCCGGACGGCGCGCGTCGCCGAGCACGAAGGCGACCTCGGGAAGACCCTTTACGATCTCCTGGGCGTACGCGACGGTGACCGGATCGACGTCGGAGTACACCACCTTGGTCCCCTTCGGAGCGATCTGGTGGATGTGGTCGACGGTGGGGAGCCCCGACGCGAAATCGAGGAACTTCGAGAAGCCGTCGTCGATCATGCTTCGGACCGCGGCGCCGAGAAACCAGCGAATGAGGCGCACCCACTGCGGCATCTCGGGGACCTGCTTGATCAGTCCGTCGGCCGCCTGGCGGTCAATCTCGAAATTGTGGTGGCCGCCGAGCATGTAGTCGTAGATTCTTCCCGCGCTCGGCGTGCTTGCGTCTGAGATCGAGGGCGTATTCGTGGGCTCGGGCACGGTCTGCCTCCTCACCGCTGTCAGTTTCACTGTACATCATTCATGCGCGCTGTCAAGGCTCGTCGGAGCCAGCCGTATCGCGAGCTTGAGGCGCCTTCCCGCGCGAAAGCCGAGGCGGGACGTCGAAGCCGTGCTGCTCCCGCTCAGGCGGGCCGATCCACGGCCAGGCGGGCCGCTCTGCGGCCCGCCTCTCCCGCGGAGCCTTATCGCAGCCAGAACAGGGATGCCGAGGTTACCCCCGCGACGCCGAGGGTGATCGCCCAGTCTTCGGGCCGGGAGCGAAGGCTTGCGACGGTGCGTTCGTCGACGTAGCAGCGCGCCTCCATCGCCGATACCACGGCGTCGGTGCGGCTGAAGCAGCGGATGAGGAGCGGGACCGCCACGATCCGCGCGCTTCGAAGCGGATTGCGCCGCAGCGCCATGCCCCGCGACAGCGCCGCCTCGTGAATCCCTCGGTAGGTGTCGAAGACGAGCGGAATGAAGGTGACGGTCAGGGACAGCATCGTGGCGATTCTGCCCGCAGGCACGAAGGGGAAGGGCCTGAGATACCACGCGACGGCCGAACGGACCATCGAGACCGACGTCGACCCGGCAAAAAGCGCGCCCGCGACGATGAGGGCTCCGAGCCGCCAGGCGAGGAGCGCTCCGCTCTCGACTCCCTGGGCCGTGGCCGGAAGCCCCGGAGCGATCCGGGCGCCGGGGACGGAAAACGCCTCGGCGACGAGCGCGAGAACGAGAATCGCCGAGAAGCCGCGAAGCTGCCGCAGGATTCCGGCGAGGGGAACGCGGCTCGAGAGAGCGGCGCACGCGACCACGCCGCTCATCGCGAGGAGCCCGAGCGGCGGGCTCCGCAGGAGCCCGGCCGCCACCGCGACGAGCGCGGGAAGCTTATGGCGGGCGTCGTAGCGCTGGAGGAGACTCTCGGTGCCGCGGTACTCGAAGACGCCTACGTCAGCCACGTGATCCCCCGGATGCCCCGCGCGTCGAGCCGGGGCCGGCGAATGCCGTACGATTCGACGACGTCGATGAGCTCCGCGGCCGTCCCCACCCTCGCGATCGTCCCGGCGCTCATGATGGCCATCCGCGTCGCGTGGGCGAGCACTTTCTCGATCTCATGGGTGATCACCACGACCGTGTGGCCTCCGCCATGAAGCCTCAGTATCTCGCGGAGAACTTGCCGAATGCCGGGATAGTCGAGCGCGGCGAAGGGCTCGTCGAATATGACCACGCTCGGCTCCATCGCGAGGACCCCCGCCACCGCGAGCCGTCGCTTCTCCCCGCCCGACAGCCGGTGCGGCGCCTGGTCGGCAAGTCCGAGGAGGCCGACCGCGCTCATGGCCGCGTCGGCGCGGCGGCGCACCTCCTCCTCGCTCAGCCTCAGGTTCTCGGGGCCGAAGGCGACGTCCTCTCGGACCGTCTGGCCCACGATTTGGGCGTCGGCGTCTTGAAAGATGAGGCCGACCCTCCGTCGCGCTTCCGCGAGGCAGTCGGCGAGCGGACGGCCTTCGAGGAGGACGACGCCGGAGGTGGGGGCAAGGAGTCCGTTCAGATGCTTCATGAGGACGGTCTTGCCCGAGCCGTTCGGCCCCGCGATCAGGAGGAGCTCGCCCGATTCGATCGAAAGTGACACCTCGCGAAGCGCGGTCCTGCCGTCGGGAAAGCGATGGCTGACCCCTCGCACCTCGAGGAGGCTCATTTACACCGGGGAACCCGGTAGGCCGGTGGCGGGCGGGTTGTCGGCCGAGGCGCGGCTGAAGCCCGGAAAGAGCTCCGGGGCGCTCCGCTTGAGGACGCGCACCACGGCGAAGGCCGCCGCCACCTTGATCGCGTCGCCTGCGAGAAAGGGGACCATGCCGAGAGCGAAAGCCTTGGGCCACGGGACGTTGAGCACGTGCTTGAGCCAGGGAATGCCGAGGGCGTAGATGGCGAGCGCGCCGGCGACGAGTCCGACGATGTCGAGGACGACGCCCCCGCTCGCGACGAGGCCGACGACGAGCGCCGCGGCGAGGTAGCCGACGAGGTAGCCGCCGGTCGGACCCGCGAAGACGCCGATCCCGGCGCTTCCGCCCGCGAAGACCGGGAGCCCGAGCGCGCCGAGCACGAGGTAGATCGCGACGCTCGCGACGCCCCAACGGCTCCCGAGGAGCAGCCCGGCAAGCAGCACGAAGAAGTTCGCGAGGACGATCGGAACGGGACCGACCGGAATGCTTATGTACGCGCCGACAACCATGAGCGCGGCAAGGACGCATGAATACACGGTCATGCGGAGGCTAGTGTTCATTGCGGCCACCTCTGCGTAGGACAACGCATTTTTAGAGATTTTTCCTGCTCACCCGAAGTCGGAAGGTCACACCCGCGATCGAGCAGGCCATTTTTATCTGGACTTCGGGGTCGCGCGTCGCGCGAATCTCGACGACTCCATGGCTCAACCCGACGATGATCGACTTGATGTCGGGCACCTGCTCGAGCGCCCGCTTGATCCTTTGGCCCTTGTCGGGGGTGAGGCCGTCGAGCAGATAATAGTACGTTCTCGGGCTCGCCATCCGCGCATCATACACAGTCGGGCGTCGAGTGTCAAAGGAAGCGGCAGTTGGGCGAAGGTTCACCTTCGCCCAACTGCCTACCGCCACGCGCGCGTCGAGCTCCTCATGACGTCGTCCGCCGATTTTGCCGAGCTCGCGGGGCCGACAATGCGCCGGCGGCCGAAGCCGGAACCCGATCATTTCGCGACGGCTTTCAGCCATTCCACCGCGCCCGCCGTCTCCTGCCAAACACGCTGGTAGTCGAAAACGAACGCGACCGCTTCGTCCTCATCGCCGAAGCCGATGTAGTCGGGAAGCTCGCGCGGCATGCGCTTCCTGCCCATGAGGTAACGCGGCACGAAGCGGTTGCGCTCGATCGCTTTCCGCAACAGCCGGTCCGTCTTTTCCGAGCGCCCATCTCGGCGAAAGGCGAGCAGCGCTTTCGGATAGAGCCACGCCGCCGCGCTATCCGCCGGCGACTCGCTCATGAAGGTCCGGGCTTCGTCGTCCCTGCCGGCTACGATCAGCGCATGGAGCACTACATAGCGGATGCCCTGATTATCGTTCGGATTCAATCTCAGCAATTCCCGATAGTGCGGAATGGCCTCGTCGACGCGTCCGGCATGTTCCAGGGTTTGCGCGAGGCCCATGCGCGCGCGCATGTAGGGCCGGGTTTCCAACAACCCCCAGAAATAGCCCACGGCGTCCTTGAACGCTCTCTTGCCCAACGCCCGTTCGCCCGCCGCCACGGCCTCCTCATACGCCCTCAGCATCTCCTCCGGCGTCCCCGCTTCCTCCGCCAACAAATTCCAGGCATCCGCGCAATCGGGCCAGAGCTTCAGCGCTTCGCGCGCCATGCTGACGCGCTTGCCGCGGCTGGGCGTCTCCAACGCATCGTATATCAAATCCTGCGCGGTACATTGAGCCTCCCGCGCCTTTGCCGCTCCATCCTTCTTGAACGGGACGATTTTGGATTGCGTGGGGCTTTTCTTTTTTCCCGCGCTCTTGTTATCCGACTGCTCCGGCATGAGCTCTCCTCCCCGGAAGAAAGCAGCCCCACTCCCGGCCGCGTTTCTATGGTGTGAAACCTACCTTATCTGGCTACGGATGAGCAGGCGCTTTGATCAATCACCCCGCCTTCGGAAGAACCTACGGCGATCCGACGGCTCCTTCGCTGAAATACCGGATATACCGTTCCAGGCGCGTTTCCAGACGTTTCGATAGACCGAGGTGGAGGTGTCCGAGCCGCTGATGAATCACCTTCGCTTCTTCGTAGTAATCGCGAATTTTCTCTGTACGCCAATGACCGGGAGGTTTTTGGAGGTTGGTGATTCTGTCCGCCATTTTCGCCATACCGACCGCGGGCGGCTGCTCGAGGATGCGGTTGAGGCTGTCCGTCATCTGTTCCGATTCCGGAAGGGCCTTGTTCTTCGTCAACGCCTCGACGCCGGCGCGTACGGCCGTTCCGAACTTCTCCTCGATGTCCGCCGCGGAGGTGGCCGTGTCCTCAATTGTATCGTGAAGCAACGCGCACGCGATCGCGAGGTCCGCGTCGATCCCCTCCGAGGAGGCGAGGGCCGCCATGACCTCCATCGCCACGTTTGCGAGATGGACGACATACGAATAGGGTTGACCGGGTACTCGCTGACTCCCGTGGGCAATCGCAGCGAAGTGAATGGTCTCGTTGAATCGATCTTGTGACCACGTCATGGTGGACCTCCTGTCAGGGGTGATGGCGAAAAGAGACGTATAGCGACGTAGGCGCGGTACTGGCCTGTCCCGTCAAGAGCGGACACGAGCTTTTTTAGGCGGACCTCCTTTACGCGGAGGAGCTCTCGGCGTACACCGACGGTGCCGCGTTGCCGAGCGCCAATGTCGTCGCATCCGGTCGGAAAAGATCGTGATGGAGCCCTGAATGATCGCCTCCGCTCGCGTTCGGAACCCTGACGGTGGACAGGTCCTGCTTCACGTGCCCCCGGAAGCTCTCCGCCGGGGCGTTGCCGGAGCAGGTGCCCTTCGGCGACATCAGGCTACCATCCCCGCCCGCTCAACGTCTGCCCGATACGCGTGAGCGCAGGACCGGCTCCCTGGGTCCGCGTGGTTGAGGCACCCGGCGAGTGGCGTGCGATGCCGCAACGCATTGCCCAGAGCCGTCTGGACGAGCTCGATGGTCATCCGCTCGCCCAGGGAAGAGCCGACGATCTCAGGCGGAAGACGGAGAAAACTCCCTTCGACCTAACCTACCGCCATCCTACCGCGCCACGAAGCCGTTGACGCACCGCAAGCCTCGCGACGGTTCGGCGGGGGGTCGCGTCGTCGACCGCGGCGAGCGGAACGAAACCGCATCCGGCGGTCGATCGCGCGGCACCCGCCGTACGCTCACGGATGCGCGGAAAGCCGGTCGAACGCCGAGCACCACAGGCCGAAGAAGGCAGGGTTTTCCGCCGCGAGCTCCACGATCGCAAGCCGATCGAGCCCCATGAGGTCGTTCTCGCCGAGGTCCAGGAGCGCGGTGAGCAGCATGCTCCCCCCTGAGGGCGTCGGGGCGTCCTGCCACAGGCTCAGGCTCTCGAACCTCGTTTCGGAGGAATGAAAGAGGTAGCCGCCCCTGAAGAAGCGCCTTCGAATTTCCTGAAGGAGAGAGTCGGGAGGCGCCGCCCGGCCGGAGCGCTTGAGGTCGGAGGCGAAGAGCAGGTAGGCGGCGTAGTCCTCGAGGTAATCGGAGGAGGCGAGGGGCTGCCGGCCGTAGACGACGTGCGGGATCGGGCCCTTTGCGAAGGGGGCAAGGCTCCGCGCGAGCTCGACCGCCATCGAGTCGAGCTCGTCGCTCTCGAGGCGCTCGGCGCAGCGCAGGAGCGCGTGGCCGAGGAAACAGTTCCAACTGACGACGGCTTTCGCGTCGAGCGCGGGCGGCAGGCGCGCCTTTCGCCCCGCGCGGCGCGCGACGACGAGGCGCTCCGCTCCCTCCGGGTCCGCTCGATACGCCTCGAAATCGAGCCAGGGAAGGTAGCGACCTTCGTGCACCCCGCACTCGTCGAGGCGGAAGAGCCTTCGCTCCGCCTGATCGGCGCTCTCCTCCTCGGTGTAGTAGAATCCTTCGCCGTCCGGGGTGTCGGCGTCCGTCGCGCTTCCGTAGAGGCCGCTTGGGAGCTTCATGTGGGACTGGAGCCAGCGGGCGGTCATGGAGATCGCGTAGCCGCAGAGCTCCGGGCGCAGGTCGTACGATTCCGCGCACAGCGCGAGGAGCCCTGCCTGGTCGTAGAGCATCTTCTCGAAGTGCGGGATCTTGAAATCCGGGTCGACCGAGTAGCGAAACCATCCCCCCTCGATATGATCGAAAAGCCCCTTCGCGACGAGGTTGTCGAGCTCCTGCGCGACGTAGTCGCGCTCGCCGCGCTTGAGCGCGAAGGAGAGGAAGAGCGCTTGGGGGAACTGAGCGCCTTGCCGAACGACCGGAGGCACCAGCGAGACGCCCTCCATCCTCGAGCGCACCGTCTCGGGATCGAGGCCGCCGATCGCGAAGACCTTGTCGATCGCCGCTTCGCGCATTTCAGGCCGCTTCGCGTACTCCTCGGCGACGTACGCGAGAAGCTCCCGGAACTGGGCGTTCGGCAGGTAGGTCACCCCGTAGAAGGGCGCCTGCTTCGGGTTGACGAACACGTTCAAGGGCCAGCCGCCGCGGCCCGAGAGCCGGGTGAGGAACTCCATGTAGAACCCGTCGACGTCGGGCATCTCCTCCTTGTCCACCTTGATCGCGACGAAGCGCTCGTTCATGAGCTCGGCGGTCGCCTCGTCCTGGAAGGACTCGTGCGCCATGACGTGGCACCAGTGGCACGAGGAGTAGCCGATGCTCACGAGGAGCGGCTTTCCCTCGCGGGCCGCCCGTTCGAAGGGCTCGCTCGACCAGGGGTACCACTCGACGGGGTTGTCAGCGTGCTGGAGGAGGTAGCGGCTTCCCCGCCCGGCGAGATGGTTGCTCATGGCTGATCATAGCCGGCCTCGGCGGGGCAGTCAAACAACGAGCGCGAGGTCCGGGAAGTCGGGAGAGAACGCGCGGTCGAGCGCGGCGCGGGCGAGATCGAGCACGGGAACGCGCGCGCGGTCGATGATCCCGGAGTCCGAGGTCGCGATCATGCCCTCCTCGCGCTCCTTGAGCGCGAAGTCGGGCGACCTGACCGGCTCGGCGCCTCCCGGGATGCCGCGGGTCAGAATCCCCTCCCTGAGCTCCGCCGCGAGCTCTCCGCTTCGCGATACCGGTCCGTCGAGCGCGAAAAGGACCGATTCGGGCGCCTCGGCGGCGAGCAGATCGAGGACAATCCTGGCCGCCCGCGCGAGGTCGCTGGACGCACCGAGCGAGCCGCGGAGCTCGCCTGAGTCGCGGAGGAAGCCGTCGTTTCCGACGAAAAGCTGCCGGCCGTCCAGGTAGTTCACGACGGTGAAGAGCACGTTGTGGCCGTCGACGAGGAGGTTCGCTCCGCGCGGCGAGCTCGCCTTCGTCTCCTTCCGCCGGGCTGCGTCCCGCCGCGGCGCGACGCCGCGGCAGAGCATCGAGCGCTCGGTCGCGCCCAAGCGGTAGCGGTCGCCGACGAGCTTCAGCGCCGAGCTCGTCGAATAGGACCGCTCGAGGAGGTACAGGTAATCGCAGGCGGCCGAGCGCAGCGCTTCGATACCGATCCACGGGAGGGGCGGCTTCATCGGGAAAAAGGTGCGGCTCAAAGCGCGCTATTGTCAAGGTCGAAGAGGCGTGCGAGGCTCACGGGATACGCGAGAGGAGGAGAGGACCCATGAAGAAAAGCCAGACCTTTGAGCTAGCGAAAGAGCAGTACGCGGAGCTCGACGTCGACGTCGACGCGGCGCTGGGTACTCTTGCGACCATACCGCTCTCGATCCACTGCTGGCAGGGCGACGACGTCGGCGGCTTCGAGCGACCGGGGGCGACCTTGAGCGGGGGCGGCATCCAGGTCACCGGCAACTATCCCGGCAAGGCGCGCACCGTCGAGGAGCTGCGCGCCGACCTGAAGGAGACGTATTCGCTCCTTCCCGGGAGCCACCGGCTCTCGCTCCACGCGAGCTACGGCGAGTTCGGCGGCGAGCTCGTCGAGCGCGACAGGATCGAGCCGAGGCACTTCGCCGGCTGGATCGAATGGGCGAAGGAGCGCTCCCTCAAGCTCGATTTCAACTCGACGTTCTTCTCGCATCCGAAGGCGAACGACGGGTTCACCCTGTCGAGCAAAAACCCCGAGATCCGCGACTTCTGGATCGAGCACGCCAAGCGCGCCCGCGCCGTGAGCGCCGCCATCGGACGCGGGCTCGGGAGCTCCTGCGTGCACAACGTCTGGATTCCCGACGGGTTCAAGGACTTCCCCGTCGACCGGATGGGCCACCGGAGAATCCTCGAGCGCTCGCTCGACGAGATCTTCGAGAAGGAATACCCGGAGGGCGAGATGAAGGACGCCGTGGAGTCGAAGCTCTTCGGAATCGGGAGCGAAGCCTACGTCGTCGGCTCGCACGAGTTCTATCTCGGCTACGCCATCACGCGGAAGAAGCTCCTCGCCCTCGACATGGGGCACTTTCATCCCACCGAGCTCGTCGCCGACAAGCTGTCCGGGATCCTCCTGTTCTGCGACGAGCTCCTCCTCCACGTCTCCCGGCCGGTGCGCTGGGACAGCGACCACGTGGTCGTCCTGAGCGACGAGCTCAGGATGCTCTGCGAGGAGATCGTCCGGAGCGAAAGAATCGGACGTATCCACATCGGCCTCGATTTTTTCGACGGAACGATCAACCGGATCGGCGCCTGGACGATCGGCGCGCGCGCCACGCTGAAGGCGCTCCTGCTCGCGCTTCTCGAGCCGCGCGCTCGGCTGCTTCGAGCCGAGGAGCGCGGCGACTATTTCGAGCGCCTTGCGCTCCTCGAGGCGGCGAAGAGCTTGCCGTCCGGCGCGGTGTGGGACTACTATTGCCTCCGGGCGAACGTTCCCCTCGACGTCGAGGTCGTCGACCGGGTTCACGATTACGAGCGCGCAACCACGAGCAAGAGAAGCTGAGGAGAGGCGGATGGGTCTTACGGAGCTCGTCGAGCTTTCGCGGCAGTACGGGAGGGGCGACGACTACGTCATCGCCGGAGGCGGCAACACCTCGTTCAAGGACGACGCTTTTCTCTACATCAAGCCCTCGGGAACGACGCTCGCGGAGCTCACCGAGAGCTCGATGGTGAGGATGCGCCGCGATCGGCTCGAGGCGATCTGGCGCAAGAGCTATCCGCGGAATCCCGCGAAGCGGGAAGAGGCCGCGCTCGCCGATCTCATGGCCTCGCGCGACGAGGGACAGGAGCTCCGACCGAGCGTCGAGACGCTCCTCCACGAGCTCTTGGCGCGAAGGTACGTCGTCCACACGCATCCCGCGCTCGTGAACGGCCTGACCTGCTCGCGCGAGGGCGAGCGGGCCGCGGGGCGTCTTTTCCCGGCCGGCATGCTGTGGATCCCGGTCGTCAACCCCGGTTACGTCCTCGCGGCGTTCGTGCGCCGCTCGGTCGAGCGGCACCTCGCGCGCGGCGGCGCCTATCCGACCATCGTCTTCCTCCAGAACCATGGGGTCTTCGTCTCGGCCGACTCGGTCGAGGAGGTTCGCGGCGTCTACGAGCGAATCATGAGCGCCCTCGGCGAGCGGATTGCGCGACGGGCGGATCTCGGCGAGGCGGCGCCGGAGGAGGGCGACCGCGCCGGGCGCGCGGGCGAGCTCCTCGCGGAGCTCGTGGCCGGCGGAGCGACGCGCCCGCTCTTTCTTCGAAACCGCGAGATCGTGCGGCTGGTCTCCTCCCGGCGCGCCTTTGCGCCGATCCGGTCTCTCTCGTACACCCCCGACCACATCGTCTACTGCGCCCACGAGCCCCTCTGGGTCCCCGATCCCGGCTTGGAGGAAACCATTGCGTCGAGGCTCGACCGCTACCGCCGGGCGAACGGCCATAATCCGCGGATCGTGGCCGTCGAGCGGCTCGGCGTCTTCGTCTGCGGCGAGAACGAGGCGAGGATCCAGGCCGCCCGCGCGATGTTCCTCGACGCCCTGAAGGTCGTCGCGTACGCCGAGAGCTTCGGCGGCGCGCGGCTCATGCCGAGGGACAAACGGGATTTCATCCGAACCTGGGAAGTCGAGCGCTACCGCGCCGAGCTTGCCGGCGCGAAGCGGTCGGGGTAGGCCGTGAGGAAGCACGTCGCGATCGACCTCGGCGCCGAGAGCGGTCGGATCATCGTCGGCGACGCGCGCGCGGTGGAGACGGTTCACCGTTTCGCGAACGTGCCGGTTCGCGTGCGCGACGCGCTGTACTGGGACACCCTCGGCCTCTGGAGCGAGATCAAGGCGGGTCTCAAGATCGCCTTCGCGCGGTATCCCGGCGAGGTCTCGAGCGTGGGATTGGACACCTGGGGGGTGGACTACGGCCTGTTCGACTCCCGCGGGGAGCTCGTCGGGAATCCCTACCATTACCGCGACGCGAGGACCGATTCGGTCGCCGAGGAACTCTTCAGGATCGTCTCGAAGCGCGAGGTCTACGGCGTCACCGGAATCCAGTTCATGCAGATCAACACGCTCTACCAGCTCTTCGCCTTTTCCCGCCAGCAGCCGGAGCTCTACCGGAGCGCCGCGCACTTCCTCCACACCCCCGACCTGTTCACCTACTGGCTCACCGGGGAGATGAAGAACGAGTATTCGATCGCGACCACCTCGCAGCTGTTCGACCCGACGAAGCGCGAGTGGGCCGTCGATCTCATGGCCCGCCTCGGCCTGCGCTCGGAGCTCTTCAAGGAGATCGTCATGCCGGGGACCGTGATCGGTCCGCTCCTTCCCGCCGTGGCGCAGGAGACCGGAGCCCCGAGCGGCGTCGTGGTCATCGCCTCAGGCTGCCACGACACCGCCTCGGCCGTGGCCGCGGTCCCCGCCTCGGGCAGGGACTACGCCTACTTGAGCTCGGGCACCTGGTCGCTCCTCGGCGTGGAGTCGGAGCGGCCCATCATCACCGACAAGAGCTTCGAGTACAACTTCACGAACGAAGGGGCCGCAGACGGCGGGATTCGCTTCCTGAAGAACATCATGGGTCTGTGGATCGTGCAGGAGTGCAAGCGCTCCTGGGACCTCGAGGGGTCCTCCTATAGCTACGCCGACCTCAGCCGTCTCGCCGAGGAGCACGGGCCCGCAGGCTTCTCCATCGACCCCGACGCTCCTCGCTTCCTCAAGCCGGGTCTCACGAGCGACGGCATGCCCGAGCGGATCAGGCAGTGGTGCCGCGAGACCGGCCAGCCGGTTCCCGAAAGCCCGCAGGCGATCGTCCGCGGCGTCCTCGAGAGCCTGGCGGCGACGTACCGGAAGACCGTGGCCATGATCGAGGAGATCTCGGGGCGGACGTTCAGGGAGCTCTACATCATCGGCGGCGGCAGCCAGAACGCGCTCCTCTGCCGGCTCGCCGCCGACGCGACGGGCCTCCCGGTCTTGGCCGGCCCCGTCGAGGCGACCGCGATCGGGAACATCATGATCCAGCAGATCGCGCAGGGCGAGATCTCCTCGATCGAGGAAGGACGGAAGATCGTCCGCGAGTCCCACGCGGTCCGGCGCTACGACCCCGCGAGCGGACGCTGATCGGCCCTCAAAGAGGCTTCGAAGCGCCGGCCGGCTCCCGCGCGTAGAGGCGATGGCTCCCGGCCGTCGCGGTTCCCGGAAGGTCGACGTCGCACCGGCCGGACGCGCGAAGACCCCACGAAAGAGGACGAACGGCTCGTTCGCAGGGTATCCCGGGAGCAGGATCGGGAGGAAGCGGACCCCGGGGCATTCCCGCGCCCGTTGGCCGGGACAGCACGCCGGGCGCCCGCAAGCGCCCGGCCCGTCAGGCGTCAGGGGGCAAATCCCGCGAAATGTCGCGGATGACGTAGACGCGAAGCGGCTCGTTCTTGCCTCGAACCCGGACGCTCGCGAGCTTCAGGTAGGTGAAATCGAAACCCGCTTCCGCCGCGACGGACGTGGACACGATCATCTGACTGCCGGCGCTTTTGTTGAGCTCCTCCAGCCGCGCCGCGGTGTTCACGGTGTCGCCGATGATCGTGAGCGACCTCTTCGACTCGTAGCCGATCTCGCCGAAGACCACGTCGCCGAAATGGAGGCCGACGCCGAGGTGGAGGGGCTCGCTCAGGGCGTTTCGCAGCCGGCCGTTCACGGCCTCGAGGCCGGCCGCGATTTCCCGGCACGCCGCGATCGCGTCTCGACAGGCCGCGCGGCTCTCCTCTCGCAGGCCGAAGTAGGCGAGCACTCCGTCCCCGAGGAACTTGTCGACCGTCCCGCCGCGCGCCTCGATCGCGCGCCCGATCGACTGAAAGTAGGTGTTCAAGAGAAAGACGACGTCGTACGGAAACTTCCCCTCTGCGAGCGCGGTGAAGCCCCGGATATCCACGAACATGACCGCGAGCCGAACGTCGCGGCCCACGGTATCGGGCGTCTCTCCGCGGGCTCGCGGGGGCGTGAGCTGGGCCGGGAGAAGCGGCGTCATGAGGACCTCGTTCCGCAGAATTTCCGTTTGGCAGGCGAGGCGCAGGCCGGGCCCCGCGCCGATGCGCCTGAGCGCCTTCATCTCGCGCTCGCCGACGTCCGACAGGTTGTCCATGCCGCTTTCGATCTTGACGCGGCAGGTGGTGCAGCGGCCGCGGCCGCCGCAGATCGAGGCGTGCGGAATGTCGGCGATGCGGCTCGCCTCCAGAAGCGTGGTAGCCGGGGCGACCGAAACGCTCCGGCCGTCGGGGTAGCGAACGAGGACCTTGACCTCGCGCCTGCGCAGGAGCAATCGGATGGCTCGCGCGGTGAACACGACGAGGTAGAGCAGCCCAAAATCGCGGTAGATGGAGTAGCGGATCTGGTCGAAGGTCGCGACCCCGGCCGCTCCGAGGAGGTGCGGCGCGTCGGATGGGGGCAGCGTTCCGCCGACCAGCTCCGTGTGCAGCCCGGCTCCCGCCTCCAGGAATCCGCCGATCGCGGTCAAAGGGAGAAGGGTGAGGAGCGCGACGATAATCCAGCGCACCTTGGGATACCAGGGCCGAAGGCGGAGCACGACGTGGGTCCCGATCTGGGCGTGCGACCACAGCACGAGCATCAACAGGACGAACTGCCACGCGAAGGCCGGATAGGCGAGGAGCACGGCGTCGACCCAATTGGTTGGAGCGTTCAGGAAGAAGAGGGGCGTGTAGGTCAGGACGAGCTGCGGGAAGAGAAAGAAGGGAACGGTCAGCCCGAGCACAACCTGCGCGAGCTCCCAGCCCGGCATTCTCAGGGTGTTTCG
>JASHNV010000013.1 GCA_030041455.1 Spirochaetia bacterium
CCCCCTCCTCGGGAAAGACGAGACCGGAAAATGATACACCGGGCGGGCCGCACAGGGAAGGGAGCCGCGCTCGAGTCGATCGACCGTACCGCGATCGTACGAGAAAGCTCGAGACGGGGAGAATCGAAGGAGGGGGACCGGAAGGCGGACGCGCGCGCCTCGCGCGAGCGCATGAAGGCCCGGCGGGGGCCTAAGGGGGTATTGCCTCGATCGGGCCGCGTCGGCGGTCGTGCGCGCTCACCACGCCTTTTCGCCGGGAGTCGGCTCAAGGCGCGCGACGCGAGGAGGGCAGGCGGCATTCAGGCCGGCATGGCGACGATCGGAACCTCGGGGCCCGTGCGCACCGGCCCCGGATGGCGGCTTTCAGACCCTCGTTCACGGGGCGCTCGACTGCGCGCGGAACGGCCCGATGCGTCCGCCTGCACCTTCATTCCCGCGCGGCTCGTCAATCTCCGAAGCGGGCAGCTTGCGATCCGCGCGGCTTTCCGGTCCCGTTCCGCGTGCTCCCTGAGCGCCTGCGAGCGGGCAGGGAGGGGACCGGGGAAGAGCTTGCCGCCCTCTCGGCGCGCTTCCGCGAGGTCTCGAGATCCGCTCGCCCGAGCCTCCCGAAGGGCCTGAAAAGGGGGTCCGGCGGAACAGGATACTCGACAGCCACGCGCAAACCCGGTACAATGTCGCCAGGTGATGTTCAGTCGACAGAGCAGGGGAGACCTTATGACAAGCATTATGTGTGATTCATGCAAAAAGCCCGTTCCGGACGCGCTGCGCGGAGAGACGTACTACACGCTCCTCAATCGCGATTTGTGCGCCGCCTGTTTCAAGGATCTGCATCTCGCGGTGCAGGAGGTCATGGAGCCGAGGCGGCCGCAGTATTCGTTCACCGACTATCGCAAGGAGTTCGTCGCCACGCTCAACAAGTTCTGCAAGTAGTTTCGGTCCCTTACCTTGCATAGCCAAACTCTGCCCGAAGCGGCGGAGTTTTTTTTAGGGATCGAATGGAGCGAGACGTCCGGCAGGGAACTTTCCCGATTCAGGGTCCGTCCAATGGCCAAAGAATGGTTGAGATGCTCGTAGAACTGACTGACGCTGAGCTGATTCGAAGGTGCCAGGAGAACGATTCGTCCGCAGTCAACGAGCTCTATCGGCGGTATCGCGAGAAGGTATACCGGATCGCATGCAGGATCGTTCTTGACCATGACGACGCCCTTGACGTGACGCAGGATGTCTTCATCCATGTCCTGAAGGGGATCGCCGCCTTCCGATTCCAGTCGTCGTTCTCTACCTGGGTCACCCGAGTAACCGTTAACGTTTCAATCGACTGGATCAGGAAAAGGAGACGCATGAAGTCCGTGGCGTTTCAGCCGGTCGAGCTTGACGGCGTTGAGACGGTCGCCGTGAAGAACGATCAGGCGGAGCGGGTTCACGACGCGTTCAAGCTGCTGGATCCCGAGCAGCGAAGCTGCATCATCTTGCGCGAGATCGAAGGCGCCTCGTATCAGGAGATCGCGGACGCGCTCGGTTGCTCCATCGGTACCGTGCGTTCGAGAATTCATCGGGCGAGGGGACACCTGAAGCGGATCCTCAAGGATGTGATGGTGGAATGACCATGAGAATTACCTGTCTTTTCGTTCGCTCGCGCATCGAGCGCTTTGTCGACGAGGAGCTGTCCTCTCGAGCCTCCGAGTCGATTCGGAGCCACGTCGCGCGCTGCAGTTCTTGCAAGGAAGAGGTCCGTTCGCTCTACGCGCTGCGCCGCGCGGTCGAGAGACTGCGGGTTCCCCGGCACGACGACGGATTCTGGGACGAGCAGTGGAGAGCGATCGTCGCGAAGGCGGGAGCGCCGGGGCTGCGCCTCCGCCGGCTTCGGACGGCGGGCGCCACCGCGCGAAGGGCGATCTTTGCCGGCTCGCTCGCCGCGGCCGCGATCCTCGTCGTCGCCGGCGCCGTCTTGATCACCGCCCCCGACCGACAGCAAGCGCAGTCGTCGACGTACGTTCCGTACATCGACTTCCACGTCAGCACCATTGACCAGCAGGTTCTCATGGGGGATCACTTCTCGAATGCGCAGTACGTATCCGTGAGCTACAACGGACAGTGAGGATGAAGCGGCTTCTCGCCTGCCTCGCCGGGCTGTTTTTCCTCGTCGCCGGAGCGGCTTTCGCGGATCCCGCTCTTTCCGAGAACCTCTATTCGCTCCTCGCGAAGATCGCGAGAGCGCCGAGCGAGGTCTCCTTTTCCGGAAGCTTCACCGAAGTCGACGTGTACAACGGCGCGAGCAGGCGGATGGTCGTCGACATCGTCCACCGGACGACCGGAGAGGATCGTGTCGTGATCGTCGCGCCGCCCGCTCTTGCCGCGAGGTTCCGGGGACGGCATATCGGCACGGGCATGAGCCATTTCGTCTCGCCGGGCTCCTTTCGCATTTTTTCGCACGGATTCAGGAGCCGTCTCAATCATGATCTTTCCTTGCTCCTCGCGAACTACACCCTGCGCGCCGAGAGCGGCGTGAGGATCGCCGGACGCGATACCTACGAGATCGAGTTCATACCGAAGTACCCCGATCGCGAGACGAAGGAAATATGGGTGGACGCCGGGACGGGCATCGTCCTTCGCGCGTCGATCGACCGGCCCTTCAATTCCGAGTCGCGGCTCGTCTCCTTCACGTCGGTGCGCTTCTCGCCGGATTCGTGGACGCTCACCAATCCCGCCGAGGGACCGCGGGGCGATCTGCCCGCGCCGTTCGTGCCCCCAGGGGGGTCGGAGGACGGCGGCCCATGGATCGGCGCGCTGAGCCCCGAGGTGGTCAGGCAGCTCGACGGCTACGCGCGCAGCGAGCCCTTCGTGCTCCTCTCGCCCGCCTATCTGCCGACCGGCTTCATCCTCGACGAGGTCGGGCAGTTCCGGCCGAGGGGCCGTTTTTACTCGCCGCCGGGAGTCCACATCCTCTACACCGACGGCCTGTCCTCGATCTCCCTGTTCCTCCAAGTCGAGGCGCCGCTCTGGCCGAACCGCATTCGGGAGTTTTTCCTCGGCGATCCGGCCGCGCGCCGCGTGCAAGAGCGGGGATTCACCGTCTTTGAAGGCATGAAGTGCGGCACGAGGTACGTCCTCGTTTCGGACATCGGAGGAGACGAGCTCGCGAAAATGGCCTCCTCGCTGAGACAGATTCCCCGCTGACGATCGCCCAAACCCTCCTTCAAGGAAGCATCATGAAGCACTTCGTGCAGGCAGGCATCATCGGCGCGCTCATGATCGGCGGGGCGACCGCCGCCTCGGGGCAGGCGGCGGAACAGCCTCTCGGGGCCGACGGCGGCCTCGTGGGCCTTGACCAGGCGCTCGCGGTCGCCATGGCGAACGGCCCGGACTTGCAGCTCGCGACGGCGACCCTCGACGCCGCGCGCCAGCAGTACCTCGCGATTCGCGCGCAGAACGGCGTGAGCATCGGCGCCACGGGAGGCTACTTCTTCGAGGACAATCTCCCGGGAGTCTCGTCGGCGTCGACGGAGAGCATCGAGGAGAGCGCGGCGACCGCGACGACGAGCACGACCCTCATCGGCCAGAACGTCCAAGGAGGCCTCGCGCTCACCGGGCCCGCGACGAACGTTTCGGTCTCGGCGGAGAGCGTCTTTTCCGGCCCCGGGATCACCACCGACACCGCGAGTCTCTTCGACCTTCAGGCGAGCCAGACGCTCTATGACGGATATCCCGGCGGCAGGGCCCAGGCCGCCGTCCAGCAGGCCGCCTATACCTACGAGGCGGCGCAGGTCGCCTACGAGGCGGCGCAGAAGAGCGTCGACTACAAGGTGCGCGAGGAGTACTATACGCTGCTCGGCGATCAGGAGACGGTGAACGTTCAGGTGGCGAACCTCAAGCAGGACAACGAAGACCTGAGCAGGACCCTCGGCTTCTTCCACGCCCAGGAGGCGACGAGCCTCGACGTGCTCCAGGCGCGGGTCGCCGCGAGGCAGGCGGAGCTCAACGTGCGGACCGCCGAGAACACGGTCGACGTGGATCGCAAAACGCTCTCGAGCACGCTCGGCTGGCCGCTCGACACGGTGTATCAGGTCGCCGAGACCCCTCCGCCCGCGCTCCCGACGATCGACGCGGCGACGGCGTTGAAGACCGCCTACGAGAACCGCAGCGAGCTCTTGACGTTCGACTTCAACCGGCAGTCGGCGCAGGTGAACCTCGCGCTTCAGAAGAGCCAATACTCGCCGGTCGTCTCTCTCAACGCCGACGCGACGCTCGAGCAGGACTGGACCGTGAACCTCAACGAGGGAAGCTACGACATCGGAGTCTCGGTCTCGGCGCCGATTTGGGACGGCGGTCTCATCGACGCGCAGGTGAAGCAGGCCTCGGCGCAGGTCGTTTCCCTCGCCGTCCAGGAGGACCAGGAGCGGCAGTCCATCTCGATCGCGGTCGAGAGCGCGCTCTTCGGCATCAAGGACGCGAAGGACCGCCTCGATCTCGCGCAGCAGAACGTGGACCAGGCGCGGGGCACCTACGAGCTGTACGTCGCCGAGTTCCAAGTCGGGCTCGCGACCAACCTCGACGTCCTCACCTATTCCGCGGCGCTCACCTCGGCGGAGGTCGGTCTCGAGCAGGCGAAGACCACGTATATCCTCGCGGTGCTCACCCTCAAGCAGGTCATGGGCTTGTAGCCGGAGGAAGAGGGCAGAGACCCAAGTCGGGCGCGATTGGCCCCGCGGTTCCGGCCGGGACGCCCGCAGGCGGCGGCACCTGGGGCCTCGGCGCTCGCGGGCCGCCTGAGACCTCGTCACTACGCGACCCGTCCGCCACGGTTGCCCCCGCCTCGACGCTCGCGTATAATGGTCCATCGAGACCGGCGGATGCGCCGACCGGTCGGAATGCTATGGTTTCGCAGCTTTTCTACGAGCTTTTGTCCGTGAGCCCCGATGCGACGCTCGAGGAGATCAAGCGCGCCTATCATACGGTCGCGAAGCTCAATCATCCCGATCTCCATCCCGAGGCCGAGCGCGGCCGCTATCAGCTGCGGATGATGCGCATCAACGAAGCCTACCTGGCCGTGCTCTACGCGAAGAAGGAGGCCGAGCGCGTCGAACCCGGGAGCGAGCCCGCAAGCCGGCCGGAAGACGCGCGAGCGGAAGGCGAAGATCGAGCCGTGGGGCCCCTGAAGGACCCGGCCTACGTCTACTACAAGCTCGGCTTTCGGTACTTCTCGGAGGCCCGCCGAACCTTCCTCAAGCGCTACCTGCAAGGCAGCCAGCGGATCGATTACACCACCGAGAGTCTCGATGTCCTGAGACTCGCGGTCGTCTCCCTCGGGCTCTTTCACCGCGCCTACACCTGCTTTCTCACCGTCTCGCGCGATTACCCGGAGAGCGTGTGGGCGCGCGACTCGGAGGTCAAGATCTACTACCTCAATCGCTACAACGCAATCTACCAGCGCATCTGCAGCAATCTCTCCCGCCAGCTGAAGTCCGAGGCGAGCTGAGCCTTCGGCGGGATTCGATTTGCCAAGAGCGGCGAAACGGGGTATCTTCAAGCGCGAAGAGAGGCACGAGGCAACGAGTATGGACTCAGGGGATCCGCACGCCGCGACTCACGTGTTCAGCGCCGGAGAGGAGCTTGAGAAGGCGTCCGCGGCGATGATCATGATTCACGGGCGGGGGGCGAGCGCGCCGAACCTCCTGCGGCTCGCCGACGACATCGACCAGGCCGGCTTCGTTTACCTCGCGCCTCAAGCGGCGGGGAACGTGTGGTATCCGAACCCCTTCGGCGAGCCGCGCGGGAGCAACGAGCCGTTCCTGGGCTCCGCCCTGAGGAAAATCGACGCCGTGCTTCGGCAGGCCGTTGCCGCGGGATTGCCCGAGTCGCGGATCATCGTGCTCGGATTCTCGCAGGGCGCCTGCCTCGCGCAGGAGTACGCCGCGCGCTACCCGAGAAGGTACGGCGGGGTCGTCGCTCTGAGCGGCGGCCTCATCGGCGCCGACGGCGAGCTCTCAGGCTACCCGGGGAGGCTCGACGGAACGCCGATCTTCCTCGGCTGCGCGGACCGAGACCCGTTCATCCCATCCGAGCGCGTCGCGCGGTCGGCCGACATCCTGCGGGAGCTCGGAGCCGACGTCAAGGTGAGTCTCTATCCGGGGGCCGCGCATGCGATCGTCGACGAGGAGCTCGAGGAGATCCGCGCCATGATGCGCGCGGTTCTTGACGCCTGAATGAGCCGCGCCAAGGAGGAATCGTGGCAGACGCCGTGACAAGCGTGAGCGTAGTGGGGATCTCCGGAAGCCTGAGGAGCGCTTCGTTCAACACGGGGCTCCTCCGCGCCGCCGCGGGCGTCCTTCCCCCCGGCATGGCGCTCGAGGTCGCGGACATCTCGCAGGTTCCGCTCTACAACGGCGACGTCGAGGCGCGCGGCTTCCCGGAGGCGGTGCTGCGCCTGAAGGAGCGCATCAGGGAGGCCGACGCGCTCCTGTTCGCCGTGCCGGAGTACAACTATTCGATCTCCGGCGTGTTGAAGAACGCGATCGATTGGGTCTCTCGGCCGTCGAGCGAGTCGCCGCTCGACGGCAAGCCGATCGCGATCATGGGCGCGGGCGCGAGGCTCGGCACCGGCAGGGCCCAGCTGCACTTCCGCCAGGTGGCGGTCTTCACGAACATGCTGCCGATCAACAAGCCCGAGCTTTTGGTGATGGGCGCCGTCGAGAAGTTCGACCCTCGGGGCAATCTCATCGACGAGAGCGTGCGGGAGCGGCTCCGGGAGCTCCTCGGCGCGCTCGCGCGGTGGGTCCGTCGGCTCCGCGGCGAGGCTGGATGAGGCGGGGTACGGCTCTGAAGGAAGGAATGACCGAGTATTCCTCCACGTCGGTATTTTCGAGATATCACACCTCCGCGTAGGAACTTTTCGCTCGAGACGCGGCCTCTCGGAGGCGGATCCCGGTCATCCCTCGACCGGCGTCCGCGTAGACGTCGCGCCGGCCGCTTTTCGGCGGAATTCGAGATTCTCGGTATCTTGTTGCCGGAAAAGGACTTGATTTCCACGATCGGTGCGTCTCCTCCGGGCATGGCTCCCGCCCCTCGAAGAAACCGACGATTCCTCTCGCCTCGATCCCTGCGAGACCTCTCGCGAGTCCTTTTGGCATGCTTCCTGCATCTGCCCGGCAGGAGAGGTAACCATGAAAAGATTCGCGACTCTTCTCATCCTGTTTTTGGTTCTCTTTGCGTCCGGCGGCATGGTGTTTGCCCAGAACGCGACCACCACGACGGCCGCCCCCGCGGCGAGCGCTCCCGCGGCCGCGTCGACGAACGCATGGACGGCGAGCGCCGCGGTACCTGCCCCGGCGCCCGCGCAGCCCTTCGATACCGGCGCCACGGCGTGGATGATCGTCGCCTCGGCGATCGTTCTCATGATGACGATTCCGGGTCTCGCGTTCTATTATGGAGGGCTCGTTCGGCGCAAGAACGTCCTCTCGACCATGATGCACAGTTTTGGAATCGCCGCGATCGTGAGCGTTCAGTGGGTCGTCATCGGGTACAGTCTCGCTTTCGGCCACAGCGACGGTCCGCTCTCGCCGTTCATAGGCGGGTTCAAATGGGCGTTCCTGAACGGCATCGGGCCCTATGATCCGAGCCCCTACGTCGATCCGGTGGCGGCGACCCACCTCGTGCCCCACTACATCTACATCATGTTCCAGGCGATGTTCGCGATTATCACGCCGGCGTTGATCTCGGGGGCGTTCGCCGAGCGCATCAAGTTCGGCGGATTCGCGCTCTTCATCACCCTGTGGGCGACCATCGTCTACGACCCCGTCGCGCACTGGGTATGGTCCGCGGACGGCTGGCTCGGCAAGCTCGGCGCCCTCGACTTCGCGGGCGGCACCGTCGTTCACATGAACTCCGGCGTCGCGGGCCTCGCCTGCGCGCTCCTGTTGGGCAGACGCAGGATGCCGGAGGGCACCTCGACTCCACCCCACAACGTGCCGTTCGTCATCCTCGGCGCGGCGCTCCTGTGGGTCGGCTGGTTCGGCTTTAACGCGGGAAGCGGAGTGGGCGCCGACGGTCTTGCGGCGAGCGCCTTCCTCGTCACCAACACCGCCACCGCCATGGCCGCGCTCACGTGGATGTTCATGGATGTCCTTTTCCACGGCAAGCCGACGACCGTCGGCGCCGCGACCGGGGCCGTCGCGGGTCTCGTCGCGATCACCCCGGCGTCCGGCTTCGTCAACGTGGCCGGCTCCCTCGTGATCGGCATCGTGGTCTCGGTCGTCTGCTACCTCGCCGTCGCGCTTCTGAAGCCGGCCGCGAAGTACGACGACGCGCTCGATGCCTTCGGCGTGCACGCGATCGGCGGAGCGTGGGGCGCGATCGGCACCGGTCTCTTCGCCACGGCGATGATTCAGCCGGGGATCAACGGTCTGATCTACGGCAATCCGCGGCAGATGCTCTTTCAGTTCGCCGACATCGGCGCGGTCCTCGTCTATTCGTTCGTCGTGACTACAATCCTGTTCAAGCTAGTGGATTGGCTCGTCGGAATAAAGGTGACGCCGCGGGAGGAGAACATCGGCCTCGATCTCACGCAGCACGACGAAAAAGCCTACACGGTCATCGACTAGGAGTGAGAGATGAAATACATTATCGCAATCATCCAACCGTACCGCCTCGCGGACGTCCAGGCCGAGCTCTACAAGGAAGAGGTCAATCTCATGACGGTGTCGGAAGTCGTCGGTCACGGCCGCCAGAAGGGCGTCACCGAGATCTACCGCTCGTATCGGGAGAGCGGGAACCTCCTGCGAAAGATCAGGATCGAGATCGCGGTAAACGACGACTTCGTCGACCGCGCGGTGAAGGCAATCATGAGGGGGGCGCGAAGCGGCGAGAGCGGCGAGATCGGAGACGGCAAGATCTTCGTGCTCCCGCTTGAGCGGGTCTACCGCATTCGCACGGGCGAGACCGGCGGCATCGCGATCGGGTAGGGAGCGGCAAGCGTTCCGACAAGCGCCGCGAGGACCCTTGCGGCCGCGGCCTGACAGGGGCGCCGCCCGCACGGAGCACCTCCTCTCCGGGAGGTGCTCCTTTTTTCTCCCCGGAGAGGATCAGGGGCGGGGTCCGATTCGGTCGAAGCCCGTGTAGGGAACGAGCGCCCCGGGTATCCGGATCGATCCGTCGGCCTGCTGGAAGTTCTCGATGAGCGCGATCATCGCGCGCGAGACCGCGATCGCGGTTCCGTTGAGCATGTGGGGGAAAGCCGTCCTCCCGGCCTCCTTATAGCGTACCTTCAAGCGGCGCGCCTGGTAGTCGGTGCAATTGGAGGTGCTCGTGATCTCGCCCCAGTCCCCGGCCTCTCCCCGGCCGGGCATCCAAGCCTCGAGGTCGAACTTGCGGTACGCGGAGGCGCCGAGATCTCCGGTGCAGGTGTCGACCACGCGGTAGGGAATCTCGAGTCCTCCGAAGAGGTCCTCCTCGATCGCGAGGAGCTCCGCGTGCATGGGTTCCGACTCCTCCGGCCGGCAGTAGACGAACATCTCCACCTTCGTGAACTGGTGAACCCGGTAGAGTCCCTTCGAGAACTGTCCCGCGGCGCCCGCCTCCTGTCTGAAGCAGTGCGAGAGCCCCGCGAAGCGGATCGGCAGGCGCGCCGAGTCGAGGATCTGGTCCGCGTAGTACCCGCCGAGCGTGATCTCCGCGGTCCCGACAAGGCAGGTGCCCGTTCCCTCGATCGAGTAGATGTTCGATTCCTGGCCCCTCGGATTGAAGCCGATTCCCTCGACGATCTCCTCGCGCGCGATGTCCGGGGTGATCATCGGAGCAAAGCCGCGCCGCGCGAGCGAATCGAGCGCGTAGCGGACGAGCGCGAGCTCGAGAAAGACCGCCTCGTTCTTCAGGTAGTAGAACTTCGTCCCCGAGACTCTCGTCGCGGTGTCGAAATCGACGAGTCCGAGGCTTTCGCACAGCTGCACGTGATCCTTCGGCTTGAAGTCGAAGACGGGAAGCGCGCCGCGGCGGCGGAGCTCCGTGTTGGACTTCTCCTCCTTGCCGACCGGAGCGTCCGGGTGCGCCATGTTCGGGACTTTCGCAGCCTCGGCGAAGAGTCGCTTCTCGGTCTGCGCGAGACTCTCCTCCGCCGAGGCGATCTCCTCCTTCAGGCGCTTTCCCTCATCGACGAGCCGCTCGCGAGCCGACTGGTCGGCGGCCGATTTCATCGCGGCGGCGTTCTCGTTCCTTCGCTGCCTGAGGGAGTCGATCCCGCGGACGAGCGCGCCGCGCTCGTCGTAGAGCCTGACTACGAGGTCGACGTCGACCTTCATGAAGCGGTTGTCCACGTTGCGGCGCACCGCATCGGCGTTGTCCCGCACGAATTTCAAGTCCAGCATGGGGCGATCATAGCCGACTACGGCGAGCGGCACAAGCTGACGACGATCGGTCGATCTGGTATACTGACTGTCGTAGGGCGTCGCGGAGCAACCTCTCGATTCCTTCCTGCACCATGATCGAAGTATCGCCGAAGCTTCAGTCCCTCGTGGACACCTATCTCGGAGCTCGCCGCTCGGGCCGGGAGCCGCTTGAGAGCGGCGAGCGGAATATCCGGACCAACAGCCTCCACGGGATTTTCTCCTCGACCGCGGCAAGCATGGTGGGGCCCTTCACCGCGATCTTCGCGATGAAGATCGGGGCGAGCCAGCTGCACGTGGCGCTCCTCACCTCCGCTCCGGCGGTGGTCAGTCTCCTCGCGATGATTCCGGGAGCGCGGCTCATCGACCGCGCACGGGAGAGGAAGCTTCTCACCTACCGCTTCATGCTCGCGAACAGGGTCTTCTACCTCGCGCTCGCCGTGGTCCCGTTCTTCGCTCCCCGCTCCCAGGCGACGATCTTCGTGTTGCTCCTTGCGTTGATGAATCTCCCCGGCGCGATTTCAAGCATCGCCTGGCAGACGTTCATCGCGCGCATCATTCCTCCCGACAAGCGGTCGCGGGCCTTCGCCGCGCGCAACCGGCTCATGAACGTCTTCGGGACCGCGACGACCGTGCTCACCGGAGTCTTTCTCGACCGCAGCCGATTCCCGATCGGCTACCAGATCGCGTTCCTGCTCGCCTTTGCGCTCGCCGCCGTGGAGCTCGCGGTTTTCAACAGGATCGAGGAGCCGAAGGATCGCGGGGAGGCCCCGCCTGCGGCCGCCTCGATCGAAACGGCCGCAGGCGCGCGCGAGCGCCTCGCGTGGCGGAGGAAGATCGCCGAGGCGCTCGCGGAGATCCTCGCGCAGCGCAACTTCGTTCGCTACACCCTCGTTTCGATGCTGTTTTACCTCGCCTGGCAGACGCCCTGGCCGCTTTTCTCCTGGTACCTGGTCCGTGTGCTCCACGCGAACAACGTCTGGGTGAGCGTGCTCTCGTTGCTGAATACCGGCGGCGCGCTCGTCGGCTACTCCTTCTGGCAGCGGACGCTCGACCGGCGCGGCAATCTCATGACGCTGTTCATCTCGACGTCTCCGATCTTCCTCGTGCCGGTGGTCTATTCCTTCTCTCAGCACCTGTGGGTGATCGCGGGCTTCGAGGCGTTCACCGGAGCGCTCTTTTCCGGGGTCAATCTGGCGCTGTTCAACACGCTGCTCGAGATGACGCCCGAGAACAAGAAGGCCACCTACATCGCCTACTACACGACGGCGGTGACGGTGACCTCCATCATAGCGCCCCTGTTCGGCGTGAGCCTTTTGCGCTTCATGACCTTTCGCTGGGCCTTTCTCTTCTGCGCGGCCTTCAGACTCGCAGGCAGCTTGGGCTTCAGACTCATGCTCCGGGACTTGGAGCGGGAGCGGCGCGCCCTCCCGCTCAGCCCTCGATCTCCCGAGCCCGATCCGCCGCGCGGACAACCGCGTCCATGACGGAGGCGGTGAAACCGGCCTCCTCGAGAGCGCGCACGCCTTGGACCGTGGTGCCCGCGGGCGAGATCACCTTCGAAAGGAGGGCGATCGGGTGGTCCCCGGACTCCTTCAGGAGCGCGACGGCGCCGAGCGCCGTCTCCAGGGCGATCTTGAGCGAAGTCGGGTAGGCGATCCCCGCCTGGGTGCCGCCGAGCGCCATCGCGTGGAGGAACGCGAAGACGTAGGCGATGCCGGACCCCGAGAGTCCCGTGACGCCGGCGAGGAGCTCCTCGGGAAGCTCGACCGCTTCCCCGATCGCCCGGGCGATCTGGACGGCTTGGCCTCGGAACTCGTCCGTCGCCTCCGAGGGCGCGGAGACTCCGACCAACGCCTTCCCGACCCGCGCCGCGATGTTCGGCATGAAGCGGATAACCTGCGTCGTCGCGAGTCCGGCCTGGAAATAGGCGATCGGCTTGCCCGCGACGATGGAAATGATCCGCGCGCCTTTCGTGACCGGCTTGAAGGAGGCTATGATCTCGTCGGTGCTCTGAGGCTTGACGGCGACAACGAGCAGGTCGCTCGAGGAGGCGACGTCGGCCGGAGTCGGGCAGATGCGGGCGCCGTAGCGCTCCCTGGCTCCAAGGCGACTCGCCTCGATCTTTTCATAGACCAAGAGCTCAATATCGGGATGACTCGCCTTCAGTCCCGCGGCGAGCGCCTCTCCCATGACCCCGAACCCGATAATGCCGACCTTCATGACTCCTCCTCGCCCCGTTCCGGGCGCCCGAGGGTACCACGAAGGGCTCGAACCGGGAAAGGGCGAAATCAATCGCTTGGGGAAGCAGGCGGCGTGCTAGGTGGGGAAAAGTTGATGACGAGGACAATCGCGCGCTCCGCCACAGGCGGATGGACCCGCCACAGGCGGGTCCATC
Source organism: Spirochaetia bacterium (assembly GCA_030041455.1). Classification (GTDB taxonomy): domain Bacteria; phylum Spirochaetota; class Spirochaetia; order DAHUYW01; family DAHUYW01; genus DAHUYW01. Next base: position 12,772 of record JASHNV010000013.1, read on the forward strand.
CGACGGGGAGCGACTCCTTACTTGCCGGAGCTTTCAGGCGGCTGCCACATCCCGCTTCGCGTCTCACCGTTGACCGACGGGATGGTAAAGACCATTCCGGGCTGGATGAGATTGGGATTGTTGGGATCCTGGAGCACCTGCTTATTGGCGCGGTAGAGCACCGGCCACTTGAGCGGATCACCGTACACGAACGGATACTTCGCGATGTTCCAGAACGAGTCGCGGTCCTCGGACAGGAGCCTCACGGTGTACTGCGCGGGCAGCGTGCCCGATTGCAGTTGAATCTGCGGCGACGCGTCGTTGGCGGCGACTCCCGTTGGCTGCCACATGCCGCTTCGCGGCTCGCCGTTGATGGAGGGGATCGTAAAGACCATTCCGGGCTGGATGAGGTTGGGATTGTTGGGATCCTGGAGCACCTGCTTGTTGGCCTGGTAGAGCTCGGGCCACTTGAGCGGATCGCCGTATACGAACGGATACTTCGCGATGTTCCAGAACGAGTCGCGGTCCTCGGGCAGGAGCCTCACGGTGTACTCCGCGGGAAGAATCCCGTTTTGCGACGAAGCCGGCAGGCTCTGGAGCGCGGCGAGAACCGCCTGTGAAGCGGTAATGCTGTTCGGGTAATCCTTCGAGTCATAGTCGCTCTGCGCGGTCGACAGCTGCGCCTGCGCGGTGGTCCACGCGTTGGGGAAGCGGGTGGCGGCGTTCAGCGTCGAGGCGAACGCGACCCGGTCCTTCGCGAGGCCGAGCCAATTCGTCGCGCGATACGCGAGGGCAAGCTGTTGGGCGATCTGAAGCGCCTGCTTCGCGTAGTCTTCCGCCTGCCCGGAGAGCTGCGTCGCCTGACTGTAGTTCCCGGCCGCAATGGCCGCTTGCGCCTGATCGCGCAGCTGGAGTGCCTTTTTGTAGGCGTCGTTATCGAGAAGATTTTGCGCCGACACGCTGGCAGCGGCCAGAGCGATCAGCGCGAGTGCGGCAATAAAGAATCGTTTCATTGCGTACCCCCTCCGGCGGTGGGCTCGCTCTGCAGGCTCTTCTGAAGCGCCTGAGCCTGAGTCGTGGTTTGATCGATCTGAGCGTTCGCGGCGCTCAACGCTTGAAGCGCCTGGGCGCGTTGCTGCGTTGCCGAGTTGGCGGCATTGTTGTAGGCGTCGAGCGCTTGGGCGAGGAGCTCATAGGCTCCGGCGTAGTCGCCTGAGCTCTGCTTCTGCGCCGCCTGCTGCTCGAGGGCCACCGCCTGATTGTACTGGTCGGGCACGGCCGTGTCCGCCTTGACTGCCAACGCCGCGGCCTTCGCCTTGTCGACCTGCTGCTGTCGCGCCTGGATCAGCGGCGGGAATCCGGACTGGATCACGCGGTTAAAATCCCCGATCGCCTCGTCGAGCTTCGCGTTTGCCGTCGCGTTGTCGCTTCCCATCGCCTGCTGTCCGGCGAGGAGAGCCGCGCTGCCCGCCTGGTAGGTGTCGGCGGCTTGGCTCGCGAGGTTGTATTGGTCGATGAGCGCCTTCAGATCCTGCGCTTGTTTGAGCTTGGCGGCGGGTGAGGAGGGTTGCGCCGCCGCCGGCGGGGCGGCAGACTGGGCCTGCGGAGCCGGGGTCGTGCTCTGCGTCGCGGGCTTCGGAGTTGTCGCGCACGAAGCCAAGACCGCGAGAAAGGCGCCGGCTAGAAAGATCGGAACCGATAGCTTCATGGTTTTCCGTCCTTGGGCTGGAACGTGGTATCCGGGAACGGTTTCACCCGCTCCGGTATGATAAAGAAAACAATTACCTCCGCGGGAGGTAACACGCGCGGAGGAAAAAGCGGAGGTGGATGCTTCCGAGCCCTTCTTACGGCTTCCGCTCGAGTCCCTTCAGCCTGCCTTCGCGGAGCAGACCGGGGAAATCGAGCTGGCGCAGCGCCTCGTAGACGACCACCGCCGCGGAGCTTGAGAGGTTGAGCGAGCGCGCCTGCGCCCGAATCGGAATCCGAGCCGTGCGCTCGACGTTCCGCTCGAGGAGCTCCTCGGGCAGACCCGCGCTCTCCTTCCCGAAAATGAGACAGCAGCCGTCCCGATAGGCGAGATCGGTGTAGGATCGAGGCGCCTTGGTCGAGAGAAATACGAGCTGATTGGTCGTGTGGCTGGAGAGGAAATCCTCGATGCTCTCGTAGTAGGCGACCTCGACGAGGTGCCAGTAGTCGAGGCCGGCGCGCTTGAGCTCGCGGCTCGATGTCGAAAAGCCGAGGGGGCGAATGAGATGGAGCTTCGCCCCGACGCCTGCGCACGTTCGCGCGATGTTGCCGGTATTCTGGGGGATCTCAGGCTCATGGAGGACCACGTGAATCGCCATGGTGTTCCGCTCCCGTCGCTTGCGAGTACCGCGCGGGCGAGGCAGGCG